>NZ_JAMYLX010000011.1:0-218868 GCF_040318265.1 Mesorhizobium sp. M1252 | reverse complement strand
TGCTTTTCGGAGTGGCTGTCTGCTGGGCCATTTTGTGTCGGTTTGACCTCCAATGCTCTTTTTTCTCAACTTCTTTTTCCCCAATACTCGCTGAACATCGGGCGCCGCTCGCCGCGCCCCCCCCCCTTCGTTTGGGAGGTTGTATCAGGCAGCGATGTCGAAACGGTCGGCGTTCATCACCTTGGTCCACGCCTTGACGAAATCGCCAACGAATTTCTGCCCGGCATCCGCCGACCCGTAGACCTCGGCCAGCGCGCGCAGCTGCGCATGCGAGCCGAAGATCAGGTCGGCGCGTGTGGCGGTCCACCTGACTGCCCTGGTCTTGCGGTCGCGTGCTTCATAGACCTCATGCGAGCCCGGCTCGGAGGCCGGATCCCAGATGGTGCTCATCGAGAGCAGGTTGACGAAGAAGTCGTTCGTCAGCGTGCCCGGCCTGTCGGTCAACACACCATGCTTCGAGCCGCCGGTGTTGGCGCCGAGCACGCGCAGGCCACCAACCAGCACCGTCATCTCCGGCGCCGTCAGGTTGAGCAGTTGCGCCCGGTCGACCAGCATGGCTTCGACCGACATCGGCGGTTTGCCCCTGACATAGTTGCGGAAGCCGTCAATTTTCGGCTCGAGCGCCGCAAAGGAATGGACGTCGGTCTGCGCCTGCGAGGCGTCGGTGCGGCCGGGCGTGAAGGGAACCTTCACCGCATTGCCGCCATCCGTTGCGGCTTTCTCGACCGCGGCGACGCCGCCGAGCACGATGAGGTCGGCCAGCGAGACCTTCTTGCCGCCTGCGTTGTACTCGTTCTGGATGGCTTCGAGCTTCGCCAGCACGGTGGCCAGTTCGACAGGCTGGTTGACCTCCCAGTCCTTCTGCGGCGCCAGACGAATGCGCGCGCCATTGGCGCCGCCGCGCTTGTCGGAGTTGCGGAAGGTCGAGGCCGAGGCCCAGGCGGTCGAGACCAATTGCGAAACGCTGAGGCCCGAAGCCAGGATCTTGGCCTTCAGCAATGCGATATCCTGGTCGCTGACCAGCTCATGGTCGACGGCCGGAACCGGATCCTGCCAGATCAGCTCTTCCTTCGGCACCAGCGGGCCGAGATACCGCACGACCGGCCCCATGTCGCGATGGGTGAGCTTGTACCAGGCACGGGCGAAGGCATCGGCGAACTGCTCCGGATGCTCGTGGAAGCGGCGCGAGATCTTCTCATAGGCCGGGTCGGCCCGCAGCGCGAGGTCGGTGGTCAGCATTGCCGGCGCATGACGCTTCGAGGGATTGTGCGCGTCCGGCACCGTAACCGCGCCAGAGCCGCCCTTCGGCGTCCACTGATGGGCCCCGGCCGGGCTCTTGGTCAGCTCCCATTCGAAGTTGAAGAGATTGTCGAAGAAGTTGTTGCTCCACTTGGTCGGCGTCGTCGTCCAGGTAACTTCGAGGCCGGACGTGATCGCATCGCCGGCAATGCCGGTGGCATGCTTGCTCGACCAGCCGAGGCCCTGCGCCTCGATGCCCGCGCCTTCCGGCTCGGCGCCGACAAGTGCTGCATCACCGGCCCCATGGGTCTTGCCGAATGTGTGGCCGCCGGCGATCAGCGCCACGGTTTCCTCATCGTTCATTGCCATGCGCGCGAAGGTCTCGCGGATGTCGCGGGCCGAGGCCAGCGGATCCGGCTTGCCGTTCGGCCCTTCCGGGTTGACGTAGATCAGGCCCATCTGCACCGCGCCGAGATGGCCGTGCAACTCACGGTCGCCGGAATAGCGCTTGTCGTCGAGCCACTTGGTTTCCGAACCCCAGTCGACATCCTGCTCGGGCTCCCAGACATCGGCGCGGCCACCGGCAAAGCCAAAGGTCTTGAAGCCCATCGATTCCAGCGCGACGTTGCCGGTGAGAATCAACAGGTCGGCCCAGGAGATCTTGCGGCCGTATCTCTGCTTGACCGGCCACAGCAGCCGGCGCGCCTTGTCGAGATTGGCGTTGTCCGGCCAGCTGTTCAGCGGCGCGAAACGCTGCTGGCCCGCACCGGCGCCACCCCGGCCGTCGCCGATGCGATAGGTGCCGGCGCTGTGCCAGGCCATGCGGATGAACAGCGGCCCGTAATGGCCGAAATCGGCCGGCCACCAATCCTGCGAATCCGTCATCACCTTGTGCAAATCCTCGATCACCGCGTCGAGGTCGAGCGTCTTGAACTCCGCGGCGTAGTCGAAAGCTTCGCCCATCGGGTCCGAAAGGCTCGACTGCTGGTGGAGAACGCCGATGTCGAGCTGGTTCGGCCACCAGTCGCGGTTGGTCCTGGCGGAGGTTCCATGCGCGACCGGGCATTTGCCGGCGCTGTTGTCGTCGGTCATCGCGTCCATCTTGGCCTCCGAATTGCTGATTTATGTGTTGTTTTTTCCGGGCCGGCCGGGAGCCGCGCCACTCTGGAATGGTTCCAGACTAAGCCGTCTCTTCGATAAAAACAAATTGCCTTTCCTGTTTGTTGCGATAGGCTTTCCTTATGATTGGCTTGACCGTGCGGCAGATGCAATATTTCGAGGCTTTGGCGCAAACGCTGCATTTCGGCCGCGCCGCAAAACTCGCCGGCGTCAGCCAGCCGGCGCTGTCCGCGCAGATCGCCGAGATGGAGCAAAGGCTGAACTGCCGGCTGTTCGAGCGCGGCGGCAAGACGGTGCGGATGACGGAAGAGGCGCAAGCGCTGCTGCCACGCATCGAGCGCATCCTGCGCGACATCAGTGATGTCGAGACGACGGCCCGGCGCGGCCGCCCGGCCATGGAAGGCCGCTTCCGGCTGGGCATCATCCCGACCGTGGCGCCGTATCTTTTGCCGCATGTGCTCCCGGAGCTGAAGCGGCATTTTCCGTCCCTGCAGCTCGAACTGCGCGAAGCAGTGACGGCATCACTGGTCGAGGACACGGCAACCGGACGGCTCGACGCCTTCATCGCCGCGCTGCCGCTCGAGCAGCCGGGCCTGGTCACCGAGGAACTGTTCGCCGACCGCTTCTTCCTCGCCGTGCCAGCCGGAGATCCAGCCTTCGCCTCGCCACCGGTGCCGCCGGAAAGCCCGGCGCTGGAGCGGTTGATGCTTTTGGAGGAAGGCCACTGCCTGCGCGAACAGGCGCTGGCCCTGTGCGGCAGCGTGCGTCCCGTAGCGATGGCAAGCTACGGCGCCACCAGCCTGACGACGCTGCTGCAGATGGTGGCGCATGGTCTCGGCGTCACGCTCATCCCCGAAATGGCGGCAAGGCCGGCCAGCGCCATGCCGGACCTCAAGATCGTGCCGTTCCAAGAGCCAATGCCGCAACGCACGATCTGCCTCGCCTGGCGCCGCAACAAGGTGCGGCATGATGAATGCGTGGAACTGGCGAAGATCATTCGGGGGTTGGATGCGGCGGTGCTGGGGGTGTGAGTCGTTCGGGTCTTAGATGGCGCCTTGGGAACCCCGAAAAGAAACTCAAATCAGGCGCGTTCGAGAATACCCGCCTTGACGGCTGGTCGCCAGATCGCACCAAAGCCTCAAGGGATAAATACCAGAAATACATACGCGAAAAATACCACGGCATGGACGATTCCGGTCAGGAAGGTCGTCCTTTCGTTGCTAAAGCTTACGCCGCATATGAAAAGCGCTAAAACCAAAAGTACTGCGTCAGCTTCCGGGAGCCCCAGGGTCAACCCTCGTCCCGTAAGCAGGCTGGCTGCTGCGACCGCAGGTATTGTCAAACCAATCGTGGCGCAAGCCGAACCCATTGCGACATTCAGGCCGCGCTGCAGCTCATTGTTGAGTGAAGCGCGAACCGCCGAAATGGCTTCCGGCATCAAAACCAGACCCGCGATCATTGCTCCCACAATGCTGTCAGCCTGGGCCACCTGGTAGGCAACGAGCGCATCTTCCACACTTGCGGCGACCTGCTCGGCGAGCATGACAATTCCGATCAGTCCGATGACCAGGAGCAGAGCGCTGGAAGAGACGCTTTTGTGAGGGGCGGTTCGCGCCGGAGCGTCGTGTGCCAGTCCTTCGATGAAGTCGTCCCGGTGCCGGACGGTTTGCGCGAACACAAAACTTGCATAGAGCAGCACAGAAAGTACGCTCACAAAACCAAGTTGAGCTGCTGAAAATGTGCCGGGATCGGTGGTCCGTGTATAGGTCGGCAGGATAAGCGTCATGACGGTCAGTGCGACCAGAACGGCCAGATATGCGCTGGTCCCTTGACGGACAATTGCCTGCTTGCGGTGACGCCAGCCGCCAAACGTGAGACACATTCCGACAACGCCCGTGGAGGCAATCATCACCGTCGAGAAGACGGACTCACGTGCAAGCGTGGGGTTGTTCTCTCCATGCAGCATCATGGAAACGATGATCGACACCTCGATAGCCGTCACGGCAAAAGTCAGCACCAATGTGCCGTAGGGCTCTCCCACACGGTGGGCAACCGCCTCGGCGTGGTCGAGCACCACGAAAATGGTGATGAACATGATCGCACTCGAAAGCGCTCCGACGAGGACCCTGACGCTCTGCGAACCTTCGTCCACCGATAGCCCGCTGGCTATGACCGCAACGGCCATCGCGACGGCAGCCAATGGCATCGCATAGGACGTCACCAATCGTGCGAAACCAGTCATTCAAGCCCCCATGCGTTTCTGCGAACCTTGCGGCAGGCCTGTATGGAGCACCCCGATGTCATTGCGAAGCCGGCAATCTCCATCACCGGCCTCAGCCCCTCAAGCCGTCTTCTGCACCACCAGCCCCAGTTCCTCCATCATCGCCTCGCGCATCAAAAACTTCTGCGGCTTGCCCGTCACCGTCATCGGCAGTTCGGTGCGGAAGCGGATGTAGCGGGGGATTTTGTAGTGGGCGATCTGGCCGGCGCAGAAATTCTTGATCTCCTGCTCGGTGGCGATCTGGTTGGGCTTCAGCACGATCCAGGCGCACAGCTCCTCGCCATATTTGGCGTCGGGAATGCCGAACACCTGCACCTCCTTGACCTTGGGATGGCGGTAGAGGAATTCCTCGACCTCTCTGGGATAGACGTTTTCGCCGCCGCGGATGACCATGTCCTTGACCCGGCCGACAATGTTGCAATAGCCCTCGGCGTCGATGGTGGCGAGATCACCGGTGTGCATCCAGCCGTCGGCGTCGATCGCCTCGCGGGTTTTTTCCGCGTCGTCCCAGTAGCCTTTCATGACGGAATAGCCGCGGGTGCACAGCTCACCCGGCGCGCCGACGGCGACGGTGGCGCCCTCGGCGTCGATGGCCTTGACCTCGACATGCGGATGGATGCGGCCGACAGTGGAGACGCGTTTTTCCAGCGGATCGTCGACGCTGCTCTGGAACGAGACCGGGCTGGTCTCGGTCATGCCGTAGGCGATGGTCACCTCTTCCATATGCATCAGCGACACCACCTTCTTCATCACCTCGATCGGGCATGGCGAGCCCGCCATGATGCCGGTGCGCAGGCTGGAGAGATCGAAGCTGGTGAAGTCGGCGTGGTCGAGCATGGCGACGAACATGGTCGGCACGCCGTAGAGGCCGGTGCAGCGTTCCTGCGCCACCGCCTTCAGCGTCGCGCCGGCGTCAAAACCCTCGCCAGGAAACACCATGGTCGCGCCCTTGGTAACGCAGCCCATCGTGCCCATCGACATGCCGAAGCAGTGGTAGAGCGGCACCGGGATGCAGAGCCGGTCGTCGACGGTGAGCTTGATCGCAGCGGTGACGAAATTGCCATTGTTGACGATGTTGGTGTGGGTCAGCGTCGCGCCCTTGGGCGCGCCCGTCGTGCCTGATGTGAACTGGATGTTGATGGCCTCGCCCGGCTTCAGCCCTTCGGAGATGCGGTCGAGGCTGTCATGCTCGTCGCGGCCGGCCATCGACAGCACATCGGCGAAATTGAACATGCCGGGCGAGTTGTCGTCGCCCATGCGAATGACGATCTTCAGCGCCGGCAATTTCTGCGCCCTGAGCTTGCCGGGGGTGGCCCTGGCCAGCTCCGGCGCCAGCGTCTCGAGCATGCCGAGATAGTCAGAGGTCTTGAAGCTGGCGGCGGTGACCAGCGCCTTGCAGCCGACCTTGTTGAGGGCATATTCCAGCTCCGTCAGCCGGTAGGCCGGGTTGATGTTGACCAAGATCAGGCCGATCCGAGCGGTGGCGAACTGGGTGACCAGCCATTCCCAGCGGTTAGGCGACCAGATGCCGACACGGTCGCCTTTTTCGAGGCCAAGCGCCAGGAAGCCGGCGGCGAGCGTATCGACCGTGTCCGACAGTTCGCTCCAGGTGAAGCGCTTGTCCTGGCCGACGAAGACGGCAGCATCCTGCGTGGCGTATCTGCCGACCGTGTCGGAGAAAAGCTGAGGGATCGTCTTGTCGAGCAGCGGCACCGAACGGTCGCCCGACACATGTGCCCGGCCGTCGAGCGGAGCGATGAACGCCCTGCCGCGCCCGCGCAGATTGGTGGCGTTCTTGAGCTCGTCGAGATTAATCGCCATCGCCGTTTCCTCCCGATGAGTGAGCCTAGCAGCCTGATGGGGTGGTGGAAAGTACAGGCGGTTCCCCTCCCCCTCGAGGGGAGGGTGCCTCGCGAAGCGAGGCGGGTGGGGTCCTCGGCGAAGTGCTCGACTTCCTTGGTCACGGTCGACCCGGCTTGGGTGGTCTCGCGTCGAGCACTGCCGGAGCGACCCCACCCGTCCATCCGCCTTTGGCGGCTGTCCACCCTCCCCTCAAGGGGGAGGGAGCGCGCTCATCTTCGCGGCTATTTCCCGCACTAGCGCCTCATCCGCAGCAGCACGATCTTTCCTGGCAGCCACGAGGCAGGCCTGCGACTTCAGCACAACCCCATCGGCCAGCACCTTGAGATGGTTGGCGCGCAGGGTCGAGCCGGTGGTGGTGATGTCGACGATGACGTCGGCGAGGCCTGCCGCCGGTGCGCCTTCGGTGGCCCCGAGGCTTTCGACGATGCGGTAGACCTGGATGCCGTGCTTTTGCGAGAAGAACTGCTGCGTGAGCCGCCAGTATTTGGTTGCGATCCTCAGTCGCCTGCCGTGGCGCTGGCGGAAATCGGCGGCGACATCGTCGAGATCGGCCATAGTATCGACGTCGAGCCAGATGCCGGGCACCGCGACCACGACATCGGCATGGCCGAAGCCGAGGCGAGCGACGATTTCGGCGCGCGCCTCCCAGTCGGCGAGGTTTTCGCGCAGCAGATCCTCGCCGGTAATGCCGAGGTCGACCGAACCTTGCCCAATCTCGCCGGCGATTTCGGACGCCGACAGGAACGCCACCTCGATGCCCTCGGCGCCGTCGATGCGGGCGCGGTACTGGCGCTCATCGCCGGGCAGGCTGACGGCAAGCCCGGCCCTGGCCAGTACCTCCAAGGCCTGCTCCTTGAGCCGGCCTTTCGATGGGATTGCCAGCGTGATCATTGCGGCTCTCCCCGCAGCGCTTCGATGCGGTCGAGCCAGACAGAGAAGCCGACGCCGGGGATCGGCGTCTTGGCGCCGAGCAGGGTCAGCAGCCGGTCGTAGCGACCGCCGCCGGCCAGCGGCCGCTCGCCACCAAGTGCTTCGATCTCGAAAACGATGCCGGTGTAGTAATCCAGCGGACGGCCGAAGGCAGCGTCGTAGCGGATCGTCTTTGCAGGCAGGCCATGTGCCTCGATGGCTTTGGCGCGGGCGGCGAATTTTTCCAGCGCCGCGCCCAGCGAAAGCCCGGCAGAGGCCGCAAAACTTTCGAGCGCAGCACTCGAGCCGTCGAGCGGCACGTCGATGGCGAGGAAATCCCTGAGTGCTGCAAAGGCCTCGTTCGACAGCCGCACGCTGCGCAATTCGGCCTTTTCGATCAGCCGCCGGGCAATGTCGACTGGCGCGCGTCCGCCGGATGCCAAAAGGCCGGCCTCTTCCATGCCGCCGGCAATGTGGGCGGAAAGCGCTTCGAGATCGCCATCGAGCACCAGGGCCGCGACTTCGCCGTCAAGCTCACCGTTGCGTGGCGGGTTGGCGAGATCGGACAACGCTGCCTGCAGCATCGGCGCCGAACCGAAGGCACGCGCAAGTCGCATGCGCCAGCCGCGCGGCAGGCCGAGGGCCGCCAGCACCGCCTCGAAGATGGTCTGGTCGCCGAGCGTGATCGCAAGAGGTTGCGCCGGCAGCACCAGCTGCAGCAGCGCATGCGCATCGACCAGCGAACGCGCATCGGCCTCGGCCGTATCGCGGTCACCGAGATCCTCGATGCCGGCCTGAAAGAACTCGTTGCCGCCCTCGCGGCGCTGGCGGAACACTTCGCCGATGTAGGAATAGCGACGCGGCGTGCCCGCCTGCGAGGCGATGTGGTCGAGGCAGACGGGGATGGTGAATTCGGGCCGCAGACACAGCGTCTTGCCGGTCTCGCTTTCGGTGAGAAAGATGCGGCGGCGCAGATCCTCGCCGGCCATATCGAGGAATGGGTCGGCCGGCTGCAGCACCGCGACCTCAACCGCATGGGTGTTGCGGGTGGCGAAGAGCTTAGTGATTTCGGATGCGATGGCGGGATAGCGAGTCATCGGCTGGTTGGGTGCGAGGCACCCCCCTCTGGCCTGCCGGCCATCTCCCCCTCAAGGCGGGAGATTGGCAGCTTTAGCGTCGGATCGTTTCCTGCAGCGATGAAGATTCGCGAAAGCGCCGATGACATCCAATCTCCCCCCTTGAGGGGGAGATGGCCGGCAGGCCAGAGGGGGGTGTTCAAGCGCCACCCTTCGCACGGTCGGCCGCCTGCGCCGCCAGAATCTTCTTCACCTCGGCGACCAGCTCGCTCTCCGCCACGGTCACCTGCGCTGGCCTTGCGGCCCGCCATTCGGCGTTGTCGGTGATCTCGGCCGACATGCGTGCGCCTTCGATCAGATCCTTGATCTGCAGCTCGCCCTTGGCGCGCTCGTCGCCGCCCTGAATGATGGCAACCGGGCTGCCGCGGCGGTCGGCATATTTCAACTGCGCCTTCATGCCGGCGCCGCCGAGATACATTTCGGAGCGGATGCCGGCCGCGCGCAGGCCGGCCACCATCTTCTGGTAGCGGCCGAGGCTTTCGGTATCCTTGTCCATCACCAGCACGACGACCGGCGCGATCACGTCTGTGGTGTCCAGCTTGCCGAGGTTCTTCAGCGCCGTCATCAGGCGGGAGACGCCGATCGAAAAGCCGGTCGCCGGCACCGGCTCGCCACGGAAGCGCGAGACCAGCCCGTCATAGCGGCCGCCACCACCGACCGAACCGAAGCGCACGATCTGGCCGTCTTCGTTGGGGATTTCGGCCAGAAGCTCGGCCTCGAAAACCGGGCCGGTGTAGTATTCGAGGCCACGCACGACGGAGCGGTCCATGGCGATACGATCTTCGCCGTACCCTGCCGCCCTGACCAAGGCTTCAATCGTGGAGAGCTCGCCAACGCCTTCCTGATAGATCGCGTTCGCATCGACATTGGAATCCTGGCGGGCCTGTTCCCTCGCTGTCGCGAGAAGAACGGCCTCGGCTTGCGCCTCATTCAGTCCGGCACCCTTGGCAAAGTCACCCTCGCCTTCCTTGCCGCCATCCCAGCGCCCCGGACCAAGCAGCAGTCTCACGCCTTCCGGTCCGAGCTTGTCCAGCTTGTCGATCGCGCGCAGCACCGTCAGCCGACGCCCTGCATTCTCATCGCCGCCAAGGCCGATCGCTTCCAGCACGCCATCGAGCACCTTGCGATTGTTGACGCGGATGACGTAGTCGCCGCGCTTGATGCCGAGCGCTTCCATCACGTCGGCCATCATCATCGCCATTTCAGCATCAGCCGCGACGCCCGGTGTGCCGATGGTGTCAGCGTCGAACTGCATGAACTGGCGGAAGCGGCCGGGGCCGGGCTTTTCGTTGCGGAACACCCAGCCGGAGCGGTAGCTGCGATAGGGCTTCGGCAGTCGCTCAAAATTCTCGGCGACATAACGCGCCGTCGGCGCAGTCAAATCGTAGCGCAACGACAGCCACTGCTCGTCATCGTCCTGGAAAGAAAATACGCCCTCATTAGGCCGGTCCTGGTCGGGCAGGAATTTGCCCAGCGCATCGGTGTATTCGATCAGCGGCTGGTCGGCCGGCTCGAAACCATAGAGCTCATAGACCGAGCGGATCGTCGCCATCATCTTCTCGACGGCGCGGATGTCTTCCGCACTGCGGTCGGCAAAGCCGCGCGGCAGCCGCGCTTTCGTCTTTTCCGATTTGTCGGCCATGGGATGGGTCTTTTCGCTTAGTAATCGATGACTTGTTTGGAGTGGGCGTGTCCTAACCGAAGCGGCTTTGTGCGGCAAGGGTTTGCGCTTTTTCCTTCTCCTCCGAAACAAAACGCACCAAAAGGAAACAATTCCGCCATCGGCGCGGCATCGTGCCGACACAATCAGAGCCGATAAGCGCGCCGAAACAAAGGGTTGGGGCCATGACTGCGGCACACAAGTTCGACATCAGAGACGACGGCTTGCATGAAGTCCGGCTGCGGCCGGCCGAGAGCCGTGCGCAGGTGACGGCGAGCCTCGGTCCGTTTGAGGTCACCGCCGACGAGCGCAAGGGTTCCACCATGCGCGAGGCGCTGATGACCGGATTGCTGGTGATTTATCCGGCCTTTGCGGCACTGGCGGCGATTGTGGCGGGATTGTTCCTGACTGGCGCCAGCGGGACGTGAGTTCCTTACCCTCCCCCTTGTGGGGAGGGTCGACGCGTAGCGTCGGGGTGGGGGTGCGGCGCCAAGATACCCCCACCCGCGCCTTCGGCGCGACCTCCCCACAAGGGGGAGGTAGGGGGACAGCGCCCTACTTCGGCCTCTTAAAGGCCTTGCGTTCCTTCTCCACCTGCTCCCGGCAAACACACCCCTCGAGATGGTCGTTGACCAGACCCATCGCTTGCATGAAGGCATAAACCGTCGTCGGTCCGACAAAGCTCCAGCCGCGCTTTTTCAACTCCTTCGAAATCCTGATCGAGACCGCTGTCGTCGGGTTGGCGCGTAGATGCGCCATGTCCACCACCGCCGGCCGCTCCTCCGGCCCCGGCTCGAACTTCCAGAACCAGGCGGCCAGCGAACCGAACTCGTCGACCATTTGGCACGCCCGTTTGGCGTTGTTGATGGTCGAGACGATCTTGCCGCGGTGACGGATGATGCCGGCATTGGCGACCAAGCGCTCGACATCCTCGTCGGTGAAGGCGGCGACCTTGTCGAAGTCGAAACCGGCGAAGGCCTCGCGGAAATTCTCGCGCTTGCGCAGAATGGTCAGCCAGGACAGGCCGGACTGAAAGCCTTCCAAGCAGATTTTTTCGAACAGCCTGCGGTCGTCGGCGACCGGCCGGCCCCATTCATGGTCGTGGTAGTGCAGATAGTCCGGCAGATTGCCGTGCCAGAAGCAGCGCGTGATCCCGTCGGAGCCGGTAAGCAGTCCGGTGTTGTCTTGCGCCATGGCCGATCCATCCGTTAACGCGCTTTCGCGCTGCATTTACCACGGCTTTACCAGATTCCTGAACCCGGCGGTAACCACACCAAAAGGTTTACTGACAAAGCGGCATTTTACGCATTCCGATTCATGTTTCGGTTGCCGCTTCGCGCCAAGGATCGCGCAACCGGGGGCAAGTTCCGCCTCCGTCCGTTCGACGATCAAGGTGCGTTCCGATGAAGATCTTTTTGCGTTCCGTGCTCGGCGCCGTGGCCATTCTGGCCGCCGGCGTCACCTCGTCTGCCGCCAACGACCGCTATGCCGAAAGGCCGCCGGTGATGGTGAGCCCCGACCTTTCCGCACCCTGGGTGCTGCAGCTTGGCCGGGCGCCCGGCATCGTGCGGCAGAGCCGACAGGTGGTCCAACAGCCGCGCGTTCGCTATGCGCAGCCGGCGCGACCCGATCGGGTTCGCACTGCTTCCGTGCAGGCGCCGGTCAAGCGCGTGGTGATGCGGCCGCAGATCAATCCGCTCTATCTGCCGCAGGAAGTCGCCTATGACGGCCCACAGAAGCCGGGCACGATCGTCATCGATACGACGCAGAACTTCCTGTTCCTGGTCGAGAAGAACGGCAAGGCGCGGCGCTATGGCGTCGGCACCGGCAAGCCTGGCTTCGAATGGTCTGGCACGCACAAGATCACCAACAAGCGCGTCTGGCCGGACTGGCGCCCGCCAGCGGAGATGATCAAGCGCGAGGCCGCCAAGGGCCGCTACCTCCCGACCTATCTGGCCGGCGGCGAGGAAAACCCGCTTGGCGCCCGCGCGCTCTATCTCGGCACGACGGAATACCGCATCCACGGCACCAACCAGCCATGGACCATCGGCGGCTCGGTGTCTTCCGGCTGCATCCGCATGCGCAACGAGGACGTGGTTGACCTTTACGAGAGGGTCAATGTTGGAACGACCGTGGTCGTGATATAGTCGGCTACCGAATCATCTGGTCCAGAAGGTTAGACCTTCAGGATCGGGAAGAGTTTACGGGGACGGGCCGTGTGGGGATGCGGCCAGTCAGGAAAGGGCAGCCCGGGAAACCGCGCTGCCCTTTCTCTTTGCGGCTATAGCTGAGCCAGGCTGCGCCAGAACGTCGCGCCAGGGGGATGACGGTTCGCTTTCACGCTGCCTTGCCGCATTTCCCCTGCTATAGGGACGGCTAAACTCCCCTGCGCCAAACTCGCTGCAAAGGTTCAGCCATGTCTCCGCCAGACGATAGCCGCTATCTCCGGGGCGGCCCGGTCGCCCAGCGCATCATGGCATCCGTGCGCGAGGATGCCGCCATCGCCACCGCCGAAGGTTTTCCGCCCAAGCTGGTGTCGATCACCGTCGGCGATACCGCTGCCGTCGATGTCTATGTGCGCAACCAGCGCGCCAAGGCCGCGCTTGCCGGCATCGGTTTCGAGGAGCGGCGGTTCCCCGCCGACATCAGCGCCGGCGAACTCGAGGCGGCGATCCACGGCCTGAACGCCGACCCGCGCGTCACCGGCATCATCATCCAGCGGCCGGTGCCGGCGCATATCCCGATCAAGACGCTGCAAGCGGCGGTGCATCCACTGAAGGACGTCGAGGGCATGCATCCGGCGTCGATCGGCAATATCGTCTACAACCAGCTCGATCTCGCGCCTTGCACGGCTGCGGCCTCGGTCGAGCTGCTCAAGGAAACCGGCCTCGACCTCAAGGGGCTCGAAGTCGTCGTCGTCGGCCATTCCGAGATCGTCGGCAAGCCGATTGCCTTCCTGCTGATGAGCGAAGGCGCAACGGTGACGGGTGTGCCACCACATGACGCGCTCGGTGGCGGCACATGCGCGCCGCGCCGATGCGCTGTTCGTCGCCGTCGGCAAGCCGCGGCTGATCAAGGCCGACATGGTGAAGCCCGGTGCGGCCGTCATCGACATCGGCATCAATTCCGAGATCGGCCCGGACGGCACGAGCCGCATCGTCGGCGACGTCGACACCGAGAGCGTGAAGGAAGTCGCGTCCTGGATCACGCCGGTGCCGGGCGGCGTCGGCCCGATCACTGTGGCGATCCTCTTGCGCAACACAATGGTCGCGCTCAGC
Organism: Mesorhizobium sp. M1252; assembly: GCF_040318265.1. Classification (NCBI taxonomy): domain Bacteria; kingdom Pseudomonadati; phylum Pseudomonadota; class Alphaproteobacteria; order Hyphomicrobiales; family Phyllobacteriaceae; genus Mesorhizobium; species Mesorhizobium sp. M1252. The sequence continues at coordinate 205,383 of NZ_JAMYLX010000011.1, read as the reverse complement.
CGCCAGCGCGCGCGCTACCAGGCGACGTATGGCGTGGTGGGCCGGCTGGCAGCGGAATAGCTGCTTACTCGGCGGCGACCAGGTTTCCTTCGGAGACGCCCTCCGGCTTCGGACCACCATAGGCCCAGTCGAGCAGCTTGATCGTGTGCACCACCGGCAGCTTTGCAGCCGAAGCGATCTGGGTGATGCAGCCGATGTTGCCGGTGGCGACGATTTCGGCGTCGGTCGCCTCGATGTTCTTCACCTTGCGGTCACGCAACCTTGCGGAAATCTCCGGCTGCAGGATGTTGTAGGTGCCGGCGGAGCCGCAGCACAGATGCCCCTCGCGCGGTTCGCGCACGACGAAGCCCGCCTTGGACAGCAATTCCTTCGGCTGGCGGATGATCTTCTGACCGTGCTGCATCGAGCAGGCGGAGTGATAGGCGACGACGGTGCCGGGTTTGCGCACCGGCTCGGGCAGGTCGAGGCTTGCGAGATATTCGGTAATGTCCCTGGCCAGCGCCGAGACCCGCGCGGCCTTGTCGGCATAGGCCGGATCGAGGCGCAGCATGAAGCCGTAGTCCTTGATCGTTGTGCCGCAGCCCGATGCGGTGATGACGATGGCGTCGAGCCCGCCCTGGTCGATGGCACGCGTCCACGCATCGACATTCTGCCGTGCCGAGGCAAGGGCTGCTGCCTCGCGGCCCATATGATGGACCAGCGCGCCACAGCAGGCTTCGCCCTGCGGCACCACGACCTCGACGCCAAGCCTGGTCAGCAATGCAATCGTCGTCTCGTTGATGGCGGGGTCGAGCACCGATTGGGCGCAGCCGGTGAGGATGGCGACGCGACCTTTCTTCGTCCCCTTGCCAGCATGGACGCCGGGAGAGGCCATTGGCGAGACCGTCGGGATCGAGGCCGGTGCCAGCTTCAGCATCGCGCTGAGCGGCTTCAGGGCCGGCACCTTTTCGAACAGACCAATGAACGGCTTGCCCAGTCTCGCCAGTTTCAGCGCGGCACGAAAGCGCCCGGGATAGGGCAACACGAAGGCCAGCATGGCGCGGGTGAGCCGGTCGAGCACCGGCCGCTTGTAAGTCTCCTCTATATGGGCGCGGGCATGGTCGACCAGATGCATGTAGTTGACCCCCGACGGACAGGTCGTCATGCAGGCGAGGCAGGACAGGCAGCGGTCGATATGGGTGACGATCTCCTTGTCGGCCGGGCGGCCGTTCTCCAGCATGTCCTTGATGAGGTAAATCCGGCCGCGCGGCGAATCCAGCTCGTTTCCCAATGTCACATAGGTCGGGCAAGTGGCGGTGCAGAAGCCGCAATGCACGCATTTGCGCAGGATCTTCTCCGATTCCGCGACATGGGGATCGGCGAGCTGGGCAAGGGAGAAGTTAGTTTGCATCTCTTTTAGTCTTTAGTTTAGACGCAATTCCGGACGGAAAACCGCTTCACACTTTTCCTGGAATTGCTCTAGGCCATGCGGCCGGGATTGAGGATGGACTTGGGATCGAACTCGGCCTTGAGCCGCGCCGACAGTGCGGCCTTATGCGGTGCCTGCGGCTCGAACACCGGAACGGCGGCGCGATGCGAAGGGGTGGCGCGCACCAGCGTGGCGTGGCCGCCGCCAAGCTTTCTGATCAGCCCGCGCAGCAGGGCGGCCTCGGGATCGCCCTCCTCCATGCGCAGCCAGACCAGCCCGCCCTGCCAGTCGTAGAAGGCGCTGACACCGATCTGCATGCGTAGCGTCAGCACCATCTGATGGGCCTGAAACGGCGCCATGGAGACGCGCCAGACCGGCTTTTCGCTACGGTCGGCGAATGGCGTGCAGTCCCTTATGTCACGCCAGAGGGAATGCGAGGCCTCGCCTGCAATCTCCTGCAGCGGGCCCGCATTTTTGAGCAGGGTTTTCAGTGCCTCGATGCGGTAGGCGACCGAAGGGCCGAAGCCTTCGACGCGCAGCAGCGTTGCGGCGTCGGCCCCGAGACTGCCGCCGGCAACGCGCGCGGCGGTGCGCTCGGGCAGATGGGCGGCGCTCGACACTTCGGCGCTGGAGCCTAGCGCCAGCGCCATGGCGGCAGCCGCCGCATCGTCGAGCAAGCCGCGCACGGCAAGCGTCACCTCGATCTCGGCCGCCGGCAGCACCTTGAAGGTGACATCGGTGAATACAGCCAGCGTGCCCCAGCTGTTGGCCATCAGCTTCGACAGATCGTAGCCGGTAACATTCTTGACGACGCGGCCGCCTGATTTGAACGCTTCGCCACGACCGGCAACCGCGTTGATGCCAAGGATATGGTCGCGCGCGGCGCCCGCCTTCAGCCGGCGCGGGCCGGACAGGTTGGCGGCAAGCACGCCGCCGATCGTGCCTCTTCCCTTGATACCGCCGAACAATGGGCCGTAGTCCATCGGCTCGAAAGCAAGTTGCTGGCCGTTTTCGGCGAGCAGGCTTTCTATATCGGAAAGCGGTGTGCCGGCCTTCGCCGACAGCACCAGTTCGGCCGGCTCGTAGAGGGTGACGCCGGTGAGCTTCGAAAGATCGAGCGTGTGTTCGCTCTGCTGTGGCCGGCCGATGCCGCGCTTGGAGCCGTGGCCGATGATTTCCAAAGGTGACTCTTCCGCGGCCGCCCATTGGACGATGGAGAGGGTCTCGGCCGATGTGGTGGGAGTGAAGGTCGTCATGGCGAAGATGGGTCGAGTTCCTTCGCGCCCCCCTCTGTCCTGCCGGACATCTCCCCCTCAAGGGGGGAGATCGGAAGTCGCATCCGATTTCGCCAATCTCCGACCTTGAAGGAAGGGTAAGGCGCGCAAGCTGCCAATCTCTCCCCTTGAGGGGGAGATGTCCGGCAGGACAGAGGGGGGTGTTCACGCGCCAACTTAGCCACTCAAAACCTCGGAATGTCCGGAAACGCCACCTGGCCGCGATGCACGTGCATGCGCCCAAGCTCCGCGCAGCGGCGCAGTTGTGGAAACACCTTCCCGGGGTTGAGCAGATGGTTGGGGTCGAAGGCGCATTTGACGCGCATTTGCTGGTCGAGGTCGATCTGGTTGAACATCTCCGGCATCAAATCGCGCTTCTCGACGCCGACGCCGTGCTCGCCGGTCAAGACGCCGCCGACCTTGACGCAGAGCCGCAAGATGTCGGCGCCAAAACTTTCCGCCTTGTCGAGTTCGCCCGGCACGTTGGCGTCGTAGAGGATCAGCGGATGCAGATTGCCGTCGCCGGCGTGGAAGACATTGGCGACGCCAAGGCCGTATTTCTCCGACAGTTCGCGCATGCCGGCGAGCACACGCGGCAATTCCTTGCGCGGGATGGTGCCATCCATGCAGTAATAGTCGGGCGAGATGCGGCCGACCGCCGGGAAGGCCGCCTTGCGGCCGGCCCAGAAACTCAGCCGCTCCTGTTCGGATTGCGAGATGCGGCAGGTGGTGGAGCCGTTCCTATAGGCGATCGCTTCGACGAGACCGATCAGGTGATCGACCTCGACGCCCGGCCCGTCGAGTTCGACGATCAGCAGCGCCTCGACATCAAGGGGGTAGCCGGCATGGACGAAATCTTCCGCGGCATGGATCGCCGGCCGGTCCATCATCTCCATGCCGCCAGGGATAATGCCGGCGCCGATGATGTCGGCGACGCATTGGCCGCCCTGCTCGCTGGTCGGAAAGCCGATCAGCAGAGCGCGCGCCGTCTCCGGCTTCTTCAGGATGCGTACCGTGACCTCGGTGACGACGCCGAGCAGGCCTTCGGACCCCGTCATGACGCCGAGGAGATCATAGCCTTCCGAGTCCAGATGATTGCCGCCCAGGCGCACCACCTCGCCGTTCATCAGCACCATCTCGATGCCCAGAACATTGTTGGCGGTCAGGCCGTATTTCAGGCAGTGCACGCCGCCGGAATTTTCCGCGACATTGCCGCCGATCGAGCACGCGATCTGGGAGGATGGGTCAGGGGCGTAGTAAAAGCCCTCCTGCTCGACGGCAATGGTGATGCCAAGATTGGTAACGCCTGGCTGAGCGACGACGATGCGGTCGGGATAGTCGATGGCCAGAATGCGGTTGAAGCGGCTCATGACCAGCAGCACGGCATCCTCGAGCGGCAGCGCGCCGCCCGACAACGAGGTTCCGGAGCCGCGCGGCACGACACGGATGTTGCGGTCGTTGCAGTATTTCAAGATGCGCGACACCTGCGCCACCGTTTCCGGCAGCACCACGACCAGCGGCAATTGCCGGTAGGCGGTGAGACCGTCGCTTTCGAAAGCGCGCATTTCGTTGGTGGCGTCGACGACGCCCTCGCCCGGCACGATGATGCGCATGTCGGCGACGATCTCTGCGCGCCTTCGCATCGTGGCGTCGTCTGGCTTGGGCATGACAAGGCCGGACATCGGCGGCGTCCTCCGCTTGGCTGGTAAAAATCTTTTACCAGTTACATCCGGATGTTGCAAACACCGCGTCGGGCAAAGAGCGTACTGCCAGCCTTCCGCAGCGGCAATCTGCCGCTATGGATCTTAACCCTCCCCCTTGTGGGGAGGGTCGCGAACGCAGTGAGCGGGGTGGGGGTCCGCGCGACGAAAGCTCTTTACGAGCACCCTCACCCCGATCCGCTATGCGGATCGACCCTCCCCACAAGGGGGAGGGTAAAGTGCGCTCCTACTCCCCCGGATGTTTCGCCGGCTCGGAGTGCATCCGCCTGACTCGCCGCACGCCCCACCAGACCAGCACGATGGCGACCGGCACCGCCGCGGCAGTGACGATTTCGGGTGCAAAGGCATGGCCGAAGATCGAGGCGCCCTTGGCGAGATAGGAGATCAGGCCGACGACATAGTAGGACACTGCCGCCACCGACAGGCCTTCCACCGTCTGTTGCAGCCGCAGTTGCAGCCGGGCGCGGTTGTTCATCGACGCCAGCAGATCGCGGTTCTGCTTCTCGACCTCGACATCGACCCAGGTGCGCAGCAGCGTGGTGGCGCGGGTTAGTTTGCGCGACAGGTTGGCCTGGCGCTCCTCGACCGAACGGCAGGTGCGCATGGCAGGCGCCACCCGCCGCTGCAGGAAGCCGCCCCAAGTGTCGTAGCCGGGCACGGCTTCTTCGTCCAGCGCTTCCAGCCGCTCGACAACGATGCCGTCATAGGCGCGACTGGCGCCGAAGCGATAGAGGCTGGAGGCGGCATCAGCCTCGAGTTCAGCGGCAAGCTCGGTCAGGTCGGCGAGCAGCGTCTGGCTGTCGCGGGTTTCAGCGACCTTCATTTCCAGCGTGGTCTGCGCCAGCCGGTCCTCGATGCGGCGGGCGCGGCCCGACAGCGTCAGCGCCAGCGGCAGGCCGAGCATGGCAAGCGTGCGATACGTCTCGACGTCGATCAGCCGCTGCGACAGCGCGCCGGTCCGCGCCGGCGTCAGGCCGCGATCAAGCACCAGGATGCGGGTCAGGCCGTCGCCGTCCTGGCGGAAATCGGTGACTATGGCCGCATTGCCGCGCTCGACCAGCGAATAGCAGAGGCTCGTCGGGTCGAAGGCCGCAATCAGCTTCTCGCTTGCCGGCGTCCATTTGCGGATCTCCAGCCTTATGCCTGAGATCACCGTTCCCGGCGGCGAGAACCCGTTGCCGAAAGGAGAATCCTCCTGCGCCCTGCCGCTTTCGGCAAGCGGCCCTTCCCAAAGATAGGTCGAGAATTCGGTGTGCCGCTCCCAGCGCACCGTACCCTTGCCCCACTTCATGGCGTGGTGGCGGGCATGGCGGTCGGGCGCGGCAATGCCGAGGCGCCGCGACAGTTCGGAGAGCACGGCCATGTCGACGCCGGAGCCGCCCTCGGTCATGAAGGCGAGTTGCACAAGCACGCGCGGCTTCTCGATCAGCGGATGCGGCCGGGCATGGACCTCGCCAAGCGCGCCGGGCCGTCCCTCATGCGCGGGAAAGCCCATCACGCTGCCCTGGGCGCGCGGCTGGAATTCGAGGTTGGACGTCTCGTCCGACACGGTGGTCCCCCTGTTCTCGACCCTTCGTGTGATGGCGTGCTCTAAAGGCAATCCATGAGGCGCGTAAACACCAAAGTCTAGCATCGTAAGTCCTGCCGGCGCGACGCGCAGACCGACCCGATTGGGCGAATTGGATAAATAATTTGACCAGTTGGCGACGCTGGCTTTATCTTGCGCGACACAGGTTCAATTTCCCAGGCCCCCGTTGAGCGATATTTTCTCCAGGATCGAGCATTCGCGCACCGCCGACGAGGTGGTGCAGCAGATCGAAAGCCTGATCCTTGAAGGCGTGCTGCGCACCGGCGACCGGCTGCCGGGCGAGCGCGAGCTGGCGCGCCAGTTCGACGTGTCGCGGCCGATCCTGCGCGACGCGCTGAAGGCGCTGGAAGGGCGCGGGCTGCTGATCACCAAGGCCGGCGGCGGCACCCATGTCGCCGACGTCATCGGCCAGTTGTTCACCAAGCCGGTGACCGACCTCATCTCGATGCACCGCAAGGCGGTGACCGACTATCTGGAATACCGCCGCGAGATCGAGGGTGTTGCGGCCGAATATGCGGCGCGGCGCGCGACAGCGGACGACATTGCGCTGCTCGACCGCATCATGGCGCGCATGGACGAGGCGCACCGCACCGGAGATTTCGACGACGAGGCGGAAATCGACGTCGAGTTCCACCATGCTGTGTGCGAATGCGCGCACAACATCATCCTCTTGCACACACTGCGCTCCTGCTACCGGCTGCTGTCTGAAGGCGTGTTCCAGAACCGGCTTCTGGTGTTCAGCGTGCCCGGAGCGCGCGAGGCGCTGCTGGCCCAGCACCGGGCGATCTACAAAGCGGTGAAGGCAGGCGATCCGGCTGCCGCCCGGCAGGCGGCGATGGACCATATCTCCTATGTCGAACGCTCGATGCTCGAGGCCGAACGCAGCGGCGACTGGCAGCGCGTGTCGCGGCTCAGGCTTAAGCAGCGCTCCGACGCCGACGACGGCTTCAAGACGACTGGCTAACGAGGAACCACCATGAGCGACATCCTCACCATTGCCGATCTCAAGGACCTGGCGCGCCGGCGGGTGCCGAAGATGTTCTACGACTATGCCGATTCCGGCGCCTGGACCGAAAGCACCTACCGCGCCAACGAGGAGGACTTCCAGAAGATAAAATTCCGTCAGCGCGTGCTGGTCGACATGAGCAACCGCTCGCTGGAATCGACCATGATCGGCGAGAAAGTGGCGATGCCGGTGGCGCTTGCCCCAACTGGAATGACCGGCATGCAGCATGCCGATGGCGAGATGCTGGCCGCGCAGGCGGCAGAGGAATTCGGCGTGCCGTTCACGCTGTCGACGATGAGCATCTGCTCGATCGAGGATGTCGCGTCGGTGACCAAGAAGCCGTTCTGGTTCCAGCTCTACGTGCTTCGCGACAAGGATTTCGTGCTCGACCTGATCGACAGGGCGAAGGCTGCAAAATGCTCGGCGCTGGTGTTGACGCTCGACCTGCAGATCCTGGGGCAGCGCCACAAGGATGTCCGCAACGGGCTGTCGGCGCCGCCCAAGATGACGCTGGCCAACATTGCCAACATCGCCATGCGGCCACGCTGGCTGATGGGCATTGCCGGCACCAAGCGCCGCACCTTCCGCAACATTGTCGGCCATGCCAAGGGCGTCGGCGACGTCGCTTCGCTGGCATCGTGGACTACGGAGCAGTTCGACCCGCATCTGTCGTGGAAGGATGTCGCCTGGATCAAGGAACGTTGGGGCGGCAAGCTGATCCTGAAAGGCATTCTCGACAAGGAGGACGCGCTGATGGCGGTCGAGACCGGCGCCGACGCCATCATCGTTTCCAACCATGGCGGGCGCCAGCTCGACGGCGCATCGTCGTCAATCATGGCGCTGGAAGAGATCGCCGATGCCGTCGGCGACAGGATCGAGGTGCATATGGACGGCGGCATCCGCTCGGGCCAGGACGTGCTGAAGGCGCTTTGCCTCGGCGCCAAGGGCACCTATATCGGCCGCCCGTTCCTGTACGGGTTGGGCGCCATGGGCGAGCAAGGCGTGACCCTGGCGCTGGACATCATCCGCAAGGAGATGGACGTCACGCTGGCACTGTGCGGCAAACGGCTGGTGACCGAGATGGGCAAGGACCAGTTGCGGCGATAGGGTCTTGTTCACCGATTAGACCCTAGCCTCGCTGGATCACGGAGACGAAGCCGCCTTGACCGAGACCGGCATCCACTACCTCGACGCGCGCGCGCCCGATGGCATGCGCCTCTATGCGATCGGCGACGTGCATGGCCGGCTCGATCTGCTCGCCGCCATGCATCGCCGCATCGAGAGCGAACTCGAATACAAGCCGACCAGCGATTGGCGCGTCATCCACCTCGGCGACTATGTCGACCGCGGACCAGAGTCCAAGGGCGTCATAGACTTCCTGATCGAGGCACAGAAACGCGATCCACGGCATCTGATGCTCGCCGGCAACCACGATATCGGCTTCCTCGATTTTCTCGACGAGCCCGACCCGGAAGGGCTGTTCATCCGCTATGGCGGCGTGCAGACGGTACAATCCTATGGCGTCGACCTAGCGGGACACGCAAGCTGGTTCGGCAAGGCCGAGGCGTTACGGCGGGGACACCAGGCACTGGTCAATGCTGTACCGCAAGCCCATGTCGACTTCCTGCGGTCGCTGCAATTGTCACTGATATCAGGTGATTTCTTCTTCTGCCATGCCGGCGTCAGGCCTGACGTGCCGCTGGAGAGCCAGAGCCCGCAGGATCTGGTCTGGATCCGCGACGTCTTCCACAACCATCCAGGGCTTTACCCGAAGGTGATCGTGCACGGCCACACACCGGTGCCGGAGGCGGAGGTGATGCCGAACCGCGTCAATGTCGACACGCTCGCCTGGCAGTCAGGCATGCTCAGCGCGCTCGCCGTGGACGGCGCGGACAAGCGTATCCTGACTGTGCAGGGAAAAGCGTTTTAGCGAAGCGCGGCGGTGACGCCGTAGCCGTCGACGGCCTGATGGTTGTTGGCTGCATCGGCGGAATAAATGCCGAGACCGCACAAAACGATGGCAGACAGCATGACAAAGGACAGAAGCGCTGCTTTCACGGACGTCATCTCTAGTTGAGCTTCCTGCATCTGGGCACGAGGCGGTTACCAATGGGTTGAAACCGAGAATTCGTCTCAAAGTTTCGACGATTTCGCGCTTGTAGGTCGATTCTGTATCGGCGGTGTGTCGCGCGGATCACACAGAAGGTTCATCGCGGTTGCATTGCCGATGCATAGCGCGCGCCTTGTAGGATGGCGTTCGGCCACAAACCAAGGACGAAAGAAGTTGTCCCCGGCAGATTCCCCGCCGCGTGCCAATTATGCAACGGCCGCGCGTTGGCTGGGTTCAGATCGTCGCCACCCAGGCGCGGGCAATGGCCAAGCCCGCGGCATCAGCCTCGGGGCCGTTGAGAGCCATTTCGCTGTCGAGGCGATCGTGCCAGTCGGGATGGCGATCGGCAATCAGCGGCGCGAAGGACGTGCTCCAGTCCCTCACCATCGGCCGGTCGGCCTCGAAATGGAACTGGAAGCCGTAGACGGCGCGGCCGATTCGGAACGCCTGGTTCTCAGCAATTTCGCTGCCGGCAAGCCGCACCGCATTTGACGGCAGCGCGAAAGTGTCGTCGTGCCATTCGAAGATGGGGAAATCCTGGGGAAGTGCGCCAAGCACCGGATCGGTTCTGGCGTCCGGCGTCAGCGATACCTTGTGCCAGCCGAATTCCGAGGCGCCGCCGATCTGGTTCTCACCGCCGAAAGTGCGGGCAACCAACTGGCTGCCCAGGCAGATACCGAGAACCGAGCGATCCTTGGCGGCGAAATCGCGGGTCAGTTCGAGCAGCGCCGGGAAATACGGGTAGTCATCGTCGGCCAGCGCATTCTGACCGCCGCCAAGCATCACCATGGCATCGTGTCCGGTCGCGTCGTCCGGCAGCGCATCGCCCTTGTAGGGCCGGCGCAGGTCGAGATCGGCGCCGGCTTCGGCGAGCGCGGCACCAACCTGGCCAAGGCCGGTGTTGTCGTAGTTCTGGACCACCAGCACCCGCATCGCAAAACCCTGCTGACATGAAATGACGCGACGAGCGATATCATGTCGCCCGTATTGCAGCCAAGATGCGTATTCGGGAGAGAGCTATGCCACTGCAGAACCGGGTCGATCCGTTCGGCGCCATCCATGCCATATCCGAGCGCGGCCTGTTCACCGGCAATCGCGGCATCATCCACGATCCTGAGACCAAGACGCTGCTGAAAAAGCGTTGGGCCTTGCCGGCCTGGATCATCTGCGTCTGCCAATTCCGCAATGTGCGGCGCGAGCCGATGGGCAGGAACAGGCCGGGCGGCAGGGCCGGCTGGACCGAGTTGTTCTTCCTCGACGAGGTGACGGCGCTGGCCGCCGGGCACCGTCCCTGTTTCTATTGCCGGCGTGAGCGAGCCACGGATTTTGTCGGGCGTTTCGGCAAAGTCTTCGGTGTAAACGAACCGCGCGCGCCAATGGTGGACAAGCGGCTGCACAAGGAGCGGCTGGCTTCCGGCGGCAAGCCACCTGATGTCACCATGGGAGAGCTTGCCGAATTGCCGGACGGAGCGATGATCGCGGATGGCGGCTCGGCCTATGCGCTGCGCGGCGGCAACGCGCTGCCCTGGTCGTTCGCAGGCTATGGCGATGCGGCGGCCTTCGACAGCCTTGCCGGCCGGTCGCTGCGCCTGCTCACACCGGCCACGACCGTTTCGGTGCTGCGGCACGGTTTTGAACCGGTGTGGCATCGTTCCGCCGAGACTTGACGCCAGGCACCGCCTCGCCCATTCCTCGGCGATGCGCGCCAGTTACAAGATGCAGCGGCTGTTCGTGCCGGACGACCTCGCGGCAGGCATCGAATTCGATGCCGGCCAGCAGCAGAGCCACTATCTCATGCATGTGCTGCGGCTCGGCGAAGGCGCCGAGATCCTGGTCTTCAACGGCCGTGACGGCGAGTGGTCGGCGGCGATTGCCACCAGGTCGAAAAGGGCGGTGCGGCTGAAGGTGCTGGCCTCGCAGAGACCGCAACCGCCCCTGCCTGACCTGATCTATTGCTTCGCGCCGCTGAAACAGGGCCGGCTCGACTATCTCGTTCAGAAGGCGGTCGAGATGGGCGCCGGCATCCTGCAGCCGGTGATCACCCAGCACACGCAAGTGGCAAAACCCTCCATCGACCGGCTGCGCGCCAATGTCGTCGAGGCGGCCGAGCAATGCGGCATACTGGCGGTGCCGGAAGTGCGAGAAGCCGAGAAATTCGAGCGTCTGCTCTCCGGCTGGGACAAGGAGCGGCGACTGATCTTCTGCGACGAGGACGCCTCGACCAACAACCCGCTGCCGGCATTGCAGGCGGTGCCGGAGAAGAAGCTGGCGCTGCTGGTCGGACCGGAAGGCGGCTTTTCCGACGACGAACGCAAGATGCTGCGGGCGCTCCCCTTCGTCACTGCCATCCCGCTCGGACCGCGCATCCTGCGCGCTGACACAGCAGCTGTAGCGGCGCTTGCGGTGATGCAGGCGACGGTCGGAGACTGGTAAGAAGCGTAAAGATCAATTCCTGTTGACCTGTGGCTCAGGATTTTTCGCTTGATCGGCTGCTGACATTTCGTCCATTTAGCGCCGGCGGGCTCCGAGAGCCGCAGAGGGGGCCCCATGGCGCGCGACACAACCGATTTCCGGCCAATCGAAGACATCGACGAACTGGTCGAGCATCTGGCCGAAGGCAACAAGCCGCGCGACAAGTGGCGCATCGGGACCGAGCACGAGAAGTTCCCCTTCTATGTCGACGGCAACGCGCCGGTGCCTTATGGCGGCGAGCGCGGCATCCGCGCCATCCTCGAAGGCATGCAGCAAAAGCTCGGCTGGGACCCGATCATCGATGACGGCCGCATCATCGGCCTGGTCGAGCCGACCGGCCAGGGCGCGATCTCGCTCGAGCCGGGCGGCCAGTTCGAGCTGTCGGGCGCGCCGCTGGAAACGATCCACCAGACCTGTCGCGAGGGCAATGCGCATCTGGCGCAGGTACGCGAGATCGCCGAGCCGATGGGCATCCGCTTTCTCGGCCTCGGCGGCAGCCCGAAATGGTCGCTGGCCGAGACGCCGAAAATGCCGAAATCGCGCTACGAAATCATGACCCGCTACATGCCCAAGGTCGGCACCAAGGGTCTCGACATGATGTATCGCACCTGCACCATCCAGGTGAACCTCGACTTCGAAAGCGAAGCCGACATGCGCCGCAAGATGCAGGTGTCGCTGAAGCTGCAGCCACTGTCGACGGCGCTGTTTGCCAACTCGCCCTTCACCGACAGCCGGCCGAACGGACTGCAGAGCTGGCGCGGCGACATCTGGCGCGACACCGACAACCAGCGCTCGGGCCTGCTCGAATTCTGCTTCTCGCCCGAGTTCGGCTTTGCCGACTATGTCGAATGGGCGCTCGACGTGCCGATGTATTTCGTCATCCGCGACGGCCACTATCACGACATGACGCACATCACCTTCCGCCAGTTCATGGCCGGCGTTGCCCGCAATGAAGTACCGGACGGACTGCCCACCATGGGCGACTGGGCGAACCATCTGTCGACCCTGTTCCCTGACGTCAGGCTGAAGCGCTTCCTCGAAATGCGCGGCGCCGATGGCGGGCCGTGGCGCCGCATCTGCGCGCTGCCGGCCTTCTGGGTCGGGCTGCTCTATGACGAGGCCGCGCTCGACGCCGCCGAGGCGCTGACTTCGAGCTGGACCTATGAAGAAACGCTGGCGATGCGCAATGCGGTGCCGGAACAAGGCATTTCCGCGCCGTTCCGCAACACGACGCTGCGTGAGATCGGCCGCGATGTAATGACGATTTCGCGCCTTGGGCTGAAAAATCGCGGCAGGAAGAACCGCGACGGCTATGACGAGACCTCGTTCCTCAACACGCTGGACGAAGTCGTGGCGCGCGGTACCACCAGTGCCGAGGAAATGCTGTCGGCCTACCACACGCGCTGGGGCGGCTCGATCGAGCCGGTGTTCATGGAATATGCGTATTAGCGTCGCGCCTTGAGCAGCGGCAAAAGCCGCTTCAATCGAACATCGAAACGAACTAGGTTCTCCCTCGAGGATTTCCCGGAGGAGAAACCGATGCCTACCTTGTTCGACATATTGGCGCAGGCGCAGAACGGCAACGGCATGCAGGCGCTTGCCCAGCAGTACGGGCTTTCCATGCAGCAGACGCAGGCGGCTGTCGCCGCTCTGCTGCCGGCCTTCTCGCAAGGGCTGCAACGCAACACCGCCGATGCCTATGGGCTAGGCGCCTTCATGACGGCGATGGCGAGCGGCCAGCACGCCAAATACTTCGAGGACGCGACCAGGGCTTTCTCACCGCAAGGCGTCAATGAGGGCAATGGCATTCTGGGTCATCTGTTCGGCTCGAAGGAGCTGTCGCGCGCGGTGGCCAGCCAGGCCGCGCAGGCGACCGGCGTCAGCCAGCAGATCCTGCAGCAGATGCTGCCGGCCATCGCTTCGATGGTGATGGGCGGATTGTTCAAGCAGACGACAAACCAGTTGACCGGGGGTCAGATGCAGGCCGCCGGTGGCTTCGGCGGCGGCAGCAATCCGCTCGGCGAGATCATCGAACAGATGATGCGGCAGGCGGGCGGCGGGGCACAGCCTGCGCCGCAGCCAGCACCCAATCCTTACGGTGAGAACCCGCTGGGCAAAGTGCTGCAGGACATGTTCGGCGGCGGCGCCCAACAGCCGCAAAGCCAGCCGCAACAGGCGCCCAACCCATATGGCGACAATCCGCTGGGCAAGGTGCTGCAGGATATGTTCGGCGGTGGCGCGGCACAGCAACCGCAGGGCCGGCCGCAGCAGCCAACACAGCCGCAACAGACGCAGAGCCCTTACGGCGACAACCCGCTGGGCAAGATTTTTGAAGAGATGATGCGGCAAGGCGGTGGTGGCGGCTTCGGCCTGCCCGGTGGGCAGCCGGCGCCGCAGCAGCCGCAAGCACCCCAGCCGCGACAGGCACCGCAGGAGCGCCAGGCGCCGCAACCGCAGGCCAATCCGAGCGGCAGGCCACGCAATCCGTTCGACGATATTTTCGGCAAGATGTTCGAGACCGGCGCCCAGCAGCGCGACGACTATCAGAAGGGCGTGGAAACGATCTTCGACCAGTTCAAGCGGGACATGGACCGGCGGTAGTTGGCGGTAGTTGGGCGCTGACCTTCGCGGCTTCGGAGCAAGGAACGAAGCGACGCGGCGCAGACCGCACGATGACGACGGAGCTTTAAAAGAAAAGCCCGGTCCTGGAGGAGGACCGGGCCAGTGTGCAGGCTGGCCGGCGGGGAACCGGCAGGGAGTGGGGAGCCTGCTATACTCGTTGGTCGTAGCGAGCCTGAGAAAGGTTCACGGCAACCGAAACAATGCGCCCGATATCACGCTATCTGGCGGGCGAGATCTTCGATTGTATCGGCGCGATCGCTCGCAATCGCACGCAGCTTCACGGTCGGATCGGCGCCGAACGGCACATCGATGGCGACATGGAGATCCGCGCGCGTCAGGCCGATATCGGCGAGTTCGGCGTCCGACATCTCGCCGAGGCGATAGAAGGCCCGGCGATTTTTCCAGGCCTGGTAGGCATTGAGAAGGGTGTTGGCCACGCGCGTCGCAACGGCCGGACGCGAGGTGATGCGCGAGGTCTCGGTGGCGAAATCAAACGTGGTCATGTCGGTCTCCTTCAGACTCGAACTGGACAAGACCAGGCGATCGGCGCTGGGGACAGCGGCCGTTCCGGTCTCGATTCACATGCCTTCATGTGGACAATGTGAATTTGCCACGCACCGATTGATTAATCCAACGAATGTTTCTAATCTTTAGCATCAACGCTAGTGATGGATTGGACCGATGAAAGCGCCGCTCGATCTCGACCAGTTGCAGACCTTCATCTCGATTGCCGATACCGGCAGCTTCACCCGTGCGGCCGAGGAAGTGCTGCGCACGCAATCGGCGGTGTCGATGCAGATGCGCCGGCTGGAAGAGCGGATCGGCAAGCCGCTGTTCGAAAAGGACGGCCGCACCAACAGGCTGACCGAGGAAGGCGACAAGCTGCTCTCCTACGCGCGCCGCCTGCTCTATCTCAACCGCGAAACGCTGGCCGCCTTCGATGATCAGCGGCTCGAAGGCACCATCCGTATCGGCACCCCCGACGACTATGCCGACCGGTTCCTGCCCGAAATCATGGCACGCTTCACACGGTCAAATCCGCGCGTCGAACTGACTGTCATCTGCGAGCCGACACCAGGCTTGGTCGAGCATATCAAGCGCGGCAATCTCGATCTTGCGCTGGTGACGCACAATGATACGCGCGGCCAGTCGGAAGTGGTGCGGCGCGAGCCGCTGCTATGGGTGACCTCGGCCAACCATGCCACGCACGAACAGGAAGTGCTGCCGATGGCCTTCGGCCGGCCGAACTGCATCTGGCGGCGCGCCGCCGTCGATGTGCTCGACCGGCAAAGCCGCGACTATCGCATCCTCTTCACCAGCTTCTCGGCGACCGTCATCACCGCCGCGGTGCTGTCGGGGCTGGCGATCTCGGTGCTGCCGGAATGCGCGCTGCGGCCCGGCATGCGAGTGCTGGGCGAAGCCGACGGTTTTGGCGCGCTGCCCGACTGCCGCATCGGCATCATGCGCGGCCAGACCTCGCGGCCCGAAATCGTCGACGCGCTGGCCCGGCACATCTCGGAAAGCCTCGACAATATTTCCGTGCCGCTCGGCGAAGAAACGGGAAGCTTCGATTTCGCCTCGCTCGCCTTCGCCAAGATGAAGCGGAGCAAGCCGAACCAGATCCTGCCTGGCTGGTAGGAACGATCAGGCCGACGCTGCCGCCTCCGTCGTTGCGTTGGCCGACGACAGGCCGGGCAGCGCCACCAATTGCGCCGGCTCCAGCGGCGGCGACAAGAGGTAGCCCTGCAGCTGCTGGCAGCCCATGGCGACCAGCAGCGCCTTTTGCACCTCGGTCTCTACGCCCTCGGCGGTGACCTCGACCTTGAGCGCGCCGGCGAGATCGATCAGCGCCTTGACGATGGCGCCCGAATTGCCGTCGCCGTCGAGAAGCCGCACGAAGGAGCGGTCGATCTTGAGCTTGTCGATGGCATGGCGGCGCAGATAGCTCAGCGACGAATAGCCGGTGCCGAAATCGTCGAGCACAATGCCGACGCCCGACTGGCGCAAGGCGGCCAGAGCCGCTCTGGTGGTGTCGTTGTTTTCCAGGAGAACGTTTTCGGTGATCTCGAGCTGCAGGCGCTTCGGCGCCAGTCCCGTTTCGGCGAGGATCGAGGCAACCTCTTCGGCAAAGCCGACGTCGCGCAATTGCAGCGGCGAGACATTGACGGCGAGCCACGGCAGTTTGGTCTTCACGGCGAAGCGGCAGGCTTCCAGCAGGGCCCATGCGCCGAGCTGCCCGATCATGCCGCGTTCCTCGGCGATGGCGATGAACTGCGCCGCCGGCAGTGCGCCATGGACCTCATGCGCCCAGCGCATCAGCGCCTCGGCGCCGACAATGGTCTTGCCGTCGCTGGCAAAGACCGGCTGGTAGGCGAGCTTGATACCGGTGCCGCCATTTAGCGCGCTGCGCAGCTCGCTCTCGACCTTGCGCTTGCGCAGCAAAAGGTCGTCCATGTCGCCAGCGAAGACCTGGTAGCGGCCACGGCCGTTCTTCTTGGCTTCGTAGAGCGCGATGTCGGCCTTGCGCAGCAGATCGTCTGCATCGGCATCAGGGCCTGTCGACAAGGCTATGCCGATGCTGGCGCTGATAAAGACCTGATCGTCCATCAGTTTGAACGGCTCCTGCAGTTTCTGCAGCACCCTCTCGGAAATATCCTCTGCGTTCCTTACGTCGCGGACATCGATCAGGATCACCGCGAATTCGTCGCCACCCAGTCTTGCCACCGTGTCGACGTCGCGAACCGTATGCTGAAGCCTGGCCGCCGTCTGGCGCACGAGTTCGTCGCCTGCCGGGTGACCAAGCGTGTCGTTGACATGCTTGAAGCGATCTAGATCGAGATAAAGCAGCGCGACCTTGCTTTCATTGCCGGAGGTAAGCAAGGCACGCCGCAGCCTGTCCTCGAACAGTGCCCGGTTGGGCAGGCCGGTGAGCGTGTCGTGAAAGGCGAGATATTGCGCCTGGGCCTGGCTGGTCTGCAGCGCCGATGACGCACGGCGCAGACGCCGGAGCAGAAAGGCGAGCACGCTCGCCGCGACTAGCGCGGCCAGAGCCAGGGCCGGGCTGGCCTTGCCCACCAGCGTCAGGCCGGGCCGTTCCTGGTCCCAGGCAATATAGCCGAGGATGACACCCTGTTTGTCGATAAGCGGAATGGCAGCCGAGCCAAGCGGCTGAGCCATCGGCAAGAGATGCGCCCCCGCCAGCAGATATTTCTGGGCAATCTTGCCGATCACCGCGTCGTTGATGAACTCTATAGAGACATGCAGATATTCGCTGCCGGGTGCCTGGGTGACGCGATCCGAACTCGGCACCAGAGGCATGACGCTGAGTATGGCAGGCTGACCGCCAAGCGAGACCAGATCGTCGGCAACGAATTTTGCGCCGGCCTGGCTTGCGTCCTTGCTCATCATCTGGCGCAACCTGGCGATTGTCGGCCGCAAAGCGGGTTCGTCCTCGCCAAAGACGGCAGGCGACACGACCTTCCCTTCGCGCATGGCGTGGACCGGCCGGTTGGCGTCGTCCAGCACATAGATCCGGTTGTGGCCGTAATACGAGGACATCCAGACGCTGAGATTCTCTGCCATCCAGGTCTGGTTGCCGGCCTTGGCGTTGATAACGGAATCATCCCAGACGGCGACGCTTTCCTGCTCGCGCTTTACCGCGGCGACCTGGTCCTGCAGGCCGTTGGCCAGGAAAACCTTCTGCCGATCGAGCGAGACCCGGTCGGCCTGCATGGTGGCGTAAAGGCCGAAGCCGACAACGATGGCCAGTGCAAAAACGGCAAGCGTCAGCACCGTCAGGGTGACCTGGAACGTCAACGGGCTGCGTTGTCTGCGGGCGCTCATGCGTCCTCCTTGGCCCAGAGTCAATCAGGACAGGCTTAAGATCAAGTTATGGAATCTTGACGCGGAGCGACAACAGCCGCTCAATCGGCCGATGAGCGACGCAGAATCCGAATCACGAACCAATGCCACCGAATACACGGTGAGCGAGATTTCCGGCGCGCTGAAGCGCACGGTCGAGGATGTCTTCGGCCATGTGCGGGTGCGCGGCGAAATTTCCGGCTATCGCGGGCCGCACTCTTCCGGCCATGCCTATTTCACACTGAAGGACGACCGCGCGCGGCTCGATGCCGTGGTCTGGAAAGGCACGATGAGCCGGCTGAAATTCCGCCCCGAAGAGGGGATGGAGGTGATCGCCACCGGCAAACTCACCACCTATCCCGGCAAATCCAACTACCAGATCGTCATCGACAATCTAGAACCCGCCGGCGCCGGGGCGCTGATGGCGCTTTTGGAAGAGCGCAAGCGGCGACTGCAGGCCGAAGGGCTGTTCGATGCCGGCCGCAAGCGGCGGCTGCCCTTCATGCCGCGCACCATCGGCGTCGTCACCTCGCCGACCGGATCGGTCATCCGTGACATCATCCATCGCATCAAGGACCGCTTTCCGCTGCATGTGCTGGTCTGGCCGGTGAAAGTGCAGGGCGAGACGGCGGGGGCGGAAGTGACGGCGGCCGTCAACGGCTTCAACGCGCTGGCCTGGGATGGAGCGATTGCCCAGCCCGACCTTCTGATCGTGGCGCGCGGCGGCGGCAGCCTCGAGGACCTCTGGGGGTTCAACGATGAAGGGCTGGCGCGCGCCGTCGCTGCCTCGCGCATCCCGGTGATTTCGGCCGTCGGCCACGAGACCGACTGGACCTTGATCGATCTCGTCGCCGACATGCGGGCACCGACGCCGACAGGTGCGGCGGAGATCGCGGTGCCGGTGAAAGCGGACCTCGAAGCGACACTAGCCAGTCTTGGCGCACGGCTCAAAGCAGCTACCTTGCGCAATTTCGAACGCAAGCGGCAGGCCTCGCGTGCGGCCGCCCGCGCGCTGCCCTCGCCCGACCAGTTGCTGGCGCTGCCGCGACGGCGGCTGGACGAGGCGGCCAGCCGGCTTAGCCGGGGGCTGATGGTCTCCACCGAAAGAAAGCAAGCTCGGTTCTTCGCCGTGAAGCTCACTCCGGCAACGCTGTCGCGGCGAATTGCCGAGGCGCGACGCACCAACGACCGCAACCTTTTGCGCGCTCAAGGGGCGCTGCGCGCATTGGCGAGAGCCCGGCGCGCGGAGTTGAATCGTGCGGCGGATCAGTTGCCAAAATGTGCGAAAGCATCCCTGCAACGGCACAGGCAGCAACTGGCTTTGCTGCAAGGCCGCATTACGATCGAGCCAACGGCACGGCGGCAAACCGTGCAGAGGGATCTGCTGACAGCTTTGACGAGACGCGGCACGCAAGCGGTACTGCTCAGGCTGGAGCGACTGCGCGGCCGCATCGTCCAATCCGAGAGGCTGATGGCAACGCTGTCGCACAAGGCTGTGCTGGCCCGCGGCTTCGCGCTGGTCAAGGATGCCGACGGCGCGGTGATCAAACTGGCAGTTGATGTGGCGCCGGGCGCTGGCCTGCAGCTGGAGTTCGCCGACGGCATCGTAAATGCAGTCGCGACCGGCGACGCCGAGCGGGTGCAGGCCGTTGCCAAACCAGCGGCCACGCCGCCCGCCAGCAAACCCGCTGCAAAGCCGACGGCCAGCAAACCGAAAGAGCCGGGCAATCAGGGCTCGCTTTTTTAGAGGACCGCATGACCGGACATGACCCGCATCTTCAAACGCCGGCGGGCAAGCCGCGCGCGCGTGCTTTCGGCATTGCCTTCGAGGGCACGCCGGGCGGCTTCAACGCCATCACCGATGTGCTCGGCGTATCGGTCGGCTATGCGACGCTGATTTCCGGCGAGGGTCTGCTCAAGGTTGGCACGGGGCCGGTGCGCACCGGCGTCACCGCCATCCTGCCGCGGCCGTTGGCTGAGCTCGCCACGCCGGTGTTTGCCGGTGTCTTCAGCCAGAACGGCAATGGCGAGTTGACGGGGTCGCACATTATCGAGGAAGTCGGCGCCTTCAACCTGCCGGTCACGATCACCAACACGCATTCCTGCGGCGTTACCCGCGACGGCACGCTGCGCTGGATGCAACGCGTGCTGTCGGCGGCGCTCGACAGCGGCTGGGGCCTGCCGGTTGCGGCGGAGACCTATGATGGTTTCCTCAACGACATCAACGGTCATCACGTCGGCTTCGAACATGTCGAAGCCGCGCTCGACGGTGCCGCCGGTGGAGCGATCGAGGAAGGCAGTGTCGGCGGCGGCACCGGCATGATTGCCTTTGGCTTCAAGGCCGGCTCGGGCACGGCATCGCGCATCGTCGAGTGGCAGGGCATCAGGCATACGGTCGGCGTATTCGTGCAGGCGAATTTCGGCAAGCGGCGCAATTTCACACTGCGCGGCGCCCGCGTCGGGCCCGATCTGGTAGAGCCGGCGATGCGCGAAGGCACGCCGCGTGCCGAAAAGGGCTCGATCATCGCCATCGTCGCCACCGATGCGCCATTTCTGCCGCACCAGATGAAGCGGCTGGCAAAGCGCGTGCCGCTCGGCATCGCCATGACAGGCGGCTTCGGGTACCACAGTTCGGGCGACATTTTTCTGGCCTTCACCACCGCCAATCCGCAAGCAGCACTTGCACCATCGGGACGAACCGCAAACGTCGCTTACATCCCGGACGTCAATATCGATCCGTTCTTCGATGCGGTGGCGCAAGGCGTAGAGGAGGCGATCCTCAATGCAATGGTCGCCAATGAGGATATGAGCGGACGCGACGGCAATTTCGTGCCGGCGCTGCCGAAGGCCTGGCTGAAAGATCGATTTGGATAGAGGACAAGGCCTGGCGGCACCAGGCCTGTTGCGTCACGGTTTGGCCGCGTTGCTCTGGTCGGCCTCGGCCGCCTCTTCGAGCCGCGATGCGATCAGTTCCTGGATGTCGCCGACTTCTTCCTGGATATCTTCCAGCGGAATGCCGACCTCAGCGGCCTTGGCCGCGCACTCCTTGGCGAGGGTCTCGGCCTGCTTCTCGATCTTTACCGGCGAGTGCTGGCAGTGGACCTTTTCACCGATCCATCCGCGCAAGAACTCGATCGCATGTTCACTCATACTGCTTTTCCCTGGCGGCTATGCCGGTTGGTAACCGTAAACGTCCGCACCCGGTAAAGGATGCATGCTGCCATTCGAACCGAGTCGGCTTCGCCCGGCAAGTTGATCTTGTCGGAGGTCCGAAGAGCCGAATGAAGGGAAGGGTTCAATGAGCACGTTCTGATTGTTTGATAGAGTGGTACGTTGGCCGGGATCGGCTTCGGCTCTATGCTATTGTTCTTACGATCTTTTCCTGCTGTCGACGGCCGATTTGTATCACAATAGGGATCACAACGCGTAACACATTTTCTGCTGCTTCGTGGTACACCGCCACAGCTACACGGTCGAAGCCGCCGCTATATAGTGACATCATTATGCGATGTCGACTCTATCAGCCATCCTGCTTCTTTCCGCCGCGCTGTGTCAAACGTCATCCCCGTCCAGTATGGAGATCGGATGGCCCCGGAGGGCGTATGAAGATATTGATTTTATTGCGTTTCGTGAGCCAAAATCAGAAAGCTCTCGTCAGCGTCACCCCGCTCGACTGCCTCCGCCACACTCAGCGCCTCCGACGTCGATTCCTTGCACGTAACGCGCGGGCCGGATGAACGACAACATTGGCGCTTTGGCAGCGCGCTCCTGCTAAGGACGATGTCTCGATGCGACAAGCTCTGCCTTGCGCTGCGCCGTCTCCAGCCCGATTGAGATGAAGGCGCGCGCATGCCGGGCCAGTTCCATATTGTCGGCCCACAGATTGCGCCAGATCGCGGTCTTCCGTGACAGGTTCTCGTCGACGATCTTCGACGAGAAGGATTCAAAGCTGAGGTCGTCCCTATAGCCGATTGCGGTCAGCGCATCGAAGATCGCGGCAAAGTCGATATTGCCGGTGCCGAGGAAACCGCGATGGCTCTCGCCGATATGGACATAGCCGATCTTGTCAGCGGCATGACGGATAGCCAGTCCGACATCGGCCTCCTCGATGTTCATGTGGAAGGTATCGAGATGCAGGAAGATGTTGTCGGAGCCGGTGTCCGCGATGAAGGCCAGGCCTTGTGAAGCGGTGTTGAGCAGATTGCTTTCGAAGCGGTTGACGATCTCCAGATTGAGCGTGACGCCGGCGGCCTTGGCCGTCTCCGCAACCTTCGCAAGTGTCCCCGCGCTGCGGTTCCACTGATCGCGCGTCGGCGCCTGCGTCTGCAAGCCGTGGCTGGTACTGAGGATGCCGCCAATCTTCTGGCCGCCGAGATCGCGGGTGAGCGCGATCGTCTCGTTGAGGATCTTGACGCCGCGCGCGGCAACCGCCTTGTCGGCACTCGAAATGTCGCCGTCGGCCGGCAGGCCGATGCTGATCGCGACGCCAAGCTTGAGGTCGGCGATGCGCCTGGCCAGCCCGCCAACGTCGACATTGGCGGGGTCAAGATAGGAGAACTCGATCAGGTCGAAACCGGCCTCCTTGGTGTTGGCCAGCGTGCGTTCGAGGTCGCCTTGCGCCGAACTCGCCGACCAGACGAAGGAATGAATACCGATGCGCGACATGATCGTCTCCCGTTTCTGGAATTGAGATGCGGCCGGGTTGCCCCGGCCGCATCGGCCTTGGGAGGCTTAGCGGGCTGCGGTCCAGCCCTTGTAGTCTTTCAGGTTCTCGCCCGTGATCAGCTTCGGGTCGAGCAGCACGGTCGGCTCCGCCGGCTTCTTGCCGGCAAGCAGCTCAGCCGCCATCGTCAGCGACTGGCCAGCCATCACGTAGGGATCCTGCGAAGCCGAGGCCTTGATCATCGAGGTGCCGGAAGCGAGTTCCTTCTCGATATCGGGAGCGCCATCCACTGCGGTGAAGATGAATTCCGAGCGATTGAGCTGCTTGGCCGCAAGCTGGGCGCCGATCGCCGTCGGATCGTTGATGGCAAACACCGCATCGATCTTGTCGAAGCGGGTCAGCAGCGACTGAAAGACCTTCAGGCCGCCGTCGCGCGAGCCTTCGGCATTCTGGTCGTCGGAGAGGATCTTGATGTCGGGGTGTTTTGCAAGGACGTCCTTGCAGCCCTTCACCCGCTCCAGGATCGACGACGACGCCGGGCCGTTGAGGATAACGTAGTCGCCCTTGCCGCCGGTGTGGTCGACCAGATACTGGCAGGCCTCTTCGCCGGCCTTGACGTTGTTGGTCATGACGGTGACGTCGGCGCCTGGCGCCGAGACGTCGAAGGCGGCAACGACGATGCCCGCTGCTTGCGCCTTCTTCACCGCCGGGCCGATCGCCTTGGCATCGACCGCATTGAGCATGATGACGTCGACGCCGGCGGCGATGAAGGAATCGACCTGAGAGACCTGCTTGTTGAGGTCGTAGTCGGCCGACACTGACGTCACCTCGACCTTCGGGTTGATCTTCTTGGCCGCGTCCTCGATGCCCTTGATGGTGGCGACGAAGAAGGGGTTGCCGAGCAGGCCGACCGAGATGCCGACCTTGTTGAGGTCCTTGGCCGATGCGGGCGCGATGGCGGCAGCCGCGAGTGCGACGCCGCAGAGCAGTTTAGCGATGGTCTTCATTGCTTTCCTCCAATTGCCCCGCGCCTCTCACGGTGCGTTACACAAACCGGTCGTTTACGCCGGCGACCAAGGTCAATCACGTTCTCGCTCCTGCCTGGAGCCTGTAGCGGTCGAGGGCGACTGCCACGATGATGACCAATCCCTTGATGATGTACTGCCAGATGTCCGAGACACCGGCCAAGATAAGCCCATTGGAGAGCACCGCTATGATCAGGCCGCCGATCAGCGTGCCCCAGATCGAGCCGACGCCGCCGACGAAGCTGGTGCCGCCGAGAATGACCGCGGCGATGGCATCCAACTCGTAGGACTGGCCGAGTTGCAGCCCGTTGGCCGCATAAAGCCGGGCCGCTGACATGGCGCCGCCAAGGCCGGCCAGCAGGCCGGAAACGCCATAGACAAAGAGCAGCACCAGCGGCACCTTGATGCCGGTCAGCCGCGCCGCTTCGGCATTGCCGCCGACGGCATAGATCCAGGTGCCGAGCACGGTGCGCTTGAGCACCAGCCAGGACAGCACCACGACCGACAAGGCGATGATGACCAGCCAGGGAACGCCGAACAGCGTACCGTTGCCGATGAAGTCGAACGGCAGGTCCGAGTTGAACACCGTGGTGTCCTGGCCGAGCAGGCGGGCGACGCCGCGCACAGCGGTCAGCGACCCCAGCGTGACGATGAAGGGCGGCAGTCTGATATAGGCGATCAGCAGCCCGTTGATGACGCCGAAGCCGAGGCCGACGAGAATGGCCGCCGGCACGCCCAGCAGTCCCCAATCAGGCACCAGCGACACCATCACCGCCACCATCGCCGAGGCGGCAAGTATCGAGCCAACGGACAGGTCGATCCCGCCGGTCAGGATGACGAAGGTCATGCCCGCTGCCAGCACGATGTTGATCGACGATTGCTGCATGACGATCAGCAAATTGGTCTGGGTGAAGAAGCGCGCGTTCATCAACTGAAAGCCGACCGCCAGCAGGATCAGGATCGGCAGCATACCAAGGGCGGCGAAGGCGGTGCGCAACCGCCGGCTCCTGCCGACAACCTGGCCACTGATCTCGGTCGCCTTGTCGGTCATCCCTTGGCCGCTCCCGTTGCAAGTTCCATGATTGCTTCCTGGCGCAGCGGCTGGTCTTTGGACGCCGTAACCTCGCCGGCAATCGTGCCGTCGCGCATTACCAGCACGCGGTCGGCAACGCCGATCACCTCCGGCAGTTCGCTGGAGATCATCAGGATGGCGATGCCCTTTTTGGCGAGATTGTCGATCAGCCGGTAGATTTCCGACTTCGCTCCGACATCGACGCCGCGCGTCGGTTCATCCAGGATGACCACTTGCGGCTCGGTCTCGAGCAGGCGGGCAAGCAACACTTTCTGCTGGTTGCCGCCCGACAGCGAACCGGCATTGGCCTGTACCGACCTGGTGCGGATGGAGAGATCCGAAACGGCAGTGGCAGCACGTCTCTCGGCGGCTTTGAAATCGCGCAAGCCGCCGGGCCGCGCATCCCTGGCCAGCACGCCCATGCTGATGTTGTCGGAGATCGACATGTCGAGAAAGAGGCCGAGCTCCTTGCGGTCCTCGGTGAGATAGGCGATGCCGGCATTCAGTGCCTCGCTTGGCGAGCCGATGGTTACGGGCTTGCCGTCGAGTTCCAGCGTGCCGGCGATGCGTCTGTCGGCACCGAAGATCAGTCGCGCGAGTTCGGTGCGGCCCGAGCCGACAAGGCCAGCCAGAGCCAGCACCTCGCCCTTGTACAGTTCGAAGGAGCAGTTCTTCAGGAGATTGCCGTCCGCCATGCCGCGCACCGACAAGGCGACCGCGCGCTTGTTGTCCGGCGGGCGATGATCCTTCCTGTAAAAAGCGGACAGGTCGCGGCCAACCATCATCGAGACGAGGCGCGAGGCGTTCAGCTCGGCGCGCTCGAGTGTGCCGACATAGCCGCTGTCGCGCAGCACGCTGACACGATCGGCCAACTGGTAGACCTCTTCCATGCGGTGGCTGATGTAGATGATGGCGATGCCTTGCGACTTCAGCGTCGCGATGACCTCGAAGAGACGGTCGGTCTCGCGCGAGGTCAGCGAGGTGGTTGGCTCGTCCATGACGATGATGCGCGCGCTGGTCGAAAGCGCGCGGGCGATTTCGACCAGCTGACGCTCGCCGAGCGACAGGCTGGAAACCTGAGCCCGTGCGGAGAAGGACACGCCGAGACGCTTGATGATCTCATTGCTGCGCCGGTAGCACTGGTCGCGGTCGACGATGCCGAAACGCCTCGGCTCATTGCCGAGGAAGATGTTCTGCGCGACCGTCAGGTTGGGCGCCAGCGACAGTTCCTGATAGATAACCGCAATGCCGTGAGCCCGCGCCTTGATCGGGTCGCCGGTGACGACCGGCACGCCGTCGATCAGTATCTCGCCGCCGGCATCAGGCCGATAGGCGCCGGACAGCACCTTCATCAAAGTCGACTTGCCGGCACCGTTTTCACCCATCAGCGCATGGACTTCGCCGGAATGGACGGTCAGCGACACGTCCTGCAAGGCGCGGACTGACCCGAACGTCTTCGAGATGTGCCGCATTTCCAGCACTGGCTGGCGCGTGACTTCGGCCTGAGCAGCGACGATCACCGTGCGCCTCCCGCTGCCGCGCGGGGGATGCCCTGCTCGCCGATGAGGCCACGCCATGTGTCGCGATA
Source organism: Mesorhizobium sp. M1252 (assembly GCF_040318265.1). Lineage (NCBI taxonomy): Bacteria > Pseudomonadati > Pseudomonadota > Alphaproteobacteria > Hyphomicrobiales > Phyllobacteriaceae > Mesorhizobium > Mesorhizobium sp. M1252. The sequence goes on along the minus strand of NZ_JAMYLX010000011.1, from coordinate 178,973 downwards.
TCGGGCAAGTCCGGTGAACCTTGCGGCACGCACGGGCTCCGGCACTTCCGCGGCAAATTCGCGGCCGACGGTCTCGAAGGCCAGCGCCGCCGCCCCGGTGGCGCTGCCCTCCAGTGTGGCCCCTTGCAGGAAGGCCTGGCTGGGACGCAGTTGCGCCACTAGCCCGGCGAGCAGGCCGCCAGCGTTCAGTCCGCCATCGACGATCACGGTGTTGTCCGAATGGATCTGGTCGAGGCAGAGGTCGACCATCAGCGCGACGTAGAGCAGCGCCACGGCTGCGCGTTCCTCGGCGCTTGGCATGCGGCCGACCAATTTGCCGGCGCGGCCGGGCATTGGTCCGCCCGGCGCGAAGCTCGGCAGCGCCATGCTGCCGGCGTTGATCACCCGCTGCACTGCCGCCGGCGCGATCGCGCCTTGCCAGCCGTCGCTGATCGTGGCGAATTCGCGCCCGCCCATGAAGCGGATGGTCGGCACAGGGCCGCCGTCGATATCGACATTGACCAGCATGTCGCGCTGGCCATCGAGCGCGTCGAGCAGGCAATCCGGATTAAGCACGACGACCCAGGTGCCGGTCGAGACGACGGTGACCGGGCCAAGCTCCTGCCGGCGATAGGCATGGAGCGCGGCATTGCTGTCATGGACACCATTGTGGATGGCGATCCGCCGCTTCGTGTCGCCGAGGCGTTGCTCGCCGACAACCGAGCCCGCCCGCTCGAAAGCGGGCATCCGGTCGCGCCAGCCCTCAATATCGACCAGCGAACTGAAGTCGCGCTTGCGCGGCGCCCATAAATGCGAGTGGCAGCCGAGATAGGACACTTCCGAGACCGCCCGGCCGCCAAACCGCCAGCTCCAGTATTGTGGATAGCCGAGGATCGATTTCGCGGCCGTGAATGCACCGGGTTGCACCGCCTGTAGCCACAGCATGTGGCGACCGTAGTTGAAGCCGAGCGGCAATCGCGGCGAGAAGGTCTCGGTGAAATCCGGAACGAGGCGATCAATTTGCGCGGCAATATCAGCCGGCGGCTCTTGCTCATAATCGAGTATCGGATGCGTCAGCGCCGCCTCGTCGACCAGGGCAAAGGTGCAGCCATGGCCCGACACCATCACGCCCTGTACGCCATGGACGTCGGAGGCCTCGCTTACGGCGCGAACCGCCCAACTGTGAAGTGCTGCCTCATCAAGCACGCTGAAGCCATCTTTGCGCATCCAGTTCGGCCGGGTCCGGCGCTCGTCGACGATGCGCCCGTCCTGAGCGAAGACGAACAGCTTCGAATTGGTCTTGCCGAAATCGAGGACGGCCATCTTCACTGGATGGCTCCCGAAGCCGAAGCGATGCGCACCATGACGCCCGCGTCTTCCAGCATGCGCGCGTCGACGTCGGACAGGCCGTCATCGGTCACCAGCGTGCCGATGCGCGACAAGGGCAGCGCGATGTTACGGGCGTGGATCGACAGTTTGCGGCTGTCGGCCAGCACCACGATCTGGTCGGCACACAGGCTGAGATCGGCGATGGAGCGGACCAGCAGCGGGTGCGATTCCAGCACGCCCTCCTGGCCAAGGCCTTGCGCGCCGAGAAAGAACTTCGATGCGTAGAACGGCTCCGCCTGGGTCGGTGAATGGATGATGCCCGGCTCACGATGCAGATCGCCGCCGGCAACGGTCAGGCTGCAATGGCCGTGGTCGCTCAGATAGGCCGCGAGCGGCATCGAATTGGTATAGAGACGGATGCTGCGCTCAGCCAGCTTGACCCCAAGGTGGAAGCAGGTCGAACCGCCATGCACGATGACCGCATCGCCGTCGCGCACCATCGTGGCCGCGAGAGCGGCGATCTGCCGCTTGGCCTCGACCGCGAGGTCGCGGTTCTCGTCATAGGGCCTGGCATAGGCAACACCCGCCTGTGAAGCGCCGTCGAGCGCCGAGATGCCACCATAGACCTTCCGTGCTTCACCGGCCTCGTCGATCTTGTCGATGTCGCGCCGCACCGTCGCCGCCGACACGCCGAGCTGCTCCTGCAGTTCGCGCACCGACGCGAAGGGGCGATCCCGCAGCAACTCGACGATCTGACGCTGGCGGCCGGAGTCGCTCAATCGTTTTTCCTCCCAGGAGCCGTTTTTGCCACGGCATTTGACGTAACTTACTCAACATCTTTCCGATTGCAAGAACCTTTGATGACATTAGATCACTATTGACGTAAGTCGCTCGCATCTGCGATACACATCAACATCCCACGACGGGTATCCGAAGCTGCGAGGCTGACGGAGCTGATAGAGGAAATGCGCCATGGCGAGCTATGCGGATGCGCAGGAAATGGCTGCTTTGCGGGCGCTTTCGGCCAGCATCGGGCGCAATCCAAATCTGACCCAGGCCGCCGGCGGCAACACCTCGCTGAAAGCCGGCGACACGCTGTGGATCAAGGCTTCCGGCACATGGCTGAAGGATGCGCTCTCCGAAGACATCATGGTCCCGGTGGCGATGGCGCCGCTGCTCAGGGCTGTCGAACAGCGCGACAGCGCCGCCGACCAGCCGCAGATCTTCGCCATCGAGACGCTCAACGCCCGGCGCCTGCGCCCTTCGATTGAAACCACCGTTCACGCGCTGATGCCGCAGCGCGTCGTCCTGCATGTCCATTGCGTCGAAACCATTTCGCTGGCGGTACAGGCCAATTGCGAGGTGGAAGCCGCCAGACGCCTTGATGGTCTCAAATGGGCGTATGTTCCTTATTTCCGGCCAGGCCTGCCGCTTGCCCAGGGTATTGCCGAGCGGCTTCAGGCTGGGGTCGACGTGCTAATCCTTGCCAATCACGGGCTGGTCGTCGCGGCCGATACCGTCGCCGAGGCCGAAGTGCTGCTGCGCCGCGTCACGCTGCTTCTGGCGCGGCCGGCGCGCCAAGTGGCGGAACCGGATGTTGCGGGATTGGCGGCGCTGGCCGGGAAAACCGGTTACAGGCTGCCGGCGGAAATCGAGGCGCACGCGGTCGCCATCGATCCCGAAAGCCGCCGCATGGCGTCCGGGGGCAGCCTCTACCCCGATCACGTCATCTTTCTGGGTCGGGGGTCGGTGGTGGCAAAGCCCGGTGAGGATGTGCCGCGCGTCATCGAGCGGTGCGGTACAAACCCCGTGGCGATCCTGTTTCCCGGGCTGGGCGTGCTGATGCGCGGCGATGCCAGTGCGGGCGCCGACGCCATGCAACGCTGCCTTGCCGACGTGACGGCACGCATCGACATTGCAGCGCGGCTGAACTACCTCACCGCCGCCGAGAACGATGAACTGGTCAACTGGGACGCCGAGAAGTATCGCCAGAAACTCAATGCCGCCAGCCGCTGACACGCCGCTTGCCATAGGCATCGACATCGGCACGTCCGGCGCGCGCGCGGTCGCCATGCGTCCGGATTTTTCCATTGCCGCGCGTTCCGCCGTTTCGCTCGAGTTGTTTGGCCGGAATGCCCGCGACCCTGCAGTGTGGTGGTCAGCGGTCGGCGCAGCGCTGGCGGAACTGCTTTCGGGCATCGACCGAACAGCGGTCCGGTCGATCGCTGTTGACGGCACTTCAGGTACGTTGCTGCCGGTCGACGGCGCCGGGCGGCCGCTGGCCGAGCCGCTGATGTACAACGATACGGTCGCCGACAACGCCATTCTGGTCGCGATCGCTCGCGAAGCCCCAGCGACCAGTGCCGCACTTGGGGCGACGTCCGGTCTCGCCAAGGCGCTCTGGTTCCAGCGCACGCCCGGTGTTGCCGCGGTGCTGCATCAGGCGGACTGGATCGCGGGACAATTCTCCGGTCGCTTCGATGTCAGCGACGAGAACAATGCCTTGAAAACCGGTTACGACATCACGGCCCGCTGCTGGCCGGACTGGATTGCGGCCACCGAAATGCGCATGGAGTTGCTGCCCGGTATCGCCAGGCCGGGCGATGTCGTCGGCAAACTCACCGCGGATGCCGCGGATATGTTCGGCTTACCGCGCGAAATCGCCGTCGTCGCCGGAACGACCGATGGCTGCGCCTCGTTCCTGGCGACAGGTGCCGCGGCAATAGGCGACGGCGTCACCGCGCTGGGGTCGTCGTTGACCGTCAAGATCCTGTCCGACCGGCCTATCTCGGCGCCACGCTTCGGCATCTACAGCCATCGGCTTGGAGATGTCTGGCTGGCGGGCGGCGCATCGAACTCCGGCGGCAAGGTGCTGACACAGCATTTCCCTCTGGCGCGCATCGTCGAGCTGAGCATGGCGATCGACCCGATGACCGAGACCGGCCTCGACTACTATCCTCTTGCCACTGCAGGCGAACGCTTTCCGATCGCCGATCCGGCACTGCCGCCGCGTCTTGTGCCGCGACCGGTGGAGGACGCCGACTATCTGAAAGCCATGTTGGAGGGTATCGCCGCGATCGAGGCGCTCGGCTATGACAGGCTCGCCGAGCTCGGCGCTCCGCAGCTGACGTCGGTCAGAAGCGTCGGCGGCGGTGCGGCGAATGCCGCCTGGACGGCGATCCGGCAGCGCAGACTTGGTGTTGATTTCCTGCCGGCGCTTTCGGACGAAGCCGCCGCCGGCACAGCGCGGCTGGCGCTGATGGGCGCAAGCGCGGCGGGGCTTCTATGAGCGCGAAAACAGTCGAACACCTCAACGGCGTCAACCAGCTGGCCGAGCGCTATGATTTTTTCCTGCTCGATCAGTTCGGCGTGCTGCATGACGGCGCCAGCCCCTATCCAGGGGCAGTGGAAGCACTGTCGGCGCTGAAGCGCGCCGGCAAGACCATTGTGCTGATCTCGAACTCCGGCAAGCGGGCGGGGCCTAACGAGAGCCGGCTGCTAAAGCTCGGCTTCGAACCGGGAAGCTGGGACCATTTTGTTTCTTCCGGCGAGGTCGCGTGGGAGTTCTTCCACGACATGGCGGTATCCGGAAAGCTACTGCCAAACACGAAATGCCTGTTGATAAGCCGCGACGATGACCGCTCGGCGATCGAAGGTCTGCCGTTCGCATTGACTAAGGACGGTGACGATGCCGGGCTGGTGCTGATTTCGGCCAGCGAGGGCGACCGCTATGATCTTGAGCACTATCGCCGACTTCTTGCGCCGGCTGCGGTGCGGCAGGTGCCATGCTTCTGCACCAACCCTGACAAGATCATGCTGACGGCAGTGGGGCCGCGCTTCGGCGCCGGCCGGCTGGCGGATCTCTACGAGGACCTCGGTGGTAGCGTCACGCGTATCGGCAAGCCTTACCCCGCCATATTCGGCGCCGCACTAGCGCTGGCAGGCGATCCAGACCGCGGCACTGTGGTCTGCGTCGGCGACAGTGTCGAACACGACATCGCCGGCGGACTTGCTGCCGGCGTGGCCACGGTGCTGGTTCTGTCAGGAATATTGGCGGAGACCCCTGACCTGTTCGATCTGTTCGACACGATGGACGCCTACCCGGATTACACCATGGATCGCTTCAGGTTTCGCTGATTTGATTCACCTGGCAGCGCTCGCGCGCGAATCCGGCCTCAACGCCTCGTGGCCGACGAGCATTGGCCGGCTGGCTCAAGACCGCCGAACAGCGCGGATCCAGTCGAGCCGCGCGGCTGGAATGAGGCCGTAATTGTAGAAATTGATGCCGTCAACACCGGGCGCCAGCGCCGGCTTCACCTTGGCCGCGAGGATGTCGGGGCGGACCATTTCCGGATAGAACAGCCGGTAGCCGGCGCCGAGGAATTTGTCCGCGCCCAGTGCCGCACGGCCGGCCGCCATCAGGCTGGCGACATCGCCGGCCTGCATGTCGTAGGCGCACAGGATCGCCCCGTCGCAGACCTTGCCCAGCGCTGCCAGATCGCAACCGCCAAGCCAGCCGTCTTTCAGATCGATAATAACGACCCGCGTCGTGGGATCGGCTACCTCGCGCAGTTCGGCGACCAGGCTGGTCACTGGCTCGAATCGCCACAAGAGATAGGCATGGAGCTCCGGCCACGGGGCAAAGGCGTCGAGGCCGCAGGCGGGGAAATCGGGAAAGCGCCGCTCAGGCACCGCACGCTCGCAGGTCTCGACGATCCATTGCCTGGTCAGCTTGCGCGCCGCCTCGGCATCGATGCCGGCTTTTGCCGCACGGGCGACGCAGGACGGACAGAAGCACAGAGACAAAAGAAAATCGTCTTCCGGCGTCAGCCCGACACCGTCCTTCTCGTGATGGTATTCATGGGCAAAGCCCATGAAGGACGGGCTTTCAAGTTCTATCCGGTCCGGCCGGTAGCTGTGCGAGATGTCGGCGATCAGCGCGCGGACATAGGCGCGCGCATCGGGATGGGACGGGCAGAGATTGTAGTAGTTGGCATCGCCGAAGGCGTTGCGGGTGACGGCCTGCGGATGCAGCATGCCCAGGCGGGTGTTGTGCAGGCAGACCGTCCAGCACGAAACGCCTAGCCCGCCTGCGTCGCGCCTGCGGATAAGCTGACCGAGCACGTCGCCGCCCTCAGTGATCACGTCAGCCACCTTGGGCTGGATGGCTAGACTTCCCCAGCGCGCAGCGGTCGGCTTGAAATAGATGGTGCCGTCCTCAGGGAAATAGGCCTTGCGGCGCGGGCTGCGCGGCTGCAGGAAGCGCCCGGCATGATAGGATGTCGCCAGGCTGATCATGTTGAGCCCGGCGCGCTCGACAAGATCACGTTCGACCGTCTCCAGGCCGAGATCCTGGATGTCCCAGGGATAGGTCCACATGGACAGTTGCTGCATGGAATATCCTCTGCCTTTGGCTCAGCCGTCGACCGGCTCTGCGACCTGCATTAGGCAGTCGCCCGCCTCACACATCGTGTGCAGCCGGCGCGACAGCACCAAGCCGCTTTCGGCGAAATGCAGGGCCTCCTCGGCAACATCGAGCCGCTCGAGATCGTGGTACCAGCCGGCCAATTGTCCTGAAGTGACACTGTCGCCGAGCCTAGCGGCGGGCTCGAACCAGCCGCGGCGGGTGGCATAGAGGCCCTGGCTGTGCCTGGACAGGGACAGCAGCCTTGTCGGCGCCGAAGGCTTTTCGCCCGCGCCAAGAACCGGCGCGTCGACCACACCCATTGCTATCATCAGACGGTCGAGCGCGCGGGCCGTGATCGCCATCGAATCGACCGTTGCGGTGCCACCGCCGCCGAACTCACCGCTGACGCCGACGGCGCCGGCGCGGCGCGCTGCGCCCATCGAGGTTGGCGAGGCCTGGCCGTTGTCAGCGATAAAGCCGTAGGGCATGCCGAGCGTGCGCATCAGCTCGACGCCACGCCGGTGGCGCTCGGGATCGGCGTTGCGTTCGACCAGCGCGGTCGGCAGATGCTCCATCGACGTGCCGCCCGAATGGATATCGAAGACGACGTCGTGACGAGGAAACAGCTCCGTCTCAAGGAAATTGGCGAGCCGGCTTGTCGGCGTTCCCGAGGGATCGCCGGGAAACGCCCGGTTGAGATTGCCGCCGTCGAGCGGCGAGCAGCGCTTGGCGGCCATCACCGCAGGGGCGTTGGCCATCGGCATGATGGTGATGCGGCCCTTGATCCGCTTCGGATCGAGCCGGCGCGCCAGTTTTGCCAGCGACAGCTCGCCCTCATATTCGTCGCCGTGATTGCCGGCCATCAAAAGCAGTGACGGGCCGTCGCCATTGCGGATGAGGCAGATCGGCACCTTGACCTGAAAGTAGGGCGAGCGATCGATCGAGAACGGAATGCTTAGATGGCTGAGCGTCTTGCCGTCGCGGTCGAAATCGAGCGTGTGGGCGAGGCCGGTGTGCATGGTCAGACCGCCGCGACCGCGGTGATTTCGATGCGCAGATCAGGGTCGGCAAGCCGCGCCTCGACGCAGGCCCGCGCCGGCAGGCGGGCAGGATCGATCCAGGCATCGTAGATGCTGTTCATGGCCTCGAAATCACCGATCTGCGGCAGGAAGATGTTGACCGCCACCAACTTCGACTTGCTGCTGCCGACCTCGACCAGCAGCGCCTCGACTTTGGCAAGCACGTCGCTGGTCTGGCCTTCGATGCCGGCCTTGCGATCGTTGGCCACCTGGCCGGCTATGTGAACGAGGCCGCCATAGACGACTGCCTGCGACATGCGCGAGCCGGACTGAAAATACTTGATCATATCGGATCCTTTCGAGGTTCTCTTTTTGGGGGATCTGGTCAGCCGAACCAGGTGGGGAAAGCGTGGCGGACGTGGCCGGTCGCGTCGACGCCGAAGATCACGCGATAACGGTCGAGGCAGGTGCAGGGATGCGAGATGCCGAATTCGACGACGTCGCCGACGGCCACGTCGTCGCTCGGTGCAATCGACAGGAAGGAATGCTGGTCGTTGAGCTTGACCACCTCGGCGCGCGCCGCCGGCATCGGCAGCGGCTTGCAGGCACGAAAGACGGTGAGCGGCGTTGGAAAGCCCTGGTCGAACGACACGTCGCGCATGCCCATGCCGCAGATGACAAGGCCCGGCTCCGGACGCGACAGCACTTCGGCCCAAAGGCGTAGCGCAGGGCGAAAGGAATGCCGCGCCGAAGCGCTGATGCCGCCTATGGCAAAACCTTTGCGGGCATCGAGGGCGCCGAGCGAACGGTCATAGGTGCCGTGGTCGTGGAAGAAGATGGCGCCGCTGCGCAGCACCAGCGTTGCGTTGCCGTCGCTGGAAACGAGGGGTGCAAGCGCCGCGACCACCTGGTCGAAGAAGGCGGAGCCGCCGGCTGTGACGATCAGCGGTGCGTCGCCGCCGACGCGGGCACGCAGCCGCAGGAACATGTCGGCGGTCATTGCCAGCAGGCCGGATATCACCTCATCGGTGCGACCGGGCTCGGGTTGCGCCGCCGCCCCTTCATAGGTCGCAACGCCGGCGATCAGCAGCCGCCCGCCGGCAGCCGTGATCGCATCGGCGATGGCCTCGGCTTGCGCGGTGGTGCGGGCGCCCGCCCTGCCCGCACCAAGTTCGACCAGCACGCGCAGCGGCGGCAGCGCCGCATTGGCGCGCCAAGCCTCGGCAAGCGGGTTCACGGCGTCGACCGAGTCGGCAAAGACATAGAGCTCGGCATCCGGCCAGGCACCAGCAAGCACGGCCAGCCGGTTGGCGCCGCCGGCTCCTCCAACCTCATTGGCGATGATCAGCCGTGTCAAGCCGGCCTTCAGCATCACTGTCGCTTGCCTGATGTCGGCGACCGTCGTGCCCCATGCGCCGGCCTCGACCAGCGACCGGGTAAGATCGGGCGCCATCGGCGTCTTGGCATGCGGAGCGATCGCAACATTGTGTTCGCGCGCATAGCGCAGGAACAGGTCGCGATTGGCGGAGAAGGCCGCCTCGTCGAGGGTCAGCACCGGAAGCGCCATGCGTCCATCGGCCGGATGCCAGTGCTCGGCCGCGACAAGGCTGCTGTCCAGCCCGGTTGTGCCGGGAGGCACGCCGCGGATGCGGTCGTCGAGCCGAAAATTTTCGCGCACCGAAAGGGCTGGAACCGGTGAGTTTTCAGTCATGCGATGCTAACCCTTTTACCGTCGCAGAACGAAGCCAGGATCGATCGCCGGTCACAGCCTGAGAGAGATACGTGCCAGAACCTTACGCCGGACCGATCATCGACGCCCATCATCATCTTTGGGATCTCAGACTGGGACGGCATCCCTGGCTCGCCGCCACGGCCAGCGAGCGCGGCGGCCTCGGCGAGCTTGGCCCCTTGCGGCGGAACTATCTGCCCGGGGATTATGCGCGCGATGCCATAGGGCATAATGTCATCGCCACCGTCCATGTCGAAGCCGGCTGGGCGAGTGGCGACTGCATCGGAGAAACGCGCTGGCTTGAAACACTCGACAAATCGCGCGGCGTCGCCGCCCGCTATGTCGTTCACGTGCCGCTCGCCGATCGCCAGGCGCCGGCGCTGATCGAAGCGCAAGCCGCGTTCGAGCGTGTCGCCGGCGTGCGCGACATATTGAGCTGGGATCCCGGCCCTGCCCGCCGTTTTGCGGCCCGTGACGGCATCATGGACGATCCGGCCTGGCGCGCCGGGCTTGCCTTGCTTGGCCAGCATCGGCTGGCCTTCGACATGATGGTGTTTCCGCGCCAGCTCGCCGACGCGGGGCTGCTTGCCAGGGCCTTCCCCGATCAGCAATTCGTGCTCAACCATTGCGGTAGCCCGATCGACCGCGACGCCGATGGCATGCAGGTGTGGCGCGACGGGCTGCGGCTTCTGTCGCAATGCGACAACGTCGCCATCAAAATATCGGATCTGGTCGCCTACGATCATGACTGGACGCTCGACAGCCTGAAGCCCGTCGTCCTGCATTGCATCGATTGTTTCGGCACCGGTCGCGCCATGTTCGGCAGCGACTTTCCGGTCGCCGGCCTGCATGCCTCGTTCGATGACATATATGACGGCTTCAAAACCATCACAGCGGACTTTTCCGCCGACGAGCAGACGGCGCTGTTCTTCGGCAACGCAAGGCGCATCTATCGGCTCGACGATGTGTCATCGGCGCGCCTGCTCCCGGCCTGAGAGCAGCAGCAGGCCGAGGATCAGCGAGCCGAACAGGATGCTGCGCCAGCCGGGCGATGCGTTGACGACGGTGATCAGCGCGGTGATGGTGACCAGCAGGATGGCGCCGGGGATGGTGCCGGCATAGGTGCCAAGCCCGCCGAGGATCGAGGTGCCACCGAGGACCACGGCGGCAATCGAGGCGAGCAGATAGGGATCGCCGATGCCGACATAGCCCTGTCCGTTCATGCCCAACACGAGCACGCCGGCAAGTCCCGAGCAGAAGCCGCTGATGCCGTAGACCGCAAGCGTCGTGGACGTGACCGGAACACCGGACAGCGCCGCGGCAAGCGGGTTGGCGCCCATGGCAAAAATCCGGGCGCCGAGCGATGTCGCATGCATCGTGGTCAGCACGATCACCGAGACGACCACCCACAACAATACGCCAGCGGGAATGCCGGCCGGCCGGCCATTGCCGAGCCAGTGGACCAGCGGGTTCTCGGCGGTCACGGCGCTGCCGCCGGCGATGATGATCAACAGACCCTGCAAGAATGTCGCCATGGCCAATGTCATGATCATCGGGTGGACGCGCAGCAAAGCGACGCCGAGCCCGTTGACCAGGCCGATTGCCGTGGTCAGCACCAGAACGGCAAGAATGGCGGTGATGCCGGTCGGATCCACCTGCCACGACAGCAGCGGCAGGCTGACGGCGCTGACCGTGACGATGGCCGCGACGGAAAGGTCGATGCCGCCGGCGATCACCACAAAAGTCTGGCCCGCGGCAACCAGGCCGATGACGGCGCCGAGCTCCACCAGATAGCGCAGATGGCCATAAGCGCCGAAGCCGCGCGAAACGAAGCTCGCCACGATCCAGACCGCGGCAACGATGGCAACGGTGAGAAACGGCCGGCTGCGCAGGACCGTCAGGGCGCGTTTGCCGCCCGCGCTGTCATTCCATGCTGTCATTGCTGTGCCTTGCGGAATTGCGGGATGGCGACCGCGCCGATGATGATCAGGCCCTGGGCCACATATTGTGCGACCGGCGTGAAGCCGAGGAAGAACATGACGCTGATCATCAGGCTGAGCAGCAGGCTGCCGGCAAGCGCGCCGCGCATCGTGCCCTGGCCGCCGAGGAAGCCGATGCCGCCGAGCACCGCAGCGGCAATCGAGTTCAGGGTAAAGGCGGCGCCGATGACCGGGTCGCCCGAACCGGTCTGTGCGGCGACGAACAAGCCGGCGCCGGTGGAGAGCAGACCGCTGATCGCATAGGCCGCAATGCGCGCGCCGTCGACCGGCACGCCGGAGCGATAGGCGCCGACCGGATTCTCGCCGGCGGCATAGAGGCTCAAGCCAAGCGGCGTGGCGAGATAGAGCTTCCACAGGAGAACGATGAGCACCAGCAGCACGAATGCCGCCGGTGTGTTGCCGGCAAGCAGGTCGGACAGCCACGCCGGGATTGCGCCGCCGGGCCGCGGCAGGATCAGCAGTGCGGCGCCGCCGATGATGAACGACCCGGCAAGCGTCACCACGATGGCCGGCAGCCGAAGCCGTACCACGATGAAGCCGGTCGCCGCCCCGATGCCGAGGCCCGTCAGCGCCACCGCGGCAGTGCCCCCGGCGACGCCCAGCGGCCCGGCCATCGTCGTCGCGGCGATGACCGCGCCCAAGCTGACCGTCGCGCCGATGGCCAGGCTGATGCCGCCGGTGAGCATCAGGATCGCCTGCGCCATCGCGACCAGAGCCAATGGAAACCAGCTCTGCGTGAATTTGGCGAAGCCGGACGCCGTGAACAGACCCGGAAAGAGGACGCCATAGGCGATGAGAAACACCAGGACGACGGCAAACAGGCTGCGCACGCCGACATTGCGACGCAGTTGCACCGGCCAGTAGAGCGCGCCGGTCTGCCGGGCGGAGGAAGATGTGTTCATGCCGCAACCTTCCGCTGTTCGGCGCCCATCGCCGCGGAGACGATGGCTTCCTCGCTCAGCGCTCCACGCGCCAGCATGGCGACGATGCGGCCTTCGCGGACGATGGCTACACGGTCGCAAAGGTGCACGAGTTCGGGCGTGTCGGAACTGAGCAGCACGACCGCCTTGCCGGCGGCGGCGAAATTGCGAAGCATCATGTAGATCTCACGCTTGGTTTCGACGTCGACGCCGCGCGTCGGATCGTTGAGCAGAAGCACCAACGGGTCGTGCGGCATCCATTTCGCCAGCGCCACCTTCTGCTGGTTGCCGCCCGATAGAGCCTGCGCCGCCCGGCCGAGGTGACCCTTGATGCCGAGTTGGGCGGCAAGGCTTTTGGCCGTCTCGCGCTCTGCGCGGCGGCTGCGCAGCTTCAGCGCCGGCAGCCTGGCAAAGGCGGGCAGCATCATGTTGGTGATGATGGGATGGATCAGGTGCAGGCCCTCGCGCTTGCGATCCGCGGGCACATAGGCCAGCCCCAGCGCGTTGGCTTTCGGCACGCCGCCGGGCAGGCCGGAGGCGCCGTTGACGGTCGCCGACGCCGTCCGTGCCGGAATGGCGCCGTAGAGACCGAGCAGCAGATCTTCCTGCCCTTGCCCGACCAGGCCGCCAATGCCAAGCACTTCGCCCGTTTTGATATCCAGATCGACGTCGCGCATCAGGCCGGCCGAAAGATTTCGGACGGAGATAGCGTCGGCAAGCAAACTGGAAGGCTGCCATTGCGGAAAAAGATCACCGGGATCGCGGCCGACCATCAGCCGAACCAACCCGGCGGCGTCGGTGCCTTCCAGGGTGCGGTCGGCCGTGCAGGTGCCGTCCTTCAGCACGGTGACGTGCTGGCACAGCGCCATGACTTCGTTCAGTCGGTGCGAGATGTAGAGAATGGCGATGCCTTCGCCGCGCAACCGCTGCAGCAGATCGGTGAGGATTTTGGTTTCGGTTGCCGATAGCGACGATGTCGGTTCGTCGAGAATGAGCACGCGCGGCCGGCGGTAGAGCGCCTTGGCGATCTCCACCATTTGGCGGCGGCCGAGCGACAGATTCCCGACCGGCGTCGACAGCGGCTCGTGCAGCCCGACAAGTTCGCATGCGGCCCTCGCCCGCGCAGCGAGTTCGCGGTAGTCGATCAGGCCGAACCGTTTGGGATAGGCGCCGAGACCAACATTTTCGGCGATGGAAAGACTGGCCGTCAGGCTGAGTTCCTGCTGGACGACGGCGATGCCGGCCTGCCGCGCAACAGCTGGCGTCATGCGTGAGACCGCGCGTCCATCGACCTCGATCGTCCCGCCATCCGGTCTCAAGGCGCCGGACAAAAGGTTGATCAAGGTCGACTTTCCGGCGCCGTTCTCGCCGAGCAGCGCATGCACGCGGCCCGGCTGGAGAGCGATTGAAACGTCGCGCAGGACGGGGTTGCCGAAGAAAGACTTCGACACCCCGCGCGCCGCGAGCAGCGGAGCCATGGTTGTCAACGCTACAACCCTTCAGGCTTATTTCTGAGCCAGCAGCTTCTTGAACAGCTCCTCATCGTAAGGAGAAAAGATGTAGCCGTCAGCCGGGAAGTCCTTGGCCCGGGCGAGGTATTCGTCGATGTTGGAATTGTCGATCACCGGCAGCGGAATCTTGACGAAAGCCGGCACATCCTTGCCTTCCAGCGCCTGAACGGCGGTGTAGGTGGCGAAGGCGCCGAGCCAGTTCGGCTGCATCGTCGCCCAGCTCTTCAAGCCCTTTTCTTTCCAGAGTTCCAAAAACTGCCGGGCGTTCTCACCGGTGATCGGCACCTGTTCACGGCCCTGCTTGTCGAGGGCCAGCACGGCGCCTGCCGACAGAGCGCCGCCGAGCGACAGGATGCCGTCGATCTCGGGGTTGGCGAAGAGCAGGCTGGTGACGGCTTCCTGTGCCGGCGCGACGTTGTAGGGCGTGTTGGTCTCGGCAAGCACCGTCACGTCGGGATGGGCCTTGAGCTCAGCGTCGGCGCCTTTGCGCCTGTCATCGCTGACCGAAACCCCGGCGGGGCCATTGAGGATCAGGATCTTGCCCTTGCCGCCGATGGCGTCGATCAGGAACTTGGCGGCCTGGTCGCCCCATTGCGAAGAATCGGTGTTGACCTTGGCGGTGACCTTGTCGGTGTCGACGAGGCTGTCGAAGTTGATGATGGCGATGCCCTTGGCGCAGGCGTCGGCCAGAACGCGTGCCGGTGCGGTCGACGAACCGGCGATCAGGATGATGGCGTCGACATCGGAATCGATCATCGACTGAATCTGCTGGATCTGGACGTTGGCATCGCCCTGAGCGTCGGTGACGACGAGCTTGTCGACCAGTCCCTGCTTCTTCAGGGTCTCGACTTCGGCTTCGATCGTGCCTTGGGTCTGCTTCATCCAGGTCGGCACGGAATAGATGTTGGCCCAGCCGATCGTGTACGGCGCCTTGCGGTCGCCCTTGATGCAGTTGGCGGCAGCATTGGCCTGCGAGGCGACGCCAAAGCTCAGCACGAGACCGAGGCAAAGCGCGCTGGCGGATGCGAAAAACGGTGATTTCATCATGACTGTTCCCTTCAGAGGTTGTGGCCTCGACGTGCAGAACAAGGGCGAGGAAACCCGTCGGTCGCCGGGTCTTGGAAACCGTGTGTCCTCTCGGGATTTGTCTGCGTCCGGCTCGTTAGTTTGTCTGGTATTTCAGACAATGTGTCTGTATATCGGACAAATTGGATGCTAGACCGAGCCTTGACATCTTTCAAGCGCCTTGAGACGAGAACCGAAATGATTTTGGCGGATGGTCATGAGCGACGGCACTAACGATGCGATCGGGAAGGAAGCCGGCGCGGAGCCGCGCAACGGCGAACGACGACGCGGCATTGACCGCGTCATCATGCTGCTCGAGGCGTTGCTGCGGCACCGCGCGCCAATGCGCGTCGGCGACATCGCCAAGATGATCGGCGCGCCGCGTTCGACCACCTACGAGATCGTCAACAGCCTGCTCGACGCCGAAATGCTCGAAAACGTCGGCGGTGAAGGTTACGTCTATTTCGGACGCGCCATGCATCTGTTCGGCTGGGCCTACTCACATCACAACGCCCATTACCGTCGCATCATCGAGACCTTGGATAAGTTGGCCGCCGAGACAGGCGAGACGGTCCAGCTATGCGGCCTGCGTGGCAACAAATACGTCGTTCTGGACTGCCGAGATTCGCCGGGCCCGTTCCGGATCTCAAGCGATGTCGGGGTCGAGGTGCCGATCCCATGGACGGCATCCGGACGGCTGCTCCTCGGCCATATGAACGAGCAAGAGTTGAGGGACTTCATCCCATCTGGCGACTACAAGCTTCCCGACGGCCGCATCATTGCACCAGCCGAATTCTTTGCCGATGTTGCCCTGGCCCACCGGCAGGGTTTCAGCGAGACCGCCGCTCTGGCGGACCGCTTCACCTGGTGCATGGCAGCGCCCATCCACGACGGCCACGGCGCCATCAAAAGGACCTTGTGTCTGGTGTTACCCGTCGACACGCCGGAGCCACGGCGCGACGAACTGCTTGCCTTGCTGCGCGAGCGCGCCCGTGGACTGTCTCTGGCGGGAGGCTGACGATCAGCCGTCGTGCCCTCTGGTTGAAGCCTCTTAAAGGCACATGGATTCCGCTCTTCCCCATCGGTTCCATTTAGGTTCGGGACCTTAGTCCCATAGTCGGTGGATAAGGTCCGAACCAGGGAACACGCAACCGGAAGCCACATTAGGAGAAGACCGTCGATCAAAGTCCCTTCATCGCCGGTTGAGGATCCCGCCGCTCTTACTGTCGAGAGCGCGGCGGGATCCTTACGCGCGGAGCGAGCACATGAGATTTGTCGAAATTTTCACAGATGTGCTTACGGCCCTGCTTCTCGCTTTATTCGTGTGCGGGATATTCGCTGTTTTCGGAGGCCATCTGGTTCCTCCACGCTACGCAAAGATGGTGTTGCTGCCGGACCTCGATAAGATGACGACTGCATCATCTACACCCAGCTTGCCCGATTCCATCGACTTGCAAGTTCAAAAGCGCCCAGAGGTGCAAAGGTCTGCCGGCGTGACACAGCGCGCAGTCGGTCTGGAGCCGCCAGTGCCATCCAGCAAGCGGTAAGAATCAGCGGAGGTTTCCCCAGCTATCAGAGAGCGCCGGCGATTATTGACAGACCCGGCTCTTGAAATTGGCTGAAATCGCCGCTCCACATTTCCGCATCTGTTTGAATTGTGTTTATCAACTAGTGCGAACGCTATGGCGAAGCAGGTTGAGTTGGCGGCGTTCCTGGCTGATCCCCGCCAGTGCTTGATCGCGGCGTGGGATCCTTGTCGAGCTTGGGATTTCGGTCCACCGGTTCGCCATTCACATCATCGGCCTTGGAGTTTGCGGGGTCCGTTTGGCCAGGATTTGGGCTGTAAGTATCTGGCGATGGAACCCGGCTGTTTTGTTGTGTCGCCGGTGTCTTAGCCTGCTCGCCATAGATTTCAGCGATCCCCCAGGCAACGAGCGCCAAGACAAGGCCTGCCAAGAGCACGCCAAGGACCGGTCGCCCCAAGCCACCCTGCCTGGCCCGCTTTTCCGGAATGTTTCTGCTCATGATCGCAACCTTGGGCTAAGAGGAGTGGCCCGCGCTCCAGGAGCGAAGACGCGGGCAGTCAAGAGCTCCGGCAGTCGGCCATGCGGCGAACAGGGAACTCGCTGCACATACCGAACTCGCTGGCGCTGTTGATGTTCCCACGGAATCCAAACAGCGCGCGCCGGGAGCCGGACTGGCAATTTGGGTTGGAGTGGCTGGAACGAGCCAGCTCAAGGTCAACGAGCGGCGGTGTGCGTAAGCGGGCATTGCGAGCCAGACTGGAACTTTGCCGAATCTGCCGCGTTGCCGACCATGGCCGCCAGCGGCAGGAGCATCATCATGAACGTCGAACGTAACCCGGCCGAAGACAGAGGCGATATTCAGTCTGGGGTGACAGAGGACAAGACGCCGGGATTCGACCCGGCGGCGGCGCCTATGGAAACCGATGCCGAAGCAGCAGACACCTGCGCCGTGCCGGTTCCCGCAGCGACGGGCACGCCGGCTTTCGCTAATCAAGCAAGCTTCGCCAATGCGATGCGGCGGCCGGACGACGAGCGAGCCCCGGCCCCGAGTAAAAACGGCCCGGTGCTGGCCATTGTCGCGCTTGTCGTCGTTGCCGCCGTCGTGTTCGTTGTCGCCGCGATGCTGGCGCGATAGCAGATCCTGCGCTTGCGCCAAACCTCTGCCCTGCGAAGCGATCAGGGATGCGGTCGTGGCAGCAGGCGATCAGCGGCTGGAAAAACAAGCTGCAGGTTGCAGCGGCGCATGGCACGCCGGCCGGCACCCTGGCCGAGCAGCATTGCGGCATGGCCGAACCCGGCTCGGCCGCCAAGGGTTGAGGCCGGATGCTCGTTGGAAGCGGGAACATTTCACATCAAGCCAAGTTCGGGCTCGCAGGGCTTGTCGTCAAGGAACAGCACATGAAGGCCCTCACATGGCACGGCAAAGGCGACATACGTTGCGAACAGGTGGCCGATCCGACGATCCAGGATGAACGCGACATCGCTGCAGAAAGTTCAGAACGGCGATATCGACCCGTCATTCCATCGCGCTGGCCTCAAGGCCGGGCCCGAACTTACAAAACCTTCCGCGACAAGGAGGACGGCTGCATCAAAGTCGTGATGCGCCCGCGCGGCTGACCGTTCTGTCCAATGGCCCGACTTTGTTGTCCGGCCGTCTGCATGCTGAAAAGGCGAGAGTTGAAAATGGCCAAGGACAAACCCGTATCGACAAACCCGGCCGCGACACCTCCGGTCAGATCGCCTGAGGCCGCCGGTTTGCCACATCCCCGTCGCGATGCTGAAGACAGCGATTCCGGCGCCAAGCCGACCGCACCCAAGACCGCTGGCGCCCAGCAAGCGTCCAGATCGCCACTCGACAGCCGCATTGCAAATCGCAATGCCGGCCGTCCTCGTCAGGCAGGCACGACGCCTCGGCCGACCGACGAACCGCTGGAGTAAAATGAAACCTAAGCTGCGGCGCGGGTATCCGCACCGCGGTGTGTGTGCGCAGTCAGGGTCTTCCTGCCCTGCCGACAGGGCCATACAGGTCTTGATCTCTCGTGGATCGTCGGGATCGGCAATCAATACTTTAGCGGGAAATTCGATGGTACCGTTGGCTGGGATCGAACCAGCGACCTCCGGATCCACAATCCGGCGCTCTAACCATCTGAGCTACAACGGCACGTTCGCCTGAGCCAGATCGTGGTGAAATTCATTCTCCGAGATCCGCTCTGTCGTTCGGCGATGCGTCCAATACGGTCTATCAGAGACTAATTCAAGGCCTTTGATAAGGCAAAGCCGGTTCTGCCAACAGGCGCCGGTTTTCTTCGGCAAAAGAAAAAGGCCGGCGGGAGGAGGTGCCGGCCTTTTCCTGTTACGAGCCAGCGGGAGGAGGTGCTGGCTGGTCACCCCGGAGAGCAGAGGGAGGAGGTTCCACTCGCCGGGTATTCATTTGGACAACTCTATCGCACACCTATTTGTCTGACGAAATGCGACGTTTTGATGCATCGCAGAGTTGTGCGCAATTATTAGGCGGCCTTGATGTCCTTCAGGGCCTTCTCGAAAGCGGTCTTGACCGGCTTGGAGACGTCTTCGGCAGCCTTCGAAGCAACAGCCTGGAAGTCCTTGGCCTGCTCGACGGTGGTCTCGACGCGCTTGCGCAGGAAGGCGGTCTGCAGTTCGACCACTTCCGACAGCGACTTGGCGCCGATGAGGGCCTCGAGATGCGAGAAGCCGGCTTCGGCATTGGCGCGCAGAGCGGCGATGGTCTTGAGCGACAGGTCGCTGGAAACGGTCTTGGCAGTCTCGAAGGTCGATTCCAGGACTTTCTGGGTCTCTTCGGCGCCGGTCTTCAGCTTGGAGTAGGCTTCCTTCGACTGCTCGACCCCCTTTTCGGCGAAAGCGCGGATCTGGTCGGTTGCCTTGGAAGCGTCGAAGCTCGGGAATTCGACGTTTTCGATGGTCTCAGCGGTCTTGGCCTTGGTCATTTTCCATCCTTTCGGGGTAGCGGCTTTGACAAAAAGCCGTCTCGTTCATGTATGATGGCAATATAGCGGTTTTTTTGTGCGATGCAATATCTTTGTTGCAGTGCACCATAAATTTCTTCCCATGCGTCACCCAAGAGGTTATCCAGGGACATTCCGAGAGCTGTTAACCAAGTGGCCAGAGATTCCACCTGCTTCCCGCCATGGCTTGTGGACCTTCGCCGCGCGGGCTTTTATTAACAAAGCGTTAACTGCAAATTGCCCGCCTTGTAGGTTCGCCAAGAGGGGTTCGCCAAGAGGTTTCACCGAAAGGGTCCGCCAAGCGCATGCCTTCCGAGAACTACTCTTTCCTCGATGTCGCCGTGCTTGATGCGGTTCGCCAGCGCTTCGCCGCCGGCGACGCGATCGCGATTCTGTCGGCCGACCTCGAACAGGTGATCTGGGCCAACGGCCCGGGCGCTGCGGTGTTCGGCTATCCCGATATCGAGGCCATCATCGGCGCCTCGGCTCAGCTGCCGCTGATCGCCAGGCGCCAGATCATGGCGACCGCGGGCTTCCCGCAGATCGGCAGCGACCGCGCCATTACGGTACGGCTGGCGACCGGCATCACCAGCCGCGCCGTCGGCTTCCTGGCCAGTGCGGTGACTATGCCGGACGGCGAAAGCGCCATCATGCTGGTGGTGCCGGCAGCGCAGGCCGGCTCGCGCAGTGCTGCCGACATTGGGACCCGCGCCATCAGCGGCTTTACCGAAGACGGCCATTTCATCGCCTTTGTCGACGCCGCCGGCACTGTCGAGGCGGCTTCGGATGGCTTTGGCGCGCTCGCCATCCGGCCTGAGACGCTGGCCGCGCTTGTCGCCGACGTGGCGAGCCAGGACGACCGCATCGTCAAGCGGCTGGTCCCCGGCGGCGCCACGTCCTATCCGGCCGGCTTCGCGCGCCTGACCGAGTCCAGGCATCTGCTGGTGGTCATCGACGAGGATCAGCTCGGTGAGGAAAATCCTGTCGGCGAGCTGGATGCCGAACCTGCTGCAGCGCAGGTCGACGATGGCCCGGCGCAAGCCGCCGCGGAGAACGCGGTAACGGTGGATGCGGTGGCTGACCACCCCACCGCAAGCGGGAATCAGGGCGCCCCACTCGCGGCCGCGCCTGATGTCGGGGAGACAGGTCCGGCTGCCACCGAGCATGATGCTTCGGCGTCAACCGATACAAAGGCGGACCATCGCGAGCAGACGACCGGCCGCGAGCAGGCGGCGAATGACAGCGCGCCGGCGCAACATGATCATTGGTACTTCCATGCCGGCGAAGAGCCGCAGGCGGGCGAGCCGGACAGCCCGGCGCAGGCCGAGCCGGACTCTGTTTCCCCGGCCGAGAGTGCGCAGTTGGACAGCAGTGCCGCTGCGCCCGCCCTGCCGTCCGACGCAGCCCCACCGGCTGCGCCTCCCGCCAAACGTGAGGTCGACCGCTCGGCGCCGCCGCTGCGCTTCGTCTGGCGCACCGACGCCGAGGGCAAGTTCAGCGCGCTGTCGCCGGAATTCGGCGACATTGTCGGCAAAGCCGCCGCCGACGTGATCGGCCGCCGCTTCAAGGACGTCGCGACAATTTTCGGCCTCGACGCCTCGGGCGAGATCGCGGGCCTGCTTGAACGGCGCGACACCTGGTCGGGCCGCTCGGTACTGTGGCCGGTTGCCGGCTCCGACCTGAAGATACCGGTCGATCTGGCAGCACTGCCTGTCTATGGCCGCAGCCGCGCCTTCGAAGGTTTTCGTGGTTTCGGCGTCGCCCGCGCCGGCGATGCGGTGGTCGATCCGGAAGCAATCGGCATGGCGCTGGTCCCCAATGGCGCGCCAGCGGCAGCAGCCGAGCCGGCCCCGGAACAGCCCGTGGCGGAAGCTCCCAAGGCGGCCGATCCGTTCGAGGGCGAAGTGCCGGCACTGACCATCGTGCCGAAGCAGGAACGTCGTTTTGCCGACAAGGTCATCCGGCTGGCCGAGCATCGGCAGCCCGCCAACGACAAGCAGCCGACAAGCGAGAGGGGCCTGTCGACGCTGGAGCGCAGCGCTTTCCGCGAAATCGGCGAGCGGCTGAAGAAGGACAATCCCCCGCCGGAGCAGCCGGAGACTGCCAAGCAGGCCGAACCGGCCAATCCGGATCAGGTAACGCCAGACCAGGCCAAGGCAGATGAGCTCAAGCCGGATCATGTCGAGGCGAACCAGGCTGAAACAGCCGCGCCAGCCCGACAACCCGCCGAGGTCTCGAGTCCGGACGAAGCCGGCCCGGCTGCCGTGGCTGAACCATCGGCAGCCGCACCCGAAAGCGAAACGGCTGAGGCCGAACCGCCGGAAAGGGATGCCGAGGACGAAAAGGACCTGACGCGGCTTGACGGCGAGCAGCCGGACGACGGCCTTGCGGACAGCGAAGCAGGCGAGGCGAAGGCGCCGACAGTGTCGCGCTCCCTGCTCGACTATGCCGATCCCGAACCAGGCTCCGTCACCGAAGACAGTACGGAAGCAACGTCGTCCAACGACGAACTTGCGCCGGCTTCCGAACCGGATGATACGCAAGCCCAAGAGATCGTCGAGGCCGCAGAGCCACAGCCGGTTGTTGCCGAGACGCCGGCCAATGCCGGTGAAGACGACAGCATGACGTCGGCCGACTTCCGCGATGCCGAGGACAATGAGGATTGGGCGCCGTCCGACGAGGCGACCGATTCCGCCGTGGAAGACGGGGACAAGGCCGGCGATGCGGACACAGTGCCGGCAGAACCACAGCGCCTGAAAGTGCCGCCGCTCAAGCTTGAGGGGTTCATGCCTTCGGCATTCTCGGCCGGAGATGAACACAAGGCCCCTGACACGTCGATCCTCGGCAAGCTGCCGGTGCCGCTGCTCATCCATTCGGGCGACGAGCTTCATTACGCCAATGAGGAATTCCTCGGCCTGACCGGCTATGACACGCTTGAGGACCTGAGCGACGCCGGCGGGCTCGACGCGCTGTTTGCCGATCCCTATTCAGAAATGGCCGGCGAAAGCGACCACACACTCAAACTGAAGACGCGCGAGGGCCAGGAATTTCCGATCGAAGCCATTTTGCGTTCGGTGCCGTGGCGCGCCGGCAAGGCGCTGATGCTGGTGGTGCGACGTACCGGCGATAACGAGCCGCCGATGGTTGCGCATCTCGCAGCCGAGGAGCAGACGCAGCCCGATGTCTCCGAACTCAAAGCGCGCATTGCCGAGATGCGCACCATCATCGACACCGCGACCGATGGTGTGGTGTTGATCGGCCGCGACGGCGACATCCGCTCGATCAGCCGGCCGGCCGAGGCGCTGTTCGGCTTCGACAGCGACGACGTCACCGGTAAACCGTTCGCCTCGCTGTTTGCCATCGAAAGCCAGCGCGCGGCCCGCGACTATCTGAACGGCCTGTCCGAGCCCGGCGTGGCGAGTGTGATGAACGATGGCCGCGAGGTGATCGGGCGCGAGGCGCAAGGGCGCTTCATCCCGCTGTTCATGACCATCGGCAGGCTGCCCAATGACAGCGGCTTCTGCGCCGTGGTGCGCGACATCACGCAGTGGAAGCGGGCCGAAGAGGATCTGACCCAGGCGCGCGCGGTGGCCGAGCGCGCCTCCTCGCAGAAGACCGATTTCCTCGCCCGCATCAGCCACGAGATCCGCACGCCGCTCAACGCCATTATCGGCTTTTCCGAGCTGATGGTGGACGAGAAGTTCGGCCCGGTAGCCAATGACCGCTACCGCGACTATCTCAGAGACATCAACCGCTCGGGCAACCATGTGCTCGATCTCGTCAATGACCTCCTCGACATTTCGAAGATCGAGGCCGGCCAGCAGGAAATGGACTACGAGGCGGTGTCGCTCAACGATACGCTGGCGGAGACGGTGGCGATGATGCAGCCGCAGGCCAACCGCGAGCGTGTCATCATTCGCTCCAGCTTCGCCTCGCGACTGCCCGAAGTGGTCGCCGACCTCAGAAGCGTGCGCCAGATCGCGCTCAACATCCTGTCCAATGCCATTCGCTATACGCAAGCCGGCGGACAGGTGATCGTGTCGACCGCCTATGAAACCTCCGGCGACGTTGTCATGCGGGTGCGCGATACCGGCATTGGCATGAGCCATGCCGAGATCGAGCAGGCGCTGAAGCCGTTCAAGCAGATCAATGCGCTGAAGCGCGGGCGTGGCGACGGCACCGGTCTCGGCCTGCCGCTGACCAAGGCGATGGTGGAAGCCAACCGCGCCCGCTTCACCATCACCTCGACGCCGGGCGAAGGGACGCTGGTCGAGGTCGCCTTCCCGTCGACGCGGGTGCTGGCCGAATAGGGCCGGCCATTCCCGGGCGAGAATCCCGGACAAAGAAAAGGCGTCCAACAGGACGCCTTAAATGGGATTTGCTGTCACAACGGGGGCTTGAGCGAATCTGATCCTCAGGGGACGAGGAACGGGATTTCTCCCTCAAGTTACGTGCGACTATCGACGCCGGGCCTTAACAACTCCTTACCGGCCGTCCAAAAAATTTACGAGTGTGTACCACTCATGAAATCTAGGTAAATTCGACCGACATATCTGGTTAACCATCCCGGCCGCGTCACTCAGCCAGCTGCGGCAGGTTCCTGAACAGCTCCAGCGCCTCTGGATTGGCCAACGCTTCGTTGTTCTTGATGGCGCGGCCATGCACCACGTCGCGCACTGCAAGCTCGGTGATCTTGCCCGATTTGGTGCGCGGAATGTCGCTGACGGCGACGATCCTTGCCGGCACGTGGCGCGGGCTGGCGCCGCTGCGGATCTTGGAACGAATGCGCTTTTCCAGATCCTCGTCCAGCGTCACGCCGGCGGCCAGCCGCACGAACAGCACGACGCGCACGTCATTGTCGAAATCCTGGCCGATGCACAGCGCCTCAAGGATTTCCGGCATCTGTTCGACCTGATTGTAGATCTCCGCCGTGCCGATGCGCACACCGCCCGGATTGAGCGTCGCGTCGGAACGGCCGTGGATGATCATGCCGCCATGCGCGGTCCATTCGGCGAAGTCGCCGTGGCACCAGACATTGTCGAAGCGCTCGAAATAGGCCGCATGGTATTTCTTGCCCTCAGGATCGTTCCAGAAGCCGATCGGCATCGACGGGAACGCTTTTGTGCAGACCAGCTCACCCTTTTGCTCGCGGATCGGCTTGCCGTCATCGTCCCATACATCGACGGCAAGGCCGAGGCCGGGACCCTGGATCTCGCCGGTCCAGACCGGTTGCGTCGGTACGCCGAGCACGAAACAGGAGACGATGTCGGTGCCGCCGGAAACCGAGGCGAGATGTACGTCCTTCTTGATGCCGTCATAGACGAAGCGGAAATCCTCCGGCGACAACGGTGAGCCGGTCGAGGAAATCGCCCGCACACTCGACAGATCATGGCTGCAGATCGGCTTGAGCCCGGCCTTGCGTACGGAATCGATGAATTTGGCCGAGGTGCCGAAAAAGGTCATCTTCTCGGCATCTGCGAAGCTGAGCAGCACATTGCCGTCGGGGTGGAAGGGCGAGCCGTCATAGAGCAGCAGCGTGGCGCCCGAGGCCAGGCCCGACACCAGCCAGTTCCACATCATCCAGCCGCAGGTGGTGAAGTAGAAGAAGCGGTCGCCTTCGATGAGTCCGGCATGCAGCCGGTGTTCCTTGACATGCTGGACCAGCGTGCCGCCGGCCGAATGGACGATGCATTTGGGAATGCCGGTGGTACCTGACGAGAACAGGATGTAGAGCGGATGCGCGAACGGCAGCCGCTCGAACGTGACCGCTTTGGCGGTAAAGGGTAACAGCGCCTCTTCGAGCGCCACGGCCTTGTCGATGATCGCTGCGATATCGCGCGAGGTACCGAGATAGTCGACGATCAGGACCTTGCGGACGGTTTCGAGCTTCGCCGCAACGGCAGCGATCTTGTCGGCTACCTCGATTGCCTTGCCATTGTACCAATAGCCGTCCGGCGCAATGAATATGACCGGCTCGATCTGGCCGAAACGGTCGAGCACGCCCTGCTCGCCGAAATCGGGGGAACAGGACGACCAGACCGCGCCTATGGAGGCGGCCGCCAGCATGGCGGCGACGGTTTCCGGCATGTTGGGCATCATCGCCGCGATGCGGTCGCCCTTTTTCACCTTGAGCGACAGGAAAAGCTGCTGAAAGCGCGAGGTCAGCTGGTGCAGTTCGCTCCACGACAGCCGCCGCTCGATCTTGTCCTCGCCGCGAAAGACAATCGCGTCGCCGGAACCGGTCTTCTTCAGCAGGTTCTCGGCGAAGTTCAGCGTCGCATCGGGAAAGAACGATGCGCCGGGCATCTTGTCGCCATCGACGAGCACGGTCTCGCCCGCATCGGTCCCTTTGTCGCCGACAATGCCGCAAAAGTCCCACAGCAGGCTCCAGAAGCCTTCGCGATCCTCGACCGACCAGCGGTGCAGTTCGGCGTAGGAGGCGAAGGATGTGCCGCTTTTGGCCGCTGCTGCCTTCATGAACGCGGTCAGTGGTGCTGCGTCGATCTGGTCTTGCGTCGGGGTCCAGAGCGGTGCTTCGGCAGCCATTATCGATCCTCCTTGAAGCCCGTCGCGTCGCAAGATAGATATGCTTTTGTTTTGATGCACGTCGTTGTCCCGGAACCGCTGCACTCTCCGGGCGACATGCACTAGCCTCAGCTTTACAGGCGCGCTGTCCCAAAAACGCCGCGCCTCGTAGCAGGCTGAAGCTGCATCGCTTATGCCTACCACCGTGCGGCAGAGCAAGATTTTGTTCCGCTAAACTCGGCCATGTGTGCGCAATTGCCATCGCCGGGCCATAAAGACTTGAAATGCCTCAGCCCTAAGTCGTAGTGACGACTGGAAGGCGTGGTGACAACTGGCGGTTACACCCGTCAGGCGATTTTTATCGGAATGAAAGCAACCGGGGCAATATGCCATCACCTTTGATCCGGCGCGGAATATGGGCGATCGGCGTTGCCGTGCTCGTCATCGCGCTGGTCGTCGCCGCTCTGCCGCTGTTTGCCTCGACCCGGATCGTGCGCGATCGCATCGCCTGGGAAATGAGCGCGTGGAGCGGTTTCAGGGTCACCATCGCCGGTTCGCCGCGCATCGAGGTGTGGCCGAAGTTCCGCGCCATATTGAGCGACGTCACGCTGTCGCAGTGGACCGAGACCGACGCGCCGCCGGTGATCGAGGCCGAACGGGTCGAGGTCGACCTTTCGGCCATGGCGGCGCTGCAGGGCGATGTGGTGTTTTCGACGGCGCGGCTGGTGCGGCCGACGATCCGGGTCCAGCGCGCCGCAAACGGCATATTCCTGCCCGCCATACCAACGGGCGGACGCATCACCCGCTCCATCGACACGGCGCGCGGCGTGGTCAACGCCGATCCGACGAAGCCGGACCTGAGCAAGCTGCCCGCCGATCCGTTCGGCACAGTGGAATTCAGGGACGGCCGCATGGTCGCCTCCATCGGCGGCAAGGACGTCGAATTGTTGACCAGCCTGTCCGGCCAGGCGAGCTGGGCAGCGATGAACAGCAACGCGACCTTGTCGGCGACCGGAATCTGGCGCGGCGAGAGCGTCACCGTCGATGCCGCCTCGCCCAAGCCGCTGGTGCTGTTTGCCGGCGGCGCCGCACCGGTCACGTTTTCGTTCAAGGCAGCGCCGGCCAGCTTCTCGTTCGACGGCACGGCCAGCATGTCGCAAAACGCCTATTTCGATGGCCAGGCGAAATTCGCCGCGCCCTCGCTGCGGCGCGTGCTGGAATGGTCGCAGGCCGGCATTGCCCCTGGTACGGCGATCGGTTCGGTCTCGATTTCGAGCAAGATCACGGCGACCGCCGGCCGCGTCAAATTCGAAAACACCGCGGTGACGCTCGACAGCAACCCGGGAATGGGGGCGCTGGATTTTTCGTTCGGCGACGCCTTGCCGGTGATATCAGGCACACTCGCCTTCGATACGCTCGACCTCAGGTCGCTGTTTTCGGCCTTCACGCCGCTGGCGCCGACCGGCGAGACCGGTCCCGGCGAAATCGACACCAGCTTCGCCGACCGGATCAATCTCGATCTGAGGCTGTCAGCGGCACATGCCTCGGCCGGCGCAATCCAGCTTGCCGACGTCGCCGCTACGGCGCAGGTGAAGAACGGGCTTGCCGTCTTCGATATCTCCGATGCGTCGGCCTTTGGCGGCAACGTGCAAAGTAGCCTGCGTTTCGACCGCAAACCGGAGGGCTCGCAGGTCGAGATCCGGCTGCTCGCCTCCGACATTGACGGCGCCGCTTTCGGCACCGCGGCCGGAATGACGCGGCTGGTGCCGGCCAGCACCGGCACTGTCTCGGTCATTCTCAAAGGGCCGGGCAAATCCTGGGACTCGATCTTCGAGAACGCGGACGGCTCGGTCTCTGCGACGTTCGGGCCGGGCGCGCTGAGCGGGCTCAATTTGCCGGCATTTCTGAAGCACACGGAACAGGGCGGCTTCTTCGCGCTCGACGACGTCTCGGACGGGACACTGCCGATGGACGGCGCCGAGCTCAAGGCCACCATCTCGAAGGGTGTGGCAAGGCTGGACAAGGCCGAGGCCAATTCGGCGAAATACAAGGTCTGGCTGTCCGGCATCGCCTCTTACGGCGGACGCGGGCTGGCGCTTTCGGGGGGTGTCACCCAGGCCGACCCGGCAGCGGCACCGGTCAATGGCCAGCAGGGATCCAACCAGTCGTCATTCTTCGTCGGCGGCACCTGGAGCACGCCGTTCATCTCGCCGATCAGCCGCGGCGTCTCAGGCGAATAGGCGGACCCTTACCGGGATCGCCCTATCCCTCGTTTGACGCAATCAACCGCGCTGCGCGGCCTGTTCGTCGAGCTGGCGTTGCACCTCACGCCGCTTGTTGGCGACCGAAGCGATGATGACGCCTACCGCCACGACGGCGATCAGGATGGTGCAGGCGGCGTTGATTTCCGGCGTCACGCCGAGACGCACCTGGCTGTAGATCTTCATCGGCAGCGTGGTGGCGCCAGGCCCGGAGGTGAAGGAGGCGATGACCAGGTCGTCAAGCGACAGGGTGAAGGCCAGCATCCAGCCGGAGACGATGGCCGGCATGATGACCGGCAGCGTGATCTGAAAGAAGGTCTTTACCGGCGTTGCGCCGAGGTCCAAGGCAGCTTCTTCCAGCGAACGATCGAACGACACCAGGCGCGACTGCACGACGACAGCCACGAAGCACATGGTCAAGGTGATGTGAGCAAGCGTCACGGTCAGGAAGCCACGGTCGAGACCGACGGCAACGAACAGCAGCAACAGCGACAGGCCGGTGATGACTTCCGGCATGACCAGCGGCGCAAACACCATGCCGGAAAACAGGATGCGGCCGCGGAAGCGGGTGTAGCGGGTCAAGGTCAGTGCTGCCAGCGTGCCGAGCACGGTTGCCACAGTGGCGGAGATGACACCCACACGCGCGGTCACCCAGGTGGCGTCCATCAGCCCCTGATTGTGGAACAGCGAGGCATACCATTTGGTCGAGAAGCCGCCCCAGACGGTGACCAGCTTCGACTCGTTGAAGGAGAAGACGATGAGCAGCACGATCGGCAGATAGAGAAAGGCAAAGCCCAGCACGACCGAGGTGACGTTGAAGCGGCTCCAGGTGGCGTTCATTTGTCCTGCTCCTGGGCGCGTGCCTGGGCCTGCTGGAAGAGCATGATCGGCACGATCAGGAGCAGCAGCAGGATGACGGCGACGGCCGACGACACCGGCCAGTCACGGTTGGCGAAGAATTCATTCCACAAGGTCTTGCCGATCATCAGCGTCTGCGAGCCGCCGAGCAGATCGGGAATGACGAACTCGCCAACCGCTGGAATGAACACCAGCAGGCAGCCGGCGATGACCCCGGGCAGCGACAGCGGGAACGTGATCTTCCAGAAGGCTGATGTCGGCGGGCAGCCGAGATCCTTTGCCGCCTCGATCAGCGAGTAATCCATCTTTTCCAGCGACGAATAGAGCGGCAGCACCATGAATGGCAGGTAGGAATAGACGATGCCGATGAAGATCGCCGTGTAAGTGTTGAGGATGATCAGTGGCTGATTGATGATGTGCAGCGACAACAGCAGCTGATTGAGCAGACCCTCGGGCTTGAGGATGCCGATCCAGGCATAGACGCGGATCAGGAACGACGTCCAGAACGGCAGGATAACCAGCATCAGCAAGGTCGGACGGATCGTCGCCGGCGCGCGGGCCATGCCGTAGGCGATCGGGAAGCCGACGAGCAAGGTCAGGATCGTCGAGACAGCAGCGATGATAACACTGGTCACGTAGGCTTTGAAGTAAAGCGCGTCCTGCGTTAGCCAGACATAATTGTCGACGCTGAGTTCGCGGAAGCGGACAAAGAACCCGGACATGCCGTCCCTGAAATCGAGCGCCGGCGTGTAGGGCGGCATGGCGATCGCCGACTGCGACAGCGAAATCTTGAAGACGATGATGAACGGGATGAAGAAGAAGAACAGCAGCCAGAGATAAGGCACGATGATGACGAGCCGGCTGACAAAGCCGGCACCGAGCCGCATCAGGAACGGTTTGGCCGCGGCCGATGGACCGGCGTCGGTGAGTGCAATGTTGGACATGGCCGCCCCCTACCGTGTCAGCACGACGCCGGCATCCGGCCGGAAGGAGACCCAGGCGCGGTCGTTCCAGGTCAGCGGGTCCTCGGTGACTCGCGCCGCGTTGAGCGCGCTTGCCCTGATGATCTGCCCGTCATCCAGCCGGATGTGGTAGACGGTCATGTCGCCGAGATAGGCAACGTCGTAGACCTCGCCCTCAAGCGCATTGACGGCGTCGGCCGGTTTCGTCGACGACACCTTGATCTTCTCCGGCCTGATGGCGAAGACGATGTCGGAACCGGCCTTTGTATCGGTGCTGTTTTCGACGACGATCTGGGCCCCTGTCGCGCCGGTGATGCGCGTGGTGTTTGCCGCACGCTCGGCGACCTTGCCCTCGAACATGTTCACATTGCCGACGAAGTGGGCAACGAAGCGCGAACTGGGGGCTTCATAGACTTCCGCCGGCGTCGCCACCTGCATCACCTCGCCCTTGTCGATGATGGCGATGCGGTCGGCCATGGTCATCGCCTCTTCCTGGTCGTGGGTGACGACGACGAAAGTGAGCCCGAGATTTTGCTGCAGGTCCATCAGCTCGAACTGCGTTTCCTCGCGCAGCTTCTTGTCGAGCGCGCCGAGCGGTTCGTCGAGCAGCAGCACTTTCGGCCGCTTGGCGACCGAGCGGGCGAGTGCGACGCGCTGGCGCTGCCCGCCGGAGAGCTGGTGCGGCTTGCGCTTGGCGAACTGCTCGAGCTTGACCAGCTTCAGCATCTCGGCGACGCGCTTTTCGATATCCGGTCCCGGCATGCCTTCCTGCTTGAGGCCGAAGGCAATGTTCTTTTCCACCGTCATATGCGGGAACAGCGCATAGGACTGGAACATCATGTTGACCGGGCGGCGATAGGGCGGGATGCCGCGCAAATCCTGGCCGTCGAGAAGGATACGGCCGGCGGTCGGCTCCTCAAAGCCGGCAAGCATCCTGAGCAAAGTCGACTTTCCGCAACCGGACGCGCCGAGCAGGGCGAAGAACTCGCGCTCGAAAATGGTCAGCGATAGATTGTTGACGGCTGTGAAGTCACCGAACTTCTTGGTGACGTTCTCGAACTGAATGTATGGCTTGGCATTCGGATCAGTCCAAGGCGCAAAATCCCTGCGGATGCTGCCAAGCGATTTCATGTCCCACTCCGTCCTGTTTTTTTGCTTCTTGCCCCAGAGAAGAATGGTCCCGGCAGATGACTGCCGGGACCAGTCGCGTTGCTTACTGGCCGGTGACGATCTTGGTCCAGCTGCGCGTGATCAGGCGCTGGGTCTTGGGATCGTAGGGCTGGACCGTATAGAGTTTCTTCAGGGTCTCGGCGTCCGGATAGACAGCCGGGTCATCCAACAGTGCCTTGTCGACGAACTGCTGCGAAGCCTTGTTGCCGTTGGCGTACAGCACATAGTTGGACGACTTGGCGATCACTTCCGGCTTCATCATGTAGTTGAGAAATTCGAGTGCCTCGGCGGCATGCGGCGCATCGGCGGGAATCGCCATCTGGTCGAACCACATCTGGGCGCCTTCCTTGGGCACGGAATAGCCGATCTCGACGCCTTGCTTGGCCTCGACCGCGCGGTTGCGCGCCTGGAAGACGTCACCCGACCAGCCGACCGCCAGGCAAATATCGCCGTTGGCGAGCGCGTTGATGTATTCGGACGAATGGAATTTGCGGATATACGGCCGCACCTTCAGCAACGTCTCCTCGGCCTTGGCGATGTCGTCAGGTGAGGTGCTGTTCGGATCGAGGCCGAGATATTTGAGCGCCGCCGGGATGATGTCGGCCGGCGAGTCCAGCACATAGACGCCGCAGTCCTTCAGCTTGGCCAGGCTGTCGGGATTGAAGAAAACATCCCAGCTGTCGATCTTGTCGGTGCCGAGTGCAGCCTGCACCTTCTTGATGTTGTAGCCGATGCCGACCGTGCCCCACATGTAGTTGATCGAGTATTCATTGCCCGGATCGTATTTGGCGGTGCGCTCCGAAACCGTGTCCCACATGTTGGAAATGTTGGGCAGCTTCGACTTGTCGAGCTTCTGGAACACGCCGGCCTGGATCTGGCGGGCCAGGAAGTTGCCGCTGGGCACGACGACGTCATAGCCGCTGCCGCCGGCAAGCAGCTTGGTCTCGAGGATTTCATTGGAATCGAAGGTGTCGTAGACGACCTTGATGCCGGTCTCCTTGGTGAATTCGTCAATGATCGAACTGTCGATGTAATCCGACCAGTTGAAGACGTTGACGACGCGATCCTCGGCATGGCCGCCAACGGCGAAAAGCGTCAGAAATGCCGAGGTTGCCGAAAGCCAGAGCGCTTTGCGGATCATGCTGTTCTCCTTTGATGAGTGTTCCTTCGCCAAGTCGTCGCTGTTCGAGCGCGATTGGGCATTTGCTTCAGAGTATTGAGCTTTCCGGGCAGCCACAAGCATGAACTGCCAGCGCCGTCCGGGCGGTTCGACGAGCGGCAGATGATGGCTCTGTGTGCCCGCATGGCGGGCGCGCTGACGCCGTCAGAGGCTTTCGCCGCGGCGCGGGCAGGGATACGACGCTGTGGTCCGGTCTTGGTCCGACCGGCGGGGACACTTGGCAAGATAAGCCTGTCTTGTTGTTGCCGTGCCCCCAGCCTGCCCGTGCCGCAGCAAGGTTGTCAATGGCCCGCGCGGGGAAGCTCGGTCAATAGGGCGTGCGGCTTCGCTAATTGGGGAAAGACGGGCGTAATTAGGGAAGACGGGCTCAACCAAGGGAAAGGCGGGTCAATTAGGGGATGGCAGGCCGGTGGTCCCCGGCCGTGCAGGCCTCGCCTGGCGCTTGAATTCAAGCGCGATATGGACGAGCAGCGCGGCGACCACCACCGCGCCGCCGATGATGGTGCGCACCGAGGGCACCTCGCCATGAACGAGCCAGACCCAGATCGGTCCGAGGATCGGCTCGAACGTGCCGAGGAGTGCTGCGATCGCCGCCGGAACCAGCCTCGCGCCGGTGGCGAAGAAGGCAAGGCCGAGGCCGAGATTGATGACGCCGAAGGCAAACAGGAAAGCCATGTCGTGGGCCGACGTGGCAAACTGCGTGGCTTGCGATGCGGCGAAAGCCGCTGCCAGCATCGTGCCGAGGCACGTCGCCGGCGTCATGCGCACATGGGCGAAGCGCCGGGTGATGACGGTGGCAATCGAGAACATGACGGCGATCAGCAGCGACAGCCCGTCGCCGATGGGCGATACGGCGCCGTCGAGCGATTCCGACACCATGATGGCGACGCCGGCGATGACGGCGGCGATCGCCACCCAGGTCGCGACGGCGACGCGTTCGCGAAACAGCACCCAGGCAAGCAATGCCGCCAGCAGCGGCACACCGGCCTGCATCAACAGGATATTGGCAACGGTGGTGTAGGCGAGCGCGACAACGAAGCACGTCGACGCCGTGGCGAAACAGACGGCCACGGCAAGGCCGGGCAGGCCCATGTCGCGAAACAGCCGCAACATGCCGCGCCAGCCGTCGCGCCAGGCCATGAAGCAAATCAGGAACACAGCCGCCCACAGCGATCGCCAGAACACCACGGTCCAACTGTCAGCGGTGTCGATGAAGCGGGCGATGGTGCCGCCAAAGCTCCACATCAGCGCCGACAGGAACACCAGCAGCAAGCCGACCCGCTCTTCGCGAGGCGAGACGATCGGCGGTGCGGCGATTGGAGAAGATGCGGTATCGGTCATGGGGTGCGACTGTCGGCTATCTCGGGGCGGCATGATGCACAATGGACGACAGAAACGTGCCGTATTCGCCTAGCGCATAGGCTACCGCCGGACGTGATCCAGCCCGGCATTCCCTTTGGCGCACCGCCAACCGGCAGCCATACGGGCAAACACCGCCGTTTCTAGGACGTGCCCTTGTTGCCGCGGATAAAGCGCCAAAGACCGGCCAGCGGTACCAGCAGCAGAATGCCGAACTTTTTCAGGGCGATGACCGCGACCGCAATCAGGCCGGCCTTTGCCGCGAGTTTTCCGGCGATGAGGCCGCCAATGCCAACCGCGGCGACCGTGTCGGTGCCGGGCAGAAAATCGGTGTATTTCTTGCCGGTGTTGAAGTCCGCCACGCCCAGCACTTCGTCCAGGCTCTGCTTGATCTCCGGCAATTGTTCAACCGTAGCGATGTAGCTCATCACGAAGACGCCTTCCCGGCCGAGGAAACGGACGTCGTAATTGAGCGTGTGGACGGTATCGTCTCCGAACTGCAGTTCCTTGGCCCAGTGCAGCCGCTTGTGGACGAAATCATAGACCGGCGGCGAGGCCCAGCCGATTAGCTTGATCGGGGGAAAGCCGTCCTTTACCCGCTGATCGTTGGCCGACAATGTGTCCGCCTGCATGCTGCTCAGCAGTTCGGTGTAGTCGATGGATGCGGCGTCGGCGTCATCGACATGGCCGATCTTTTCATAGCGCAATTCGATGCCCCAACCGTTGCCGGCGATGGGCTCGTACTTGGCCGGGAAGATCATGCCGATTGCTTCGGACGCGGTATCAGGCGGATTGCCCCAGGCCTCGGTCAGGACGGACGTCGCGTCCTTCTTGCCCAGAAAATAGAACTTGTCCTTGAGATCGAGATGGATGCCTTCGGGAAGGTCGACCGCGCCGGTCTTTGGATCGATTTTGTCCAGGAATGCCTTGCCGTCGTCACTATACTGTTGATAGTCCTTGAAGAATTACGAGGATTTTTCTGCCAGAACAGGCCCCGCCAAAAGGGCAAGCGCCACGCCAAGCCACAAAGCTTTCCTGTTCATAAGCCGTCCCCCCTTGGCTGCCCTGCAGCTCACCTTCGATAGCGCAGCGCCGATGCTTAATCAATATTTGGTTCGGCGATGGTTCGGGCCGCGCTGTATTGATTAGCGCAAACAGCTGCAGTCTTCCGCGACCTCAAGCCCGAGAAGCATCACTGGAAATCGAAGGCGCTCAGGCCCGTCACCATCTCGTCGAGACCCAGCGGACGGGTCACCGGCGGCTCGGCGCGGGCGAGGCAGCCGATGCGTTCGCATAGCCGGCAAGCGGGACCGACCGGCGTGGCGGCGCCCTGTCCGGCCTTTGCCGGCAGCCCGGCGCCATAGACGATCTCGTCGCGAAAGCCGATATCGCAGCCCAACAGCAGCGCGGTGCGGCGCGGGCGCTCGGAGAACGAACCCTGCGGCCCTTCGAGCGTGCGTGCGATGCAGAGGAACTCGGCGCCGTCGGGCATTTCCACCGCCTCGACCAGGATTTGGCCAGGCGAAGCGAAAGCGGCATGGACCGGCAGTTTCGGGCAGCCGCCGCCAAAGCGGCTTTGCGGAAAGCCCTGGCCGCTGGCCTTGCGGAAGCGGTTGCCGGCATTGTCGACCTCGAGCATGAAGACCGGGACGCCGGACAAGCCAGGACGCTGCAGCATGGTCAGGCGGTTCGCCGCCTGTTCGAAGGAGACGCCGAAACGCGAGCGCAGCACATCGATATCGTAACGAGCCCGCACGGCGGCGGCATGAAAGGCCTGATAGGGCATCATCAAGGCATGGGCGGCGTAGCGGCCGAACTCGAAGCGGGCGAGCCGGCGGGCTTCGTCCGTACCGAGCTTCAGCGCCTGAATTTCGCCGGCGATCGCGACCGTCATGCGGATCAGGCAGGCCTCCATGGCGACTTCGCGCAACTGGTCGAACGGCGACAGCCGCTCCGATAGAAAAAGACGCTGCGAATGACGGTCATAACGGCGCCGCCAGTTCGGCATGGTGGCGACCGGCAGCACTTTAACGACAATGCCATACTCGCGCTTCAGCCACGCCTTCAACGCGCCGAACAGATCGTCGCCGGGGTCGAGCACCGAGGTGAAGGCCTCGGCCTCTTCCTCCAGTGCTGCAAAATGGTTCGGCCGGCGCTCGAAAATCTCGTGCACTTCGTCGATCGGCAGCCGCGCACCGGACAGCGCCGTGGCGCGGCCCTCGCGCGCCAGAAGCTCGTTGAGATCGGACAGCCGCTCGGCCTGCTCGCGGTAAGCGCGAAACAGTTTTATCATCGCAGCCGATGCGTTGGGGGCTGCCTCGGCCAGTTCGATCAGTTCCTGGTCGCCCGGCAGCTCACCGGCAAGCAGCGGGTCGCCGAACACTTCCTTCAAGGCCGAGATCGACCCTCTCGCCTCACCCTGCAATTCATGCGGGTCGACCTTGTAGACAGAGGCCAGCTTCAGGATCAGTTGCACCGTCAGCGGCCGCTGGTTGCGCTCGATCAGGTTGAGATAGGACGGCGAGATGCCGAGCCCCTCGGCCATCGCCGTCTGGGTCAGGCCTTTGGCGATGCGGATGCGGCGGATGCGCGGCCCGGCGAATATCTTCTGGTCGGCCATCGGCTTTCCTTGACAGGAATTTACACGCCTTGCGAGCGATGAACGGCGCACCATCTTTTACAATCATGACAGATTTACAGCGGCAAGCAGTCAAACACAACACAGGTTTTCTCTTATTTTCTACCGGAAATGGCGGTTTTCCTCGCTCTCGTCGCGGCGCAATGTAAATGATGTCACACACAGACGACGCACACCATCCCAGGGTACGGCGTTTCAAGACACTGGCATCGGTTGATCTGGAGTGACCAATGACTGATTTTTACAATCTTGTCCCATCCGCGCCCGAAGGCCGCTTCGACGGCATCGAACGAGCCTATTCGCCGGACGATGTGAAGCGGCTGCGCGGGTCGGTCCAGATACGCCAGAGTCTTGCCGAAATGGGCGCCAACCGGCTGTGGAAGCTCATCCACGAGGAAGACTTCGTCAATGCACTCGGCGCCATGTCGGGCAACCAGGCGATGCAGCAGGTGCGTGCCGGGCTGAAGGCAATCTATCTCTCGGGCTGGCAGGTCGCCGCCGACGCCAACACCGCGTCGGCCATGTATCCGGACCAGTCGCTCTATCCCGCCAATGCGGCGCCCGAACTGGTCAAGCGCATCAACCGCACGCTGCAGCGCGCCGATCAGATCGAGACCTCGGAAGGCAACGGCCTGTCGGTCGACACCTGGTTCGCGCCGATCGTCGCCGATGCCGAGGCCGGCTTCGGCGGACCGCTCAACGCCTTCGAGATCATGAAGGCGTTCATCGAGGCCGGCGCTGCCGGCGTCCACTATGAGGACCAGCTGGCCTCTGAGAAGAAGTGCGGCCATCTCGGCGGCAAAGTGCTGATCCCGACCGCCGCGCATATCCGCAACCTCAACGCGGCGCGTCTGGCGGCCGACGTGATGGGCACGCCGACGCTAGTCGTGGCACGCACCGATGCGGAAGCGGCAAAGCTTCTGACCTCCGACATTGACGAGCGCGACCAGCCTTTCGTCGACTACGATGCCGGCCGCACGGTTGAAGGCTTCTACCAGGTCAGGAACGGCATCGAACCGTGCATCGCGCGCGCCGTTGCCTATGCGCCGCATGCCGACCTGATCTGGTGCGAAACATCCAAGCCCGATCTGGCGCAGGCCAAGAAATTCGCCGAAGGCGTGCGCAGGCATCATCCGGGCAAGCTGCTCGCCTATAATTGCTCGCCGTCGTTCAACTGGAAGAAGAACCTCGACGACGCGACGATCGCCAAGTTCCAGCGCGAGCTCGGCGCCATGGGCTACAAGTTCCAGTTCATCACATTGGCCGGGTTCCACCAGCTCAATTTCGGCATGTTCGAGCTGGCCCGCGGCTACAAGGCGCGGCAGATGGCGGCCTATTCCGAGTTGCAGGAAGCCGAGTTCGCGGCCGAAGTCCACGGCTACACCGCGACCAAGCACCAGCGCGAGGTCGGCACCGGCTATTTCGACGCCGTGTCGATGGCAATCAGCGGCGGCCAGTCGTCGACCACCGCCATGCATGAATCGACCGAGCACGTCCAGTTCAAGCCGGCAGCGGAATGAACCGATCGACATAACCAACAGAGGAAACGCCCGAAGGGCAAGGGAGAAGAAAATGGCATCGATAAGCCGCGTCAAGGAACGTGCAGAAGAGCAGTCCACCACGATGAGTGTCGACCAACAGGCGACAATCCGCATGCTGGCCAACGACCTGCACCGGCTCAATCAATCGGTGATGAAGGCAGTGGAGGCCGGCGTCTCGGTGGAACTGGTGCGCTCGGCCCGGCATCATGGCGGCGACGGCAATTGGGGCGACCTGCTGATCCCGGTGATCGTCACGCAGAAGAGTCACGGCTGATCTTCCCTAACGGAAGCTTTGTGCTTGTGGAACCTATGGACCCCGCCGCTCACTGGCCGATTTCAATGTCACCCGCGGGTTTTCAGCGCGGGTGACTTTTGCTTTTGAGCGTAAACTTAACTACAGTTCGAAAACAGACCTTGTCTCCGGGGTTTAATATTTCCGGCTATATTTCGCAGGTCCGTCATTTCAGCTTGACATGGCGGGCGATCTCACGCCAATTGGCTCTCGGATTTCAACCCTGCATTGAAGCAGCGCCGAGTGCCCGCCCCGCCCATGTGCCCTGTGAACCGCGAGACCGACACCGCCAAACATCTGAATTCGTCAAGCAGGGACGCGAACTCCGAGATATCAACGGATTTCTCCCACGTGCTGGTCGTTGGAAAATCGCCGATCAACCGGGTGGTGGTGTCGAAGATCGTCGAGAAGTCCGGACTGAAGCCGATCTCCGAGTCGCCCGAAATGGCGGCCAAGACATTGCGAACCCTCATTCCGGGCGCCGTCGTTCTCGATGGCGGCCCCGACAACGAGGACTGCCGCGCGCTGATGGCGGCCATCGACGCCTTGCGGCGGACATCTGGGCGGTCGCTCCCCAAGGTGATCCTGCTTTCAACCAAGACCGGCACGCCCGACAGCCTGGGCCTGTCGAGCGTGGTCGATGTGGTGGTAACCAAGCCGATCACCACCGAAAGGCTGCAGCCGGTGGTCGACCGGCTGATCAGTCTCGGGCGCGGCTGATCGCAATCCGCCCGAACGCGTGCGGGGCGGTCAGCCTTCCTTGCCGATGCTCTCGATCAAAGCCGGCAGTTCGCCAAGATCGACAATCTGGCGGAAGCGCGGTGCTGCCACCGGCGGTTCGACATGTTCGAGCACCCAGGTCAGTTCGTGCGGGACGTACACACCCCAGCTGCCGGCCTCGATGGCCGGCACCACGTCCGACTTGAGCGAATTGCCGACCATCATGCTGTCCTGCGGGCTGCCGTGGCGGCCAAAGATCCTGGCATAGGTGGCGGCGCTCTTGTCGCTGACGATCTCGACGGCATCGAACAGGTCGCCAAGGCCGGACGCCGCCAGCTTGCGCTCCTGGTCGAACAGATCGCCCTTGGTGATCAGCACCAGATGGTAGGTGCCGGCGAGCTTTTCGACTGTCTCGCGCGCATGCGGCAGCGCCTCGACAGGATGGCCGAGCATGTCGCGGCCGGCGGCAAGGATTTCGGCGATCGTCGAGGCCGGCACGCGGCCCTCGGTCACTTCGATGGCCGTCTCGATCATCGACAAGGTAAAGCCCTTGATGCCGAAGCCGTAGACGGCAAGGTTGCGCTTCTCGGCCTCGAGCAGCCGTGCCGAGATGTGCTCGGCCTCGCCATGATCGGCGAGCAGGGCTGCAAAGTGCTTCTCGGTCAGGCGGAAGAACTGTTCGTTCTGCCATAGGGTATCGTCGGCGTCGAAGCCGATGGTGGTCAATTTGCCTGGCATACGGTGTCTTCTGCTGCTCGATCTGCGGGAGGTTGACCCTAATCTGCGTGGCGCGATTTTCAACCAGGAAGCCGAAGACAGGCAGCTCCCCTTCCCTTCCATCACCGGCAACAGCTATACTGTGATAATTGCAACCCAAACTGGTGAATGATGCCGCCTGCGAAAAAGGAAGTCCGTCCGTCGACCCGCGGAGGACGCGTCCGAACGCCTGCCTTCGTGAAAAATCAACGCGGCGTGAAGAACTGGAAGGAAGTCAGCGCTTGGCTGGAATGGCGCGGCATCGAAGACATAGAATGCATCACGCCTGATCAGGCTGGCGTCGCGCGCGGCAAGATGATGCCGTCGAAGAAATTCACTTCCAACACCTCGCTGGCGCTGCCATCGGCAGTGTTCATGACGACGATTTCGGGCGGCTATCCCGAGGACGGCAACGGTTTCCACTATCCGGAGGATGATGGCGACCTAAAGCTGATGCCGGATCTGTCGACGTTGACCGTCGTGCCGTGGGAAGAAGACCCGACGGCCGCCGTCATCTGCGACCTCGTCCATCAGGATGGCCGTTCGGTCGAGTTCACGCCGCGCAACGTCCTGAAGCGCGTGGTAGCAGCCTATGACAAGCGCGGGCTGAAGCCGGTGGTGGCGCCCGAGATCGAATTCTACCTAGTGCGCAAGAACCCCGACCCGGATTACCCATTGACGCCACCAGTCGGGCGTTCCGGGCGGCCAATCGGCGGCGGAGCCGGCTATTCGATCGCCGGCGTCAACGAGTTCGACGAACTGATCGACGACATCTACCATTTCTCCGAAAGCCAGGGCCTGGAGATCGACACGCTGATCCACGAGGAAGGCGCCGGCCAGCTCGAGATCAATCTGCGTCACGGCGATCCGGTCGAGCTCGCCGATCAGGTGTTCATGTTCAAACGCACCATTCGCGAGGCAGCGCTGAAGCATGAGATCTATGCCACCTTCATGGCCAAGCCGATCCAGGGCCAGCCAGGTTCTGCCATGCACATCCACCAGTCGATCATCGACAAGAAGACCGGGCTGAATATCTTTTCGGCGAAGGACGGCTCGGAAACCGACGACTTCTTTCATTTCATCGGCGGCATGCAGAAGCATGTGCCGAACGCACTGGTGATGTTTGCTCCCTACGTCAATTCCTACCGCCGGCTGACGCAGTCGGCCTCGGCGCCGGTCAACAACAAATGGGGCTATGACAACCGCACCACGGCGTTCCGCGTGCCGCGCTCGGATCCGGCGGCGCGGCGTGTCGAAAACCGCATCCCGTCTTCCGACGCCAACCCCTATCTGGCGCTGGCGGCCTCACTTGCCTGCGGGCTGATCGGCATCACCAACAAGATCAAGGCCGAGCCTCCGGTGCTGACCACCGCAAACGCCGATGAGATCGACCTGCCACGCGGCCTGCTCGAAGCCGTCGATCTTTTCGAAGGCGACGAGGAACTATGCGCTCTTCTGGGCAAGTCCTTCGCCGCAACCTATGCAGCGATCAAGCGGGCGGAGTTCGAGACCTTCATGGAAGTGATCAGCCCGTGGGAGCGGGAGTATCTGTTGCTCAACGTGTGAGCGGCGACTTCGTCGTGTGAATGGTGAATAGTGAATGGTGAGTAGTTTCATATTGGATGGATGAGCGCAGACGTCGTGCGTCTCGCAGCCATTCACCATTCACCATTCACCATTGGCTGGTGTCCCCATGCCTTACCAATCACCTATCTCCCCCGGTCGCTCCTGGTACGAAGACACAGCCGGACCACGCCCTGAGTACCCTGCCCTGGAGGGCGACCGCAGCTGCGACGTCGTCGTCGTCGGCGGTGGCTTCACCGGGCTGTCGGCGGCCGCTCATTTGGCGAAGGCGGGAGCCGACGTCGTTCTGATCGAGGCGCATCGCTTCGGCGACGGCGCTTCAGGGCGCAATGGCGGCCAGCTCGGCACGGGCCAGCGCGCCTGGGCCGAAGAGATGGAGGCCGAATACGGCTTCTCCCGCGCCAAGGCGCTGTTCGACCTTGCCGAGGAGGCGAAAGCGCACCTGCTCGAATTCGCCGCCGTCAACCAGATCGACATCGACTATATGCCCGGCCAGTTGTCCGTGGCGCACAAGCCGCGTTATCTCGACGACTACAAGGCGCATGCCGAGATCATGGCGGGCCGCTTCAATTATCCGCACATCGCCTTCATGGATGCCAGGGAAACGGCCGAACGGCTGGGCTCCACACGCTACTTCGGCGGCACCCGCGACACCGGCACCGGACACATCCACCCGATGAAGCTGGTGATCGGCACGGCAAAGGTCGCGGCAGCGGCCGGCGCGCACCTGTTCGAGCAGACACTATCGACCGGTGTTACCTCCAGCGGCGGCAAGGTCAGGGTGACGACTTCGAGAGGAACCATCACCGCCCAGAAATGCCTGATCGGTGTAAATGCCTATGGCGGCACGCTCGAGCCGGTGAGTGCCGCGCACATCATGCCCATCGGTTCCTTCATCGGCGCGACGGTGCCGCTGGGCGTCGATTCGAAAGTGCTGCCGGGCGGCGAGGCGGTCGACGATTCGCGTTTCGTCGTGCGTTATTTCCGCAAATCCAGGGATGGAAGGCTGCTGTTCGGCGGGCGCGAGGTCTATGGCGTCAACGATCCGAAGGACATCCATGTCCATATCCGCCGGCAGATAGCCGAGCTTTATCCGGAACTGAGCGATGTCGAGATCACCCATGGCTGGGGCGGCTATGTCGGCATCACCATGCCCAGGAAACCGTTCGTGCGCGAGGTGATGCCCAATGTGATCTCGGCCGGAGGCTATTCCGGCCACGGCGTGATGCTGTCGAACTTCTTCGGCAAGCTCTATGCCCAGACCGTCGCCGGCAACCGCGACAGACTGAAGCTGATCGAGGACCTGAACATCCCGGCTTTTCCCGGCGGCCGGCGATTTAGAACGCCATTATTGTTCTTGGCACTGAACTGGTTTGCCCTGAGGGACCGAATATAGAGAAAGTATCTCATATCGGCCGTGGCTGGTACTGAGCTGATTCTATTGAGCTGTTGGTTGCCGCAGCGAGACGTTGCAGAATCCTTAACAAGAGCGCACAATTCCCCTGAGGGCGCACTGATGCCACAATCAAGGGCAAAGGATGCCGGTTCTGGGCGATTGAACGGGGATTTCTGCGGGCCTGCCCGCTTTGTTGTTGGGACCGATGCCGATCGAATGCCGGGCTGCCGGCGCCGATCGAAAGAACACCGGCTCATCTTTTGGAGGTGGCAAGAGTGAACGAGCCCTTCAGTTTCGGCGCGCCGGAACGTCGGCGCTTCGCCATGCAATTCGGCTATGACATGCGGCCCTCCTTCTGGCAGGGGGTGCGCAC
This sequence comes from Mesorhizobium sp. M1252, assembly GCF_040318265.1. Lineage (NCBI taxonomy): Bacteria > Pseudomonadati > Pseudomonadota > Alphaproteobacteria > Hyphomicrobiales > Phyllobacteriaceae > Mesorhizobium > Mesorhizobium sp. M1252. The sequence goes on along the minus strand of NZ_JAMYLX010000011.1, from coordinate 135,889 downwards.
GAATTCGCATCTGGTGATCGCCGCGGTCGGCACCGCAGCGCTGCTTGGCGTGGCAGGCATAGCGCTTTGGCTGGCGTTGCCGGCCAACGACCGGCAAGCAGTCGCCAGCACACAGCAGAACGTTCCGACTTTTCCGGTCAAGACGACCAAGATTGCCCCGGTCGCGGCCACGGCTGCCGCGGTAGCGGCGCCACAAGCCGCGCGCAAGGGCGACGCGGTTTCATCGACGGTCGCTGTGGGTGGGGCTGCGATGCCGCCGCTGTCGGCCAACGATCCGCGCTGGACTGCGGCGCAATCCAACAGCGACCCTGCCGCGACGCCATCCGATCAGGCGCCTGCCGAGCAGGCTGCCGCCAAACCGTCCGATGCCGCGGCATTCGAAGAACCGGCGGCCCAGGGCGACGCCACGACGCAGTTGTCAAAGGTCGCTGCTCCCGCCAATGACGACGACGCGGAAACCGCCGCCATACCGACGCCAAAACCGCAACTTCCAGACGAGCAATCTTCCGCCGCAACGAACGATACCCAGGCCAAGGCCAAGCCACAGAAGGTGGCTGCTGCCGCCGGCACCGGACGCATCCTCAGGACGGTGACAATGCGCAGCGGTCCGCAGAAAAACGCCGCCGCCATGGGGACCGTGCCCGCCAAGTCGTCGGTGCAGGTGGTAAGTTGCAAGAAATGGTGCCAGATCGTCTACAACGGCAAGCGCGGCTGGATCTACAAGAGCTACATCAAGACCGGGGCTTGAGACGCAAGCCGCCAGATCTGGTCAGCCGCCGAGCAACCACCTGAAACGGTGTCTCCTGCGAGCAAGTTTGCGCTTCGCCAGGAAATCCCGCTGTTCCTCGAACGGCACCTCATAGAGGCCGCACATTTGGCAGCTTTCCGACTTGCGGCATATCGGGACCCAGCATTTGACGTCGTGTGTCCAGGCGAGCGCGATCCTTTCCAGATGAAGGTTGGACGAACTTTTCAGCAGAATCAGTTCTCCTGGGACTGCCGTCCGTTTGATATGATCCGAAACTTCCTTGGCAGTGCGAAGCTCAATGAAACGGCCGCTGTCGCGGTCGGCCTGGCTGGCGCGCGAGCGATGCGCATTGTCGCCGGTATAAATGACCTCATCGGCGATTTCGCGCGCGATGTTGTAGGCGGCGCCGTATTTCCTCGACGAGCCGGCGTAGTCCGATATCTGCCCCAGCACAATGCGCTTGCGAGCACCCTTGGCCTTTGCAATCATCTCCAGGGCAATGTTGAGCGAATGCCAGGGCGCTTTGGCCGTATCGACCAGGAATTTCGGACCCGCGGATACCTCTTGCACCGTAGAGCGGTTGGGCAGTGGTGCAAACGATGCCGTTCTCGCTACGACTTGCTCTGGCGGGACGCCAAGTTCCAAGGCGGCGGCAACAGCCGCTGCAGTCGGCAGCCAGAATTGCTCGCCGGGAAAAGGCGCTTGAATATTCAGGCTGCCACCGCGCCAATGAAGGGTGAACCGCAGCAATTCCGGATACGCGGCATGCACGTCACTCACGCGGTAGTCTGCCTCGCCGGACTGGCCGAAGGTCGCAATCCGGCATTCGCGCCAGACGCCATGCCGATCACCAGTGGGTCATCGCAATTGAGAACCGCAAGTCCATCAGGTTGGAGTGCCCCGACCAGCGCCCGCTTCTCTCCCGCCACAGCTTCCAGAGTCCTGAACTTGCCGAAATGCTCCAGACGGATCATCGTAACCACCGCCACACTCGGCTTCAGCATCTGCGCCATGGCGCTGATCGTGCCGAAGTCGGAAGCGCCGGCTTCGAAAACGACGTAATCGACTTTGCCGGCCTTCCTCAGGCGCTTGTAAAGCGTTCGAACCAACACCTTCATAGTGTTGGCCAGAACCTGTGTGTGGACCGAACCCTGGCCAGCCAGGATGTGTCCAAGCAGGCTTCCCGCCGTCGTCTTGCCGGAGCTTCCGGTAACACCGATGAAAATTGCCTTGCTTCTCGCCCGCGCACGCTTGGCCAGGTAAAGCCGCAGCCGCCATCCCAGATCGTAGCGACTTTTCTGCTGCCTGATCTTCATCACCCGCCAACACTATCCACGATCCGTTATGCCTTTCGGGGGATCGAGAAGTCAAACTGGGGTCCGGCGTGACGACGTCAACTGTTCGTTCCTCGGCCGGCCGGCGCACCGATGCGAACTCTTGCCGACATTGCTCTGTCTGCCATGCATTGCGAACAGCGAGGTACTTCCCGAATTGCTCAAATGCAGCGGCCGCCGTCGACCTCCAGCGCCACACCGGTGATGAAGGCGGCTTCGTCCGACGCAAGCCAAAGCGCAGCGTTGGCGATATCGAGCGGCGTCGACAGACGGCCGAGCGGTATCGAGGCACGGAATTTCTCGCGGATCTCCGGCGTGTCAGTGCCCATGAATTTCTCCAGCATGCCGGTCTCGCCGGCGACCGGGCAAAGGCAGATCACGCGGATGTTCTTGGGCGCGAGTTCGACCGCCATCGACTTGGTCGCGGTGATCGCCCAGCCCTTCGAGGCATTGTACCAGGTGAGCCCCGGCCGCGGCCGCAGACCGGCGGTCGAAGCCGTGGTCAGGATGACGCCGCCGCCCTGCCGCTCCATGATCGGCACCACGGCAAGTGCGGCGTGATAGATCGCCTTCATGTTGACTGAAGTGATCAGGTCGAAGGTCGCCTCGTCGACGTCGAGCATGTCGCCATTGCGGTGGGTGTAGCCGGCATTGTTGACCATGATATCGATGCGGCCGAAGGCGCTTTTTGCGGCATGGACCATCTCGTCGAATTCGGAACGCTGCGAAACGTCGGTCTGGGTCCAGATCGCGGCCTGGCCGATCTCTGCTGCAACGCGCTCCGCGCCCTTGGCGTTGAGGTCGGCGACGACGACCTTGGCGCCCTCTTCGGCAAAGCGCCTGGCCATGCCTTCGCCGAAACCTGACGCAGCACCCGTGATGACGGCAACCTTGTTTTCCAGACGCATGCTTTTTCCGCTCATTGAAGACCCACCTCGCAAGCGCATTTTCCTTTTTCTTTGATGCGTGTCTGTCTCCCAGAACCGCTTCGCACTTCTGGGCGACACGCATTAGCTTTCGTCACATTCCCGCTTTATGTTGCAGGCGCGAAAGCCCCGGGACCATCGCTTGACGAAAAGCCTCCGGGTGGCAGCCAGTGTCAAGGCACATTTGGAGCGAATCAATATGCAGTGATTTGGCCTCGATGTGACACCATGGCACTGGATAGTTTAAATCGATTAGATTATATCCTGCCGCGTCACAGCGAGCGGCGTCAAAGCGGACAGACCATGACCAGCCAGATCATTCCCGTCGAGCCTTTCGACTTCATCATTTTCGGTGGCACCGGCGACCTGTCGGAACGCAAGCTGCTGCCCTCGCTCTACCACCGCCAGCGCGACCACCAGTTTTCCGAGCCGACCCGCATCATCGGCACCTCGCGCTCCAAGATGAGCGACGAGGAATTCCAGGCTTTCGCCAAGCAGGCGATTTCCCAGCATGTTAAGCCGGCCGACATCGACGCCGAGGAACTCAAGACATTTCTTGCCCGGCTGTCCTACGTATCGGCCGACGCGACGACCGGTGCCGGCTTCGACAAGCTGAAAAAGGCGATCGGCGAAAGCGACCGCATCCGCGCTTTCTATCTGGCGGTGGCGCCGGCGCTGTTCGGCGACATCTCGCACCAGCTGAAAGCCCACAATCTCATCACGCCGAATTCACGCATCGTGCTGGAGAAGCCGATCGGCCGCGACCTCGATTCGGCGCGCAAGCTCAACGACGTGGTTGGAGACGACTTCCACGAAAGCCAGATCTTCCGCATCGACCACTATCTCGGAAAGGAGACGGTGCAGAACCTGATGGCGTTGCGCTTTGCCAACGCGCTCTATGAGCCGCTTTGGAATTCTGCCCATATCGACCATGTGCAGATCACGGTGGCCGAGACCGTCGGTCTTGAAGACCGCGTCACCTACTACGACAAGGCCGGCGCGCTGCGCGACATGGTGCAGAACCACATGCTGCAGCTGCTCTGCCTGGTTGCCATGGAGGCGCCATCGTCGATGGATGCCGATGCCGTGCGCGACGAGAAGCTGAAGGTGCTGCGGGCGCTGAAGCGCATCAACGGCAATGAGGCACCCAAGCACACCGTGCGCGGGCAGTACCGCGCCGGCGCCTCTGCAGGCGGCGCGGTGAAGGGCTATGTCGAGGAACTCGGCAAAGACAGCTCCACCGAGACCTTCGTCGCCATCAAGGCCGAGATCGGCAATTGGCGCTGGGCCGGCGTGCCGTTCTATCTCCGGACCGGCAAAAGGCTGGCGACCCGCGTTTCGGAAATCGTCATCGAGTTCAAGCCGATCCCGCATTCGATCTTCGGCGACAGCGCCGGGCCGATCTCAGCCAACCAACTGGTGATCCGGCTGCAGCCCGACGAAGGCGTCAAGCAGTTCATCATGATCAAGGATCCAGGCCCGGGCGGCATGCGGCTGCGCCAGATTCCGCTCGACATGAGCTTTGCAACATCTTTCGACGGTCGCGCGCCGGACGCCTATGAACGGCTGATCATGGATGTTATCCGCGGCAACCAGACGCTGTTCATGCGCCGCGACGAGGTCGAGGCGGCATGGAAGTGGATCGACCCGATCCAGAACGCCTGGGAAAGCGCCAGGCAGGAGGCGCAAGGCTATACGGCCGGCACATGGGGTCCCTCGGCCTCGATTGCGCTGATCGAACGCGACGGGCGGACATGGCACGAAAGCAATTGAGCGAGCCCGTCTATAACTGGAACGGCTTTGCCGGGCGCCAGGACCTGGCGGCAGCCCTTGCCGGCAATGTCGCGGCGCGCCTGACCAAGGCCATCGACGAGCGCGGCACGGCCCTGCTTGCCGTTTCCGGCGGCACCACGCCGGCAAAGTTCTTTGCAGCACTTTCGGCCATTCCGATCGCCTGGAACAAGGTGACGGTGACGCTGGTCGACGAACGGTTCGTGCCGGCCTCCTCGCCGCGCTCGAATGCGGGGCTGGTCGCGGCCAACCTGCTGCAGAACAAGGCGGCTGCCGCGCACTTCGTGCCGCTCTACCATGAGGCGGCAAGCATCGAGACCGCCGCGGCGGCCGACGATGCGGCGCTGAAGGCTCTGCCCTGGCCCCTCGATGTCGTCGTGCTCGGCATGGGCGGCGACGGCCACACCGCCTCGTTCTTTCCCGACGCCGAGAATCTCGGCGATTTGCTCGACCCGGCCTCATCAAGGATCGTGCTGCCGGTTCACGCGGCAAGCGCCGGCGAACCCCGGTTGACGCTGCCGCTGGCGCGGATCGTCGACGCCGGCTTCATCGCGCTGCATATAGAAGGCGAGGACAAGCGCACCGCCTTCGACGGTGCGATGGGACCGGGTGCGAAAAAGCCCATCCGCAAAGTGCTCGAAGCGGCACCCACCCCGGTAGAGGTGTTCTGGGCACCCTGATTTCACGCAAAGCAGTCCCGGCAGACGGTGGAGGACGTTCTTCCGGGGCTCGAAAGGACCGACCATGACAGCCAGACGCGACATCGAAGCCATCACGGAACGCATCCGCCAACGCTCGAAAGCCGGCCGCGAGCGCTATCTCGGCCGCATCGCCGAGGCCTCCAGCCGCACCGCCAACCGCAGCGTCCTGTCTTGCGGCAACCTCGCGCATGGCTTTGCCGTCTGCAGCCCGTCTGAAAAGCTGGCGCTCGGCGCCGACAAGGTGCCGAACCTCGGCATCATCACCTCCTACAATGACATGCTGTCGGCGCATCAGCCCTTCGAAACCTTCCCGGCGCTGATCAAGGAAGCCGCGAAGGAAGTTGGCGGCATCGCGCAAGTGGCCGGCGGCGTGCCCGCCATGTGCGACGGCGTGACCCAGGGACAGCCCGGCATGGAGCTGTCGCTGTTTTCGCGCGACGTCATCGCCATGTCGGCGGCGATCGGCCTGTCGCACAACATGTTCGACGCCGCCGTCTATCTCGGCGTCTGCGACAAGATCGTGCCGGGGCTGGTGATTGCAGCCCTCACCTTCGGCCATCTGCCGGCGGTGTTCGTGCCGGCCGGGCCGATGACGACGGGCCTGCCCAATGACGAGAAGGCCAAGGTTCGCCAGCTCTATGCCGAGGGCAAGGCCGGACGCGCAGAACTGCTCGAAGCGGAGTCCAAATCCTATCACGGGCCGGGCACCTGCACCTTCTATGGCACCGCCAATTCCAACCAGATGCTGATGGAGATCATGGGCCTGCATACGCCCGGCGCGTCCTTCGTCAATCCAGGCACGCCGCTGCGCGACGCGCTGACGCGCGAGGCGACCAGGCGAGCCCTGGCGATCACCGCGCTCGGCAACGCCTACACGCCGGTAGGCCGCATGATCGACGAGCGCTCTTTCGTCAATGGCGTCGTCGGCCTGCACGCCACCGGCGGCTCTACCAACCACACCATCCATCTCATCGCCATGGCCGCGGCGGCCGGCATCACGCTTACCTGGCAGGACATTTCCGACCTGTCGGAAGCGGTGCCGCTTCTCGCGCGCGTCTATCCGAACGGGCTTGCCGACGTGAACCATTTCCACGCCGCCGGCGGGCTTGGCTTCCTGATCCGCGAATTGCTCGACGAAGGCATCCTGCATGAGGATGTGCAGACGGTATGGGGCGAAGGCCTGAGGCCCTATGCGGTCGAGGCCCGGCTCGGCGAAGATGGCGGCGTCGTGCGTGAAGCCTCGCCGCTGCAGAGCGGCGACGAGAAGGTGCTGGCGCCGTTCAAGAAAGCCTTCCAGCCGACCGGCGGCCTGAAGGTGCTCGCCGGCAATCTCGGCCACGCCGTCATCAAGACGTCCGCCGTGAAGCCGGAACGCCGCGTCATCGAGGCGCCGGCCAAGGTGTTCGACAGCCAGCAGGGACTGAACGAAGCCTTCAAGGCCGGCACGCTGACCGGCGACTTCATCGCCGTCATCCGCTTCCAGGGCCCGAAGGCAAACGGCATGCCGGAACTGCACAAGCTGACCACCGTGCTCGGCATCCTGCAGGATCGTGGCCAGCGCGTCGCGCTGGTCACGGACGGGCGCATGTCTGGCGCTTCCGGCAAGGTGCCGGCGGCGATCCATGTAACGCCGGAAGCGGTCGAGGAAGGGCCGATCGCCAGGATCCATGACGGCGACATCATCCGGCTCGACGCTGATGCCGGCACGCTGGAAGTGCTGGTGCCGGGGCCCGAGCTCGCGCTGCGCCGCACGGCCGACATCGATCTCATCGGCAACGAGTTCGGTTTCGGCCGCGAGCTGTTCGCTGGTTTCCGCCAGCTGGTCGGCCGCGCCGACCACGGCGCCAGTGCTTTCGGCACGGCCTGAGGCATCATTGCCTATTTTGTAAAAAAGGCGGCTCGAGCTCGGTTTGAGGCCGCCCTTTGGTGAGGGATGGATGGCGATTACGGCTGAACCGTAATCTCGCTCCGTTCGCCGGCCTTGACCGTCACCGCCATTTCCTTGTCATGGCCTTGATCGGACATGTGGCGGAGGACGACATAGTCGCCGGCCGGGATAGTCTGCTGCCAGGTGTCGCCATAGTTCAGGCCGAGCGCCTTGCGGTTGCCCTGGATATCCTTCTTCGACGACAGCACCTCGATCGAATAGGCGCCCGGCGCCGACATCACCAGCACGCCGGCATCGAGCGTCACCTTGACGTCCGTGACGTCGCCAACCTTGACGCTGAAAGGCTGCTCGACGGTTGCGAGCTCAAGCGAGGTGACCGCGACATAATCGTCCGGCGGCAGCCAGAATTTGCTGTCGGGCCCATAGGAGTGGGCGACATCGTCACGCGAGCCGTCGATCTTTTTCTTGGCCTTGACGATCTGGACGCTGATGCCCGAGGAGTCGGCCTTGTCGCCACCTGCAGTGTAGTAGGCGTTGACGGCGGCATGGCCGACGCCGACGACTATGTCTTTTTCCACAGTCTGCCCGGCGGCGAGCTGGATGTTCTCGGTCACCGAGCCGCTGCCGATCGCAACCGTCACCTTCTGCTCACCAGCCGGCACGATGATCCTGGTGTCGCCATAGTGGGTGGTGCTGCCGCCCGGGAAGGCGAAGTCGACATGGGCTTCGTCACTGATCTCGGCGCCCTGGCTTGGCTTCGGATGGATGAGCATGGTGCCGGCGTTCAAGGTGAAGAGCGGCTTGTAGACCTGGCCCGCCTCGATCTTGACCTTCTGTTCCGCCCGAGCTTCGTCGGCGCGCGCGACGACGACATAGTCGCCCGGCTCGAGATTGGCCTCGTAGTTGTTGTACTGGGTGGTGACGGCCTCGCCGCGCGTGCCATCGGCCTTGGCCTTGTAGACCTCCCAGGCATTGCCGTCGGTGATCGGATCGCCGCCTTCCGCCATGACCACGCTCGGGATGAAATTGAATTCGGGCTTTGCCGGTTCAGGGGCAGGCGCCGGAGCGGGTGCCGGCGCCGGAGCCGGCGCGGCGACGGTTTCGACCAGTGCTTCCTGCAGCGCCTTCTCGTCCGAGGCCTGGATATATTTGCCGCCGGTGTTGTCGGCAAGGCAGGCGATCTGCTTGCCCTCGTCAGCGGTCAGGCCGAAGCCGACGACGTCGACGGTGAAATCGACGCCTGAGGCCTCCAGTTCCTTGCCCAGCGCGCACGGGTCACCTTCGCAGGTTTCAAGCCCATCGGTGATGAGGACCACGGTCGCCTTGTCCTCGGTGTATTTCAGGGCTTCGGCCGCCTGCTTGACGGCTGCGGTCAGCGGCGTCTTGCCGAGGAATTTCAGGCTGTCGGCAGCGGCCGAAATGGCGCTAGCCGAGCCGGCTTGCGGCGGCACGATCAGTTCGATGTCGTCGCAGTTGCCCTTTTCGCGGTGGCCATAGGCCATGAAGCCGATCTCGTCGTCGCCCGGGACCGACTGCAGTACGGTCCTCAGCGATTCGCGCGCGATCTCGAGCTTCGGCTTGCCGTCGATCTGGGCCCACATCGAGCCTGAAGCGTCAAGAATGATGATAACCTTGTTGGCGGCAAAGCCGAGCGAAGTCATCGACAAAAGGAGCAGCGCCGCAGCTACGCTCCGCAAAAGTCCCGCCATCGAAATCTCCTTGAGGCCGCCCTCTGATCCGCGCCGGAAGCTATTTGACAGCGCGTCCGGACACAAGCCTGGAGCGGGTTACTAGATCATGATGAGATTTGGATGAAATCTCATCATGATCTAACCCTTTGTTGGAGCACGATCTTTTCCAAAAACCGGCACCCACTTTTTGGGATCATGCTTCTAACGGTTGCAGTGTAACAGGATCGGCGCCGGCAGAGCTGGTAGCACGAAATCAGTAGGTGGTGCGCCGCTCTTCGGAAGGCGGACGGCCGAACTGCAGCCGATAGCTCTGCGCGAAATAGGAGTGCGAGGTAAAGCCGGTGGCAATGGCCACGTCGAGGATCGGCATGTTGGTCTGGCGCAGCAGTTCGCGCGCCCGCTCAAGCCTGAGCCGCATGTAGTAACGACCGGGCGTGACGCTCAAATGGCGCAGGAACAAGCGCTCGACCTGGCGCACCGACAGGCCCGCCGATTTGGCAAGCTGCACGGCTGATAGCGGCTCGTCGAGATGGTCGGCCATCAGTTCGACGATGCGCCTTAGCTTCTCCGACTTGCCGGTCAGGTCGCGCTCCGGCCCGACGCGCTGGCGGTCGCCGGCGGAGCGGATGCGCTCATGCTGGAACTGGTTGGCAACGCCGTTGGCGAGGTTCGAGCCGAAGTCGCCACGCACGATCTCCAGCATCAGGTCGATCGAGGTCGTGCCGCCGGCGCAGGTGTAGCGCTTGCGGTCGATCTCGAAGACGTTGCCGGTGCAATTGATGTCGGGAAAGCGCTCGACGAAGCCGGCGCGGTTTTCCCAATGGATGGTGCAGCGATAGCCTTCGAGCTGACCGGCTTCGGCCAGGAGGTAAGAGCCCACCGACAGCGCGCCGAGCGCATTGCCGCGCCGGCCCCAGCTGCGCAGCGCCGCCAGCACCTTGCTCTTGCCGGGGAACTCGACCGACAGGCCCACCGACACGAACAGGATATCGACCGGTGGCAAATCGGCGACGGCATAGTCGATCTTGAGCGGCAGGCCGTTGGAGGCCATGACGGGATCGCCGTCGGCCGAGACCGTCGTCCAGCCATAGAAATCGCGGCCGAGCAGGCGGTTGGCCGAGCGGAAGGTATCGATCGCCGCTGCCAACGAAAACATCGAAAACTTGTCGACCAGCAGGAACGCGAATTGCCGGCCCCCTTGAACGGGATCATCCACGACCGGCCGTTCAGAGGGTATAGTAAGGTTCGGCAAAGAAGCTGCTTTCTGGGTCAGAAGGAAGGCCGCTTCAAGCCGGCCGCAAGGTAGGCTGAGGCTAACGTATTGGCCATCAGCATGGCAATGGTCATCGGTCCGACACCGCCGGGCACGGGGGTGATGGCGCCGGCGGCCTTGGCCGCTTCGGCATAGGCTACATCGCCGACGAGGCGGGTTTTGCCTTCGCCCTTCTCGGGTGCGGCAATGCGGTTAATCCCGACATCGATCACGGTGGCGCCGAGCTTGACCCAGTCGCCCTTGATCATTTCGGGCCGGCCGACGGCGGCAACCAGAATGTCGGCTGTGCGGGCCAGTGCCGGCAGATCCTTGGTGCGGCTGTGGGCGATGGTGACGGTGCAGTTGACGGCAAGCAACAGATTTGCCATCGGCTTGCCGACGATGTTGGAGCGGCCGACGACGACCGCGTTGAGGCCGGAAAGATCCTTGCCGCGCACGCGTTCGATCAAAAGCATGGAGCCGGCCGGCGTGCAGGGCACGAAGGCTGTTTCGAGTTCGCCGGTGCCGAGCTTGCCGACATTGATGAAATGAAAGCCGTCGACATCCTTTTGCGGTGCGATGGCCTGGATGATCTTGCCGGCATCGATATGGGCGGGAAGCGGCAGCTGCACCAGAATGCCGTTGATGGCCGGATCGGCGTTGAGTTCGCCGATGATCTTCAGCAGTGCCGCTTCGGACGTGTCGGCCGGCAGCGTGTGCTGCAGCGAATGAAAGCCGCATTCCTTGGCGGTGCGCGACTTCGACGCGACATAGACCTGGCTTGCCGGATCCTCGCCGACGATGACCACCGCTAAGCCGGGCTGGGCCTTTCCCTTGGCGACCAGGTCCTCGGTCAAGGCCTTGACCTTCTGAACCACGTCTGCGGCGACGATCTTTCCGTCAATCACTTCGGCCATGAACCATCCTCGACATCATTCCAGCCAAGGCGCGGCGCGCGCCTTGAACGTTGCTTCGTGCATGTCGTTGTTCCAAACGTTCCGCCCATTCGGGTAAAGCCCGACGGCAGCGCTTTTTGGGCGCCATGCTGCGCGGCATTGTCACGAAATTTGGCCTAAGCAATCCCGTCAAAGCGCCGTCACATGCCGTAAACTCGAAACCGGCAGCTTTTATTCTGTGCTGACGGGCTCTGAGCGACTCATCCTTTCACGGAAAGGCTGAACCGCTCTATTTCTTGTTTTGACGCAATTCCCAAGGGAAAGCGCGCTACGCGCTTTTCCCGGGAAAACCGTTTCACACTTTTCCTGGAATTGCTCAGAAATAGCGGCGGTGCGAACGGCTTTCGGTGAGTTCGCGCACCGCTTCGCGAAATTCGCGCAGGCTGGCGCGGATATCGTCGATTTGCGCCTGCTGGTCTTCCGGCGCCGCCCCAGCGGGCTGCAGAGAAGACCACGGCCCGGACGCCGCGGGCATCGGCTGAGCCTGCGAATAGGCTAGTCAGCCGGCTGACGAGGCTGCGCGTAGCCAGGCTGCTGCGCAGGGGAATTGGCGTGCGGAACCTCGTTCCGGAAGTCCGGCTGGCGATAGCCCACAGGCTCCTGCACCGGCCTTGTATATTCGGCGGCTGGTTGGGCGCGGTAGGTCTCGACGGGTTCGCCTGACGTCCCGCTACCCGGCGCGGCTTTGCGCATCGCCGAGAACAGTCCGTCGAACAGACCTGGGCTCCGGGCGGGAGCGGCCGCGGTCGGCAACACCGGAGGTGCTGCCGGTGGCGGCGCCACAGGCAGCGGCGCGCGATAGACCTTGTCCTCGACCGGAGGGCGGCGCTCGTCCATTGTGCCGCGCGAACGCGAATTGGCACCGCCGTGCAGGCTGGCAAAGGCGCCGCGCATGGCGCCGACACCGATGCCCGAAGCAAGCCCGAGCAGCAGGCCGGCCATCGCTATTACAGCCCGCGACGGTCCGTTGGGTTCGAGCGGCGGTTGCGCGGGGGTCATCAGATTGATGTTGGTGGTGTTGATGTTTTGCTGTTCGCCGGTCTCCTTGGCGCGCAGAAGGTACTGTTCGTAGACGGAGCGTTTGGCCGTGGCATCACGCTCCAGTTCGCGCAGGCTGACCAGATCGCTGTTGACGTCGCCGCTCTGGACCTTTGCCTGAGCCAGGCGGGAAGCGAGATCCTGCTCAAGCTGGACCGAGCGCTTCAAGTCGACCTGCAGCGACGAGGCGATGCGGCGCAGTTCGCCTGCGATGCGCTCGCGCGAGCCGCCGAGCTGGGCGTTGAGCGCCTGGTATTCGGGATGACGCGGTCCCAGACGCACGGCGGCGCGGTCGGCCTCCTGCTTCAAAGCTGCATATTGCGCGCGCAGTTCGCTCATCGTGTTGGAATTGATTTCTTCCGGCAAGGTGCCGTTGATGACCGAATTGACGTCCAGCGAACGCGCCGACGCGGCCCGGGCATTGAGTTCCAGCGTACGGGCCCGGGTGACTGAGAGCTGCTCGTTGAGCTTCAGCATCTGGTCGTCGCTGATCAGATGGCCCTGCGCGTCGACGAGATCATGCGTGGCCCTGAAATCCTCGACCTTGCGCTCCGCTGTCTCGACATTCTTGCGCAGGTCATCGAGCTTGGCCGTCAGCTGGTCCGTCGCGCGCCCGGCCATCCCGAACTGGTATTGGGCCGCCTCCTGCTGGAAAACGTCCCTGGTCCTATTGGCTATCTCCGCCGATTTGTCGGCGCTTTGAGTGGTGGCGCTGATGGAAACGACAAAGCTCTTGCCGCTGCGCTCAACCGACAGGCTCTTGGCCAGATTGCCGACCGCCAGCGCCTGGCGGCGCACTTCACCGCCGCCGCCAGGGCCATCCTGGCGCGACAGTATCGAGCGAATGAGCGACAGGACGCCAAGGCCGCCAGAGCCCTGTCCGTTGAATTCCGGATCGTCGACGAGATTGAGATCGGCCACGACCTTGTCGAGGACCTTGCCGGATGTCACCATCTTGATGCGGGTTTCGACAACAGCCAGCGCCGCATCGGGCTGCCCGACCGGTTGGGTGAGATCGTTGTCGGAAAGCTTCAGGTCGCCTGGCTCGATGACCATCTGTGTGGTGGCTTCGTATTTCTTCGGTGTCGAAACGGCGACGGCGACGCCGAGCACCGTCCCCAATATCGTCGTCGAGACGATCAGCAACTTGGAACGACTAATGCCGCGGACGACCTGGAGCGGATCGATCAGCGGTTTCCATTCCTGCCCGTCATCGTCGTCGCGGTCCGGTTGCTGCTCGTGGAAAGAGCGGGGCTCATAGGCCGCGCGGGAGCGAGGCTCCTGACGCCGGCCGGAAACAGGCTCCTCACGCGCGCTGGCGGCCGAAACGGGTTCGCCGTCGGCCTGGAACTGCGGCGGCTCGGGCGGTGACGTTGGCGCCGGATTCGACCGCGCCTCGCGTTGCGAGCGGGCTATGCGGTGACGCGTGGCGGCGTCCTCGCGCCATGACGGATCCACCCGGTCACCGATCGAGACCGCCGACGCATCCGCCGCCTCATCGCCGCGCACGGCTTTGCCGAGCGCCAGGAGGGAGCGCTCGCGCCTCCAGTCTTCACGGTTTTCCCTGTCGACCATTGTCTCGAAACTTTACCTTCGACGGCGCAGGAGCGGCGGTCGGCCAATCGTTAAGTCACGCTAAACAGGCATGGGAAACAAAAGGTTAATTTCCGAAGTCTGCAAGTGAAAGTTTCTCGCTTCGCCACGCATTGCCGGGATCTGTAAAATGGCGTCAGAACCGCACGTTAAGCTTTGCGGCTTACGGCTTTCCTCGATATGACGCAGGCCAGCGACATACCGCAAAGGCGGACACTCGCCCGCATCGGCACCTTCCTCGCCGAAAGACGGGGGCTGGTTCGCGACTATCTTTCAGCCATCAGCGGCGCCGGCGGGCGGCTGGTGTTCTCGCTTGCCTATTTCATCGCACTTGCCAACACGCTGTCGATTGCCGAGTTCGGCATGTTCGCCACCGCCTCGGCGGCCGGCGTCATGCTGTCGCGCATCCTCGCTTTCGGCTTCATCTCGGCGCTTTACCGCACAGCCACCATCCGCCCCAATCTGATCGGCACCTTCACCGCCGGCTTCCTTTTGCTTGGCGCCGTGTCCTTACCACTGCTGGCGGCGGCCTCCTGGGGCGTCTACCTGATCTTCTTCGCCAGCACCGTTCCGCTGGCCGTCTTTGCCGCAATCGTCTTTGCAGAGGCGCTTTTGTGGCGGCCGGTCGAGGTGGTGCTGATCGTCAACAACGGGCTCGGCAAATTCGGCCGCGCCGCCGTGCTGTCGATCGTGGCCACGGCGTTCCGCGCGCTGGGCGCCGTGCTGTTCATGCTATCGGGCCAGCACAGCGTCTGGATCTGGTCGTTGTTCTACATCGGCGCCAACGCCGCCTCGCTGCTGCTGGCCTTCGGCTTCTATTATCCACGCCAGCGGCTGAGGCTGCGCACCGAGCTCTATCTCAGGCGGCTTGCCGATTCGATCTATGTTGCAGGAGCCGAAGTGCTGTTCTACCTGCAGTCGGAATTCGACAAGCTGCTCGTGCTGGCGATCGGCGGGCCGCATCTGGCCGGCATCTATGCCATCATCATGCGGCTGGTCGACCTGACGGCAATCCCGATCCGCACCTTCTCGATGATGCTGGTGCAGAGGATGATGCGGGCGCCGGAGCTGTTGTCGCGACTGCGGGTCAAGAGCGGTATCGAAGCCGGCGTGTTCCTGGTGTCGACATTGGCACTGGCCGCACTCGGCATCGTGCTGCATTTCTTCCCCAATGCACTTGGCCGGAATGTCGCCGAGGCGGCGCCCTTGGTGGCGTTGGCAATCGGCGTGCCGGGACTGCGCAACCTGGTCGAATACCAGGCCGAGCTGCTGTTCGCGCGCGGCCAGACCGCGCTCAGGGCGCTCAACCTCGGCCTGCTGGCGGGGCTGAAGGCGGTGCTGTTGACCTATGTGCTGACCACGATTGCCGACACGCCCAGGCTTGTCGTATCGCTCAATGTCGTCTTCCTGCTGCTCTATCTCGCCTCGGCGCTGCTAACCTATTCGGCGCTGCGCAAGCCCGCCAAGGCAATCTAAGCCAATCCGATCAGGCGGCGGATGCGGCCGATATCGGTGCCGATGAAGGATTGCATGCCGATCGCCACCTGCCCCGGTGCCATAGCGGCGACGAAGCTGCGGAATTCGTCATCCGACAGCGCCTCCCCGGTCCAGTGCACGCGGCAGAATTCCTCCGAGCCGTGGAAATGGCCGGCGCCCCCCAGCACATCGTCGACATAGCGGCCATAGATCATGCATTCGGAGAACCGGCGCACTGAAGCGATGACCTCGACCCAGCCGCGCGCGTGCACCTTCTCGATCTCGGCGCACATCGCCGTCACGGTCTGACGGCGCCAGGCGATCAGCGTCGAAATATAGTCGTGGTTCGAAACCTCGGATGCATCGATACCAATCGCCGAGGCCGCATTGCGCGACCAGATGCGATGCTCGTCGTGACCGTCGCTCGACAGCACGCCGTCGCGCCGGAACAGCCGCACCTTGCCGTCGCGCCAGAAGGCGCTCAGATCGAATGGCTTGAGGAAGGCGACGTCGGAATCGCAGAAGACCAGCACGTCTTCTCCAGCATGCGCAGCGATGGCGATGCGGCGCAGCTGCTGCACATGCCAGCCGCGCAGCGGCTGGGTCTTGAGACTGAGCCAGATGCGACGGCGAAAGAGGCTCATCGGATCGTCGAACACACGCAGCCAGCGCGGCAGCAGGTCGCGCTCGTCGACAACGCTGCGGCGGTCGTTTTCCAACTGGCGAAACAGCGCCACGTCGCGGTGCTCGACCAGAATGTAATGATGCGCCAAGCCGGAGACATGGCGGTCGAGGGTCTCGCACAACAGGCGGCAGCGTTCGAAATCCGGCGCATAGCTGGCGGTCACCACCGCCGCCGTCGGCGTTTGCGGCAGGGCACCGGTCTCGGCTGCAGGGCTCGGCACGACGCGGCTGTTCACCGCAACTCTCCGGCGGGCTCGGGCCGACGCGAGAATTTCTGCCTGACGACACGCAGCAGGAACACCGGATTGCCGACGACGTAGCGGCGCCACAGCCGGCCGGGCTCGATGCACAGACGGAACAACCATTCGAGCCTCAGCTGGCGTATCCACAGAGGCGCCCGCGGCACCGTGCCGGAGAGAAAATCGAGCAGCGCGCCGACGGCGATCGGCAGCGTGCAGTGGCGGGCATCGATATGACGGGCGATCCACAATTCCTGGCGCGGCACGCCCATGGCCACAAGCAGCACGTCGGGCCGCAATGCCTCGATGCGATCGACGATCGCCTGCTCTTCGGCGGGGGAGAAATAGCCGTCATGGATGACGACGAATTCGTGCTGCACCGCCAGAGCGGCCAGCCTGACCGACGCCGCCTCGGCGTTGGCGCGGGTGGCGCCAAGCAACCCGACGGTCAGCGGCCTCGCCGATGCCTGCAGAAAGGCCGGAATGAGATCAGTGCCGTTGAGATTGTCCGGGAACGGCGCGCCGTAGAGCAGCTTTGCCGCCAGATCGACGCCAACGCCGTCAGGCAGGATGAGGAAATCGTCGAGCGCCTCGGCAAAGACCGGATCGGTAGAGGCGATGTTGGCGTTGTGAGCGTTGAGAAAACTGACCTTGGTGAAGCGCCGCTCGGCAATCAGACGAGCGAGCAGCGCGATCGCGTCATCCCAGCCGATGGCAAGGACCGAAATGCCAAGGATCGTCTTCAGCGTATCGAGCCCGAAGGCGGCGCGGGCGGTGTGCATGTTCATGCAAACACCTCCTCCCCCACCGACCCGAGCTTTTCCAGGCCGAGCCTGATGGCGGCATCCAGTGCCTTGATCTGCCGGCGGTGAAAGGCGCTGCCATCGACATCCTTGACATCGGCCGCCGCTGCCTCCAGCGCGCCGGCGAAGGCGGCCGGATCGTCGGTGACGAAGCAATTTGCCGGGCGATGATCGATGCCGCGCAGCGAACGGCTGGTGGCGACCGACGGCAGGCCGAGCTCGAAGGTTTCGATGGTCTTGAGCTGAACGCCGCTGCCCGCGGTGCTGATCAGTGGAATGACGGCGGCGCCGCGCACGAAATTCTGGGCGTCGGACACGCGGCCGACAAATTCGACACCGGGATGGGCAGAGGTGATATCCGACGGCATGTTGCCGGCGACCCTGATGCGAAAGCTCCGGCGAAGATGCGGCACGACTTTTTCCAGGAACCAGTCGAGGCCGATGCGGTTCGGCTGCCAGGTCCAAGTGCCGATCAGCGCCGCGTCGCAATCGATGCGGCGCGGCTTGACCGGCTTTGGCGCCGTGGCAGTGGTCACCAGCGGCAGCACCGCCGAGCGGTCGTCGCTGGCAACGCCGAGTGCGGCGCGGTCTTCCTCGGCCAGCGTGAAGACGAAGCGAGCCCGGCGGCAGAGCCGCTCCTCCATGGACTTGAGCAGCCTGGCCTCGCGGGCAAACAGCAGGCGCTGGAAGCGACTGTTTGCTGCTGCCGCATTCTCTTTGGCCGAACCATGTTCGACATTGTGGGCGACGAAAATCGAGGGACGGTCGGCGAACAGTTTTTCAAAGGCGCCGGCGAACTGCACCGAATTCAGGACATAGCCGTCGAAGGGACCGGCGCGCTCGATCGCGGCACTGACTTCGCTGTCGGAAACCGCGCGCAGCTTCACGGAAGCGAAGGTGAGCCCTGACAGCACCGCCTTGCCAAGCCAGGCGAGCTTCTGCCGCGCCGAGGCGCTTTCCGTGCGCACGTCGACGGCGCCGAGCACGATGGTGTTTTCGGGGTCGCTGGGCGCCTTGCCCGGCCAGATGAAGCCGATGACGGTGAGGCGCACGCCGGCGCGCCGCAAGGCGGCGATGATCGCAGCGTTGGCGATCTCATAGCCCGAAGCGAGAGCGCCGTCGGGCACGATCGATGTGGCGAACAGCAGATGCATCTCACCTATCCAAGCGTCAGCCACTAGCAAAGCTGGGTGAACCCTTGATTAAATCATGCGACGCAACGGCTGAAAGGCGCGGACCGGCAGGCGCCGCTGCGAAAGGTGATTAACGAAACGTTATCGTCGCGGTGTTATCAAAAAGCCAGATTCAAAACATGCGGCTGGAGCGGATGATCCCTTTGCCATCGGACGGTTCGGTATCGATTGCGGGACGCTCTCCGGGGCTCGCCGCAGAGACGATCGAAGCCGTCGTCACGCTGCCGACCTTCATGCGGCCACAACTGCTGCTGGAAACGCTGGCGTCGCTGAAGGCACAGCAAACCAGCCGGCGCTTCGCCGTCATCGTCATCGAAAACGAAGCCAAGGCGCGTGAGGGCGCCAAGGCGGCCGTGCCGCTGTTCGAACGCGACGATATGAAAGGCATGGTCATCATCGCGCACGAGCGGGGCAATTGCAGTGCCTACAATGCCGGCTGGCAGACGGCGATCCTGCATTTTCCGGATTTCCGCCACCTGCTGGTCATCGACGATGACGAGATCGCCGACGCGGACTGGCTGGAGCGCATGTGCAGGACGGCGGAGACGCTTGGCGCCGACATTGTCGGTGGCCCACAAGTGCCGGTGTTTAGCGATCCTTCTCACGCCAAATGGGCCGAGCATCCGGTCTTTGCGCCCCCCTATCGCGAGACCGGGCGCGTGGCCGCACTCTATTCCTCGGGCAACCTTCTGGTCGGGCGCAATGTGCTCACCATCATGGGGCCACCCTTCCTCGACCTGCGGTTCAACTTCATGGGCGGCGGCGATTCCGACTTCCTCAGCCGCTCGGCGCAGAAAGGTTTCGTGCTTGGCTGGTGCGCCGAGGCAAAGGTGCGCGAAGGCGTTCCGGCCCGGCGCGTCGAGGCTGACTGGATCCGCGCCCGATCCTTACGCAACGGTGTAATCTCGACGCTGGTCGAAAAGAAGAAGCGCGCCGGCACGCCATTCGCCGGCGCCAAGGTGTTTGCAAAAAGCCTGGCGCTGCTGATAGCCTCGCCCGTGCGCGGCGCAATCAAATTGGCGCGGACAGGATCGCTGTCGACGGCGCTTTACCCCGTCTATGTCTCGCTCGGCCGCGTGCTTGCCGAATTCGGATACGCCAATGAGCAATACAGGCAGCCTGAGAAGAACTGAAGAGCTGCTGCTGGGCGGCATCGTCACCCGCGACGGCGTGGCGACGGCGATTGCCGCGCTGTTGTTTGCCGTCGTCATCGTGTCGTTCCGGCCGTTTCAGCCGGCAGGCGCGGAACTGACCGGCGACGGCGGCGACATCGTCAACCAGCTCGGCTTCAGTTCGCTCGGCGCCATTTCGATCTTCTCACTGCTGACGTTCGCCGACCCCAAGGTGGTGCGCTCGCTGCTCAGCCCGTCCTGGATTCTGATGCTCGGCTTTTTCATGCTTTCGGTCATCAACGCGACCGACCCGTCCTCGGCCATGCGCGCGGCCTTCTTCACGCTGCTTGGCGTTCTGACGATAGCGACGGTCCTGGTGCTACCGCGCGATGCCGACAGTTTTTCGAAAGTCATCATATTCTGCGCGATCGTCGTTATCGGCCTGTCCTATATCGGCCTCATCGTCTTTCCGCATGAGGCCCTGCATACGGCCGATTCGCAGGAGCCCGAACATGCCGGCCTGTGGCGTGGTGTATTCGCCCACAAGAACATTGCCGGACCAATCATGGCCTGCTTCAGCTTCGCCGGCCTCTATCTCTTCCGGCGCGGCCAGAAATTCTGGGGCGTGGCGATCTTCGGCGCGGCGATGATCTTCATGCTGCACACCGGATCCAAGACGACGGCCGGCCTGGTGCCGTTCTCGATCCTGATCGTCGTGCTGCCGGGCCTGATCGGCATGCGGTTCGGCACGCCGATCCTGTTTGCACTGGCGATCATTGCGACGGCCATCGGTACCTTAGGCATCGTCTTCATCCCGCCGGTGAAAGAGCTGGCGGCCACCTATTTCCCCGACCTCACCTATACCGGGCGCACGACGCTGTGGGAGTTCTCCGGCGAGATGCTGGCGAAGAAGCCCTGGACCGGCTACGGCTATGAAAGCTTCTGGGGCACGCCGCTGCTGCTGAGCCAGGACCAGCCTTTCGACCGGGCCTGGGACATCCGGACCATCGTGCATGGCCATGACGGCTATCTCGACATTGCGGTGCTGATGGGCATCCCGGCGCTGTGCGTTGCCGTCTACACTTTCGTGATCGCGCCGCTGCGCGACTACATGCGCATCCCGCCGCGCAAGGAGAACATCTATCTCGGTGACTTCTTCATGATGGTGGTGCTGTTCACGGCGCTGAACGCGTTCCTGGAAAGCTTCTTCTTCCATCGCGGCGACCCGGTGTGGCTGTTCTTCGTGCTCGGCGTGCTTGGCTTGCGGCAAGTGTCGCTGCGGCCGATCCCGGTGCGCCGGCGACCTTGACCGGCTGGCCTGATCCAGCACCCCTTGAGGGGCTTTCCCGTCTGCCCGCTAGCGTCTAAGGAGAACCCTTGTCTCGGAGGGCTCTCAATGACGATCAGGCTTGTTCTCGCCGGTTGCGGCAATATGGGTTACGCCATGCTTGCGGGCTGGCTGAAATCCGGCAAGCTTGCCCCGCAAGCCGTGTTCGTGGTCGAGCCCAATGCCGAATTGCGCAAGCGCGCCGAGCACCTCGGTTGCAGTGTCGCCGCGGACGCGAACGGGATCCCCGCCGACGCAGAGCCCGACCTCGTCGTCATCGCCGTCAAGCCGCAGGTGATCCGCGACGTCACCGCCGCCTATAAGCGCTTCGGCGACGGCAGGACTACCTTCGTCAGCATCGCCGCGGGCACGCCGGTCGCCACCTTCGAGCACATACTCGGCCATCTCGCGCCTGTCATCCGCTGCATGCCCAACACGCCGGCCGCGATCGGCAAGGGCATGATGGTGGTCTATTCCAACCCGCTGGTGACCGACGACATCAGGCGTTTCGTTGCCGAGCTGCTGTCGGCGAGCGGTGTGGTGACGACGATCGACGACGAAGGCCTGATGGACGCGGTGACGGCGGTTTCGGGGTCCGGTCCGGCCTACATCTTCCATTTCATCGAGGCGCTTACGGTTGCAGCCGAGAAGGCCGGGCTGCCGGTCGAGACCGCCAGGCTGCTGGCCATGCAGACCGTCTATGGCGCTGCTGCACTCGCTGCCGAAAGCGGCGAGAAGCCCGGCGTCCTGCGCCAGCAGGTGACCAGCCCCAACGGAACCACGGCAGCCGCCCTTGCCGTGCTGATGGGCGAAGACCGGCTGACGAAGCTGCTGACCGAGGCGGTGGAAGCCGCGCGGCTGCGGTCGGTGGAATTGGGGAAGTAGCCGAGACGCTCGCGGGGCCGTATCAGCCCCACTTCATCTCACCCTTGGCGACCTTTGCGCCCAGTTCCAGGGACGAGACGTCCAGAAGATCGGGATAGCGCCGCTTCATCGCTGCAATCAGCTCGACGCTGGATTTCGCTTTTTCGGCTTCCTTATTGAAAGCTTCGAGGTAGGCGCGGGTGAATTCCACGGCCGCCAGACCGTCCGGTGCACCGGCTACCTGATGGGACGGCACCACGATGTTGGGTTTGCGGGACGCGATTTCGTTGAGCGCGGCAATCCATTTCTTGCGGTCGTCTACGGTTGGCTCGTCGGCAACCCAGACATGTACGCCGGACGAGATCAGCACGCCGCCGAACACCGCTTCAAGGCTGGGCACCCAGAGATACCGCCGGTCTTTCAGATCGGCGACGGTGACGATCTCGATCTTGTTTCCTTCGATTTCAAGTGAGGTGATATCGGATGCCTCGGGAATGACGACATCCGCCAGGACCTTCGGTCCATTGTCCTTGAGCTGCGGGCCCCAGACATCCAGCTTGGCTTGCACATTGGCTTTGATGGCCGCCACCGTCGCAGCGGCCGCGATGATCTTGGCGCCGGGGAAAGCATCCGCGACGGGACGCAGGCCAAAATAATAGTCAGGGTCGCTGCAGCTGACATAGATCGTGGTCAGGGTCTTGCCCGTCGCCTTGATCGCATCCGCGACCGCACGGCCATCGGACAGGGTAAATCCGCCGTCGAGGAGGATGGCTTCTTTTTCCCCGGTCAGCAGCACCGGCGTGCGGCGGAAACCATTCTCGTCAGCCTGAAAATGGGTCCATTCCAGCTTGGCGGCGGCCTTGGCTGCAAAAGCCAGAGGCTGAAGCATGGCAACCATGCCCGTTGCCAGAAGGGTTTTCATCGTCTCGCGTCTTGTCCAAATGGTTTGCAAGATTTCAATCCTCAATGGGGGTTCAACTGATCGAGATTGGCATCTCGGCATCGTTTGAAAAACCCGGATCAAAAAGACAGACTGTATGAATGGATCACACAATGGCAGCCGATGGTCTGCGTCGTCAGCACGAGCGCAATGATCAGGCGTGTTGCGCGACCAGGTCAACAGCCCATGGCGCGAGCGCGGCAGCATTTGGCCTGCTGGGCGGGAGCGGCTGACGAAGCTGCTGGCCGAATCGTGGAACTGGGGGAGTAGGATCAGGCCAGATCGGTGTGGGAAAAGTCTTTCCCTTTGTAGAGCAAGGGCATCCCAGGGCTTTTTGCCGAGGCATATGACAGGCAGTCAGCGAGATTGAGCTGAGCCGGGTGGCCGCGACCTTTGCCATAGTTCGAAAAAGCCTGGATCGCGAGCTTGGCATCACCCATTTCGATCGGAACCACCTCGATCGCGGCCTCACGCAGGAAGTCCTCTATCGCCTTTTCGGCGAAGAGCGGCTCCACCACCAACTTCGATGAAAGCCGCATCGCCGCTTCGAGCACGACCAGCGGAGATGTGATCCGTATCGAGGCCTGCCCGATCCGGCGGCTCCAATCGGCGGCGTCTTCCTCTCCGGCGAGGACAGCGATCACCACCGAGGTGTCGATGAACATCAGGAATGTCCCCACATCTCGTCGATCTCATCCTTAGTCAAATCCCTGCCGCCGCTTCCCGCCTTGGCCTTCAGATCGTTCGATATGGCGGCCAGCCGCTCAGCCAGCGGAACCTGTTCACGTTCGCGCTGAAGCTCGGATTCGAGCGCTTCGATCACCGCTTCGGTCAAGGAAATCTTTCGCTTTTCGGCAAGCTGCCGGGCGAGGTCACGGGCGCGCGGGTCTCTGATCTGGAGATTCATTCTGGAAGCCTCCGTTCGCTGTCACTACAATATAGTGATCTTGTCATGACAAAGCCAGAGAGCTGGCCTGTTCATGCCATCTCAGCCCCGTAGAGCATATCATCCTGCAGCTTCCGCAAAGCGAACAGCCTCGTCGTGCGGTCGGGCGTAGCATTGTCGGCGGTGAGCAGTTCGCCCTTCCTCACCGGTTTCAGCACCTTGCCGCCTTCGAGCAGGCCGACCGGCACTGCGCGATTGGCGCGCGCCTCTTCGACGGTCATGGTCCATGAGCGGTAGCAAGTCTCGCCGATGGCATCGAAGGTCTCGCCCATGGCGAGATCGCGCTTGGCCACCGCGCAGACCTCGGCGACCGGCCTCGGCAGCGGCACCATGTCTGGCCGGCCATAGAGCATGATGCGCGCCGCGGTCAGCGGCACTTCCAGCGAGGTCAGGTGATAAGGCCGGAAGAAGCTGTAGTAGGGGCCGTGGCCTATGTGCAGGTCGTCCATGCGCTCGACGATGCGCGGATGCGTCGCCTCGACGATGACGAACACGCCGGGCGCCACGCCCTTGCCGATGGTGTAGTCGACAACGCCCTTCTTCGACAGGATGCCGCCATCCGCCTTCGGGATGAGCACATTGGCCAGCTGATCGCGGTCGGCCTTTGGGCCGTGCATGCCGGGAACGTCTGGGACCAGCCCGGTGGCGTTGGCGATGGCGCACATCTCGACCATGGTTTTGGAACCGTCGACGAATTCGACCAGCATGCGCGGGTTCATGTTGCGGCGGATCGCTTCCTCGCGATAGTCGTCCGGAACGGCATCGTGGTTGAGCGGGTTGTTCTTGCCCTTGCCAGCCGAGACGATGGTGTAGCCGAGCGCCGACGCAAATTCGATCAGCTCCATGCAGCTCGACGGCTCGTCGCCGGCGCCGACCGAATAGACGACGCCGAGCCGGTCTGCCTGCTGCTTGAGGTAGCAGCCGATCGTGACGTCGGCCTCGACATTCATCATCACCAGGTGCTTGCCGTGCTCCATCGCCTTCAAGTCGAAATCGGCGGCGACACCAGGCTTGCCGGTGGCGTCGATGACGACGTCGATCAGCGGATTGGTGACCAGCATCTCGTTCGTGGTAATGGCGATTTTGCCCGCCTCGATCGCCGCGGTGACTTTCGAGCCCCTGTCCGCCTCGACCGCCATCGCCTCGTCGCCATAGGCGATGCGGATGGCGTCACGCGCCGTGTGCGGACGCCGCGTCGAGATGGCCGCGACCGAGATGCCGGGCATCAGCATGCCTTGCGTGACCAGGTCGGTGCCCATTTCGCCGGAGCCGATGACGCCGATGCGCACCGGGCGTCCCTCGGCGGCGCGCCTGGCGAGATCGCGGGCCAGTCCGGTCAGGGCGACATTGGTCATGCAAGCGTGTCCACGGCTTCTTGATTTGCAGGCGGGAATAGCAGGGAACGGCGCCGCTTTGCCAACGAAACCGGCGAACACCGGCAATTTCTCCGGCAACAGGCCCGGCCGGTGAGGCCAACCCCGGTAGAGGCTGATTGACCCGCCTCGGCGTCAAACCACCCTGATATAGCTCGTCATGCCGGTTTTCTGATGTTCGATGATGTGGCAGTGCAGCAGCCAGTCGCCGGGATTGTCGGCGACGAAACCGAGCTGAACCTTCTCGTTGGGCTGCATGAGATAGGTGTCGGAGATGACCGGCTGAACCTGGCGTGTCGACGACGACAGCACCTTGAAGCTCATGCCGTGCAGATGCATCGGATGCGCTTGCGGCGTCAAATTCTCCATGTCGATGACATAATTTTTGCCGAGCTTCAGCTCGGCCAAAGGCGCGGTCGGGTCCGGCGTGTCGCCCGGCCACGGTACCTTGTTGATGGCCCAGAAGGAGTAGCCTAGCGTGCCGCATATGCTGTCGCTCGGCACGTTTTCCGCCGTGGCGCTGAGCGAGAGCGCGATGTGTTTCGCGCTGGCGAGATCCACCTCCGGCACTGGGTTGGCTTCCAGCGGTGCGAGGTCTCGCAAATCGCGCTTGAGCGAGCTGCCGGTGGCGCGCAAGGTGGCGAGGACCTTGGGTTTGGTGCCTCTGATGTCGCCCAGGCTTACGATCGCGCCCTCCTGGTCAGGCATGCGGATGGCGAGCTCCATGCGCTGCCCCGGTCCGAGCAGCAAAGCATCGGGCGCAAAACGCTGCGGCACCGGATTGCCGTCCAGCGCGATGACCGCGGCCTCCCCACCCTCGACGCGAAAGGCGTAGATGCGGGTGACATCGGTGATGGCGACCCGCAGCCGCATCAACCCGCCGGCCGGCGCGTCGAATTGCGGCTGGTCGAGCCAGTTGGCGGTGCGCACCGTGCCATAGGTTCCGGTTTTTGCGGCATCGCGCGGCCGGAATTGCTGGATGAACTGCGCGTCGTCGCCGAGGCGCCAGTCGCGCAGATTGACGACGGCTTCGGCGTCGAATTTTGGATCGTTGGGGTTCTCGACCACGATCACGCCGGTGAGGCCATGGCCCATCTGCTCCAGCGTGTTGCAATGCGGGTGATACCAGAACGTGCCGGCGTCGGGCGGCGTGAAGGCGTAGTCGAAATGATCGCCGGTATAGACGTAAGGCTGAACCAGGAAGGGAACACCGTCCATCTTGTTTGGAACGCGAATGCCGTGCCAATGGATGGTCGTCGGGTCGTCGATGGCGTTGACGAGACGCGCGGCAAAGGGCTCGCCCTTTTTCATCCTGAGCACCGGCGGCATTCCGGCCTCTCCATAAGTCAGCACATCGCGGGTCTGGCCGATATCCATGAACCTGGCCTGGATCTTTGCCGTCTTGAGAACCACCGGCTCCGGTGCGGCCGCGGCCCAGCCACCAAGCCTGGCCATCGCTGCAAGGCCAACGCCGCCGACGCCGGCAACCGCAGCCGTTTTCAAAACCCTGCGGCGGGTGAGTGAGGTCATCTGGCGCTCCAACGGAATATGATTACCTGCCGCCCTGAATGACGGGCGGCGACCGGCGCACAAGCCGATACTGCCACATCGCATCTCTGTCACGCCATGGCGAGCCGATGACGTTTGCTTGCGCAACAGCGTGAACGCTGGCGTGCCCACCATTCGCCCGCATCCGGGAGCGCGGGCTCGGATTAATGCAACTCGGCCAGCAACGCCTGTGCCTCGGAGAGGTTCTTTTCGGAACCGGCGGCGAGATCGTCCATCTTCTTGTCACGGAAGATGACGAGCGCGTCCTGGCATGCGGCGATCGCTTCCTGTGCCATCGCCTTGTCCTTGCGGGCGGCGCCCAGATCGACCAGCACGTCGCACAGGCTGTCCTGCGTGAAGGCGACAGCCGGCACCGAATTGATCTTCTTTTGCACCACGATCGCCTCGCGCAGGACCAGCACCGCCTCCTCGAAATGCGCGACATTGTTTTCGGCGCGGCCGGCCATGGTCAAGGCATAGCCCATCTCGTTGCGCGCATTGGCCCAACGTTCGGGATCGCGGTCGCGACCGAGCTGCTCGGCAAGCGCCCGGTTGACGACAATCGCCTCCTCGTACAATTCAGCCGAAGGCTCGCGGGCCGCGATCATGCTCAGCGTCTGCGCGAGACTGGTCTGGTTGGTGATCCAGAGATCGGGATCGCGGGCGATCGTTCGCACCGTGGCGAGGTCGCGGTAGATCTGAGCGGCTCGTTTCAGCTTGCCGACATCGTTCGCCCAGTAACCAAGACTCGACAGCCCGCCGGCGAGATTGTTCTGATTGTTCTCCCAGACAGCCAGCGCATTCTCGCGCGTTACCACGCTGAGCGCTGCGTCATAGGCGGCAATCGCGCGGGTGAGCAACTCGACGTCCTTGTCCGCGGCCATCAGCAAGGCATTGCCGATATCGCCCTTGGTGCGCGCCCATTGCATGCGGTCGGGAAAACCGTCGTAGATCCGCGCTGCCCTCTCGAAGCTCTCCACGGCCTTGGCGTAGAACGTGGCGTCGCCACCAATCCGGCCCTGGCTGTAGAGGGCAAAGCCGAGGTCGTAATTGATATTGGCCCACTCCTCCGGGTCGGCGTCCTTGGAGTAGGCGGGGAGCGCGGCTTCCAGCATGTCGGCTGCTTGCGCCAGCAAGTCCAGGTTGGATGTATTGTCGCCCAGGATCGACAGGGTCTGACCGAGCACGCGGCGCGTCTGGCCGATCTCCGTGACATCACCGCCTTTCGTCTGCCCGTCGAGCGCCGCCCGCAGCGCGTCGACCGATTGCTGCAGCAGTAGATCGTCAGAGGCCAGCTTGCCTGACATCATCAATGCGCAGCCGAGGCGGAATTCCGTCTTGGCCCAATTGGCTGGGTCCTTGTCGCGGGTGCGAACCCTGAGCACCTGACCGTAGACATCGATCGCCTGCCGCAGGATCGAGATGTCCCCCGCGCGTTCGCCCCAGTTCGACAGCGTGCCTGCAAGGCTGTAGCCGATCGAAGCGAACTCGCGCGGCGCGGCGGTTGCGGTATAGACCTCCCATGCCTGACGATACGCGGTCACCGCCTGAATGTAGTAATCGGTTCCCGTATCGAGATCGCCGAGCGTGTCGTTGACCGATCCCAGATTCTGCTGCAGCGAAGCCCAGTCGAGCGGCAGTTTCTCACGCGGATATTCGGACAGAGCGGCCTGGTGCGCGGTGGCTGCCTCCAGCAGCAGTTCCTTGTTCTTCTGCTTGGCGCCGAGGCGCTGCAAGGCGTTGCCGAGCGTCAGCTGGCCGTTGGCCCAGCTCGCCGCGGCGTGCTCGCGCGTCCAAACCGTAAGCGATGCAAGGGCGGCGTCGCGCGCCTGCTCAAGCGTGGCGACATCGCCGTTAATGGTTCCGATCGATTCCAGCGCCGTGCTCAGATTATTCTGGATTGTCGCCCATTGCGCCGGCGCGCGTTCCCTGGTCATTTCGCCGGTCGCCGCCTGATAGGCAGCAACCGCCTGCTGCATGGTCGCGATATCCTTTTCGCGCTCACCGAGGCGGTAGAGCGCTGCCCCCAGATTGACCTGGCTCAGCGCCCAGTCGAGCGGTACGCGCTCCCTGCTGTATTCGGTCAGCGCCGCACGATGCGCTTCGATTGCGGCGCGAAAACTGTCCGATGTGGTCTGGCGTTCGCCGATCTCGGACAGCACGATGCCGAGATTGTTCTGCGTCGCCGCCCATTCCAGCGGCAGTTTCTTCAACGACTGTACCTCGAGCGCCGAGCGGAAGGCCGCGACTGCCCGCTCAAGCAGTGCCGTCCCGTTCTCGCGCTGGCCGAGCCGCCAGTAGACCGTGCCCAGATTGCCATAGGTCGATGCCCAGTCGTCGGGGTAGGCGTCATGCGTATAGACGGTCAGCGCCTGCTCATAGGCGGCAGCTGCCTTGTCGAGGTTTTCGCGGCCGGCTTCCCGTTCGCCCAACGTAGCAAGCGTGGCGCCCATATTGTTCTGGGTGGCCGCCCAAAGCAGCGGCAACTTTTCGCGGGTGACATAGGTCAATGCCTGTTCATAGGCTGTCAGGGCCTGGGCGAGATACGCATTGTCGCCGGAGAAGTCCCCTTGTTCCGACAGAGCGTTGGCCTCTGCCGCCTTGTAGTAGAACGCATCTTCGTCGCTCCATTTCGCGGCCTGCTCATAGGCCTTGGCGTAGTCCTGAGCCGCCTCCTTGAAGTTGAAGGAAATCTCGTAGGTTCTGGCGCTGCTGGCGAAAACCTTTGCGAATTCGAGCCGCTTTGCCTTCAGCTCGGCCTCGGCCTGGTCGACCGTAGACGAAAGTTCGCCGATGCGGGCCTTGGCCTGCTCGTTGAATTTCTGCGCCGCTTCGAGCGCGCCTTCCTGAACCGCCTGTTCGGCGAGTTTCGATAGCCTGGCAATTTCGGGGTCCGGGTTTTTCAAAGTCTCGCGTTCGGCCAACACGTGTTTCAGCCGTTCGGTCTGGCCACGCAGCAGCTTGTCGAGCTCAGCCGGATCCTTGGGTATGTCGACCCCGAGCGCCTTCAGCATGGCGTAAAGCCCATCCATCGGCACCTTGCCGTCACGCGATATGGTTTCGATCTGGCGGCGCTCCGGATCGGGTAGCGTCGAGATGGTCAGCAGGAGCTGGCGCCGCTCCCTGAGGATTTCGCCCTCATCGCCTTTCGGTGCCTCGGCGGGGGTACCGAAATAGAGCAGCCGGCGCAGGCTCTCATTGACCCAGGGCCGCTGCTGGCCGTTGGTCTTGAGATAGACCTCCTCGCCGATCATGCGCAGAACGGTGCCGAATTCCTCGCCGCCCACCGTGTCGATGTGGCGCAGGATCGCTGCCGCATAGGGGCTGTTGCCATCGGCCGGACCGTCCAGCGCAACCTTGCCGGGCTCGGCGGCAAAGGCGATGACCTGGCCGAGGCTGTCGTCGACCGAGCCCTTGGCCTCGGCGCCGCCTTTCAGGGAAACCACGCCGCGCGTTTCGCCGAGACCGCCGGCGCCGATCGGCTTGCCTTCGTCGCCCTGCGCCAGCTTCAAGAGCGTGCCCGGCGGGAACGGATCGTTGCGGCAGGCGTCCAGCAGAACGATGGTGACCGGCACCTTGGCCTTCAGTTCGGCGACGATGGACGACAGCGGCACCAACTTTTCGCCGGCATTGTCGAGTGCCGAAATATCGGCATCGACAGGGACCAGATAATTCTCGCCGCCGGCTTCGATGCCGTGGCCGGAATAGTAGATGATGGCGACATCGGCGCCCTCGGCATCGTCGACGAAGCCTTCGAGATCGCGCCGCAATTTGCGTGCGTCGCGATTGGTGGCGACATTTGTCTCGAAGCCGAGCTTGTCGAACATCTCCTCGATGGCGCGGGCGTCGTTTTCCGGATTGGGCAGTTTGCCGACATGCTGGTAGTCGGACTGACCGATGATGAGCGCGACGCCTTTCAGCGCCTTCGGCTCTTCAGCCAAAGCGGGGCCAAACGCGCATAGGCACACCAGTGCCGCGGCAAGTGCCGCGCACATGCGCCCTGTCGCACCTGCCGTTCGCCCAAAGAGCATTCTCTACCCCAAAACCCAACGCTATCTTCCGCAGGCGAGATGGCATCATGATGGCCGGCCGATGGCAAGTCCTTGGGCGAGCTGTGTTCTTGTCGTGGATATGCGTACGAGGCGGCTGGCTTTCAGCGTGCGAGCGGTAGTGTTCAGCATGCCGGATACGGCCAGTCCGGCCTGTTCATGAGTTGACAGGTCCGGACTTGTTGAGCAGTCGTCCGGCCCCGTAGAGCCTCTTTCTCTCAATGTTTCCGGGCGAGGGGGGCCACGGCTGGATGCGCGGGATTGGCACTTTTACGTCAGCCGGCTTTTTTGGTCCGCAACGAGACCCCGACTTCGCGACTGCATCTTTTTAAAATCAAAGGAATGAACTGGTGCTGCGAGAGAGGATTGAACTCGGCGCCTAAAACGCTAATCCCTTATATTCATTACTAATTTCTTTGGTGATTGCAAGCCTTGTGTAGCACCCCCGTGTCTACGCAGCCCAGCTTGCCGCAGACTCCGATCGAGCGGCCTGCCTTGTATGATCTGTAGGTTGCCCGGCCCCACGTCAGGAGCTCGCCGTGTGACACAATCACAGTCAATTGCTGTCGTCCGTTTGGATGCGTGTGGGAACTCCGCTCTTCCGGACTGCATCAGCGATGTGGCTGGTGAGGCCTACATCGCCGATTAGCAATATGCCGGCCTCACTGTCGATTGACGCAATAAGTTTCTTAAGAGCAACCAGTCCACTCTGCGTGTCAAAACGAACCCATCGTTTGCGTTTACCCGGAACGATAGTAGCGCCGCGACTTTGTGTTCCGCCAAGATGCAACTGAACAATCCAGACCGTCGATCCGTCATAGACCCATTCAAACCTCACTTGACCTAGCTCGCCGTACGCACGTTCGTACGCCAAGGCCACAGCCGTTCGAACTTCAGCCGGCAGAATCTGGGGACCTATCAGCCCGAGCATGAAAGAGTCACCTTCTCCAGACACACCCTCAACCACCAATTGATTATCAGACGTGACGATAGCAGCTCCAGAGAACTTCGCCCTCACAGCAGCTTGCGCAAGTACAGAAACAACATGAGTCCCGCTGGCGTCTTCGGACTCCAGCAAGGCAAAAGGATCCGTCCAGCCTTTCTGAGTTGTGAACTTACCGGGCTGTTGGTCCTTGGGGCTCGTTCGCAACCACTTTTCGAAGCTTCCCGTATCGCTTCCAAAATTGAATGGTGCGATACGGCGATTTACCACAGTCGTATTGGGTACGGGCAAACCGACTGCGTGCGCGATCAAAAGGCCAAAAACTTTGTCGCCGACAAGCTGACTAAACCGGTTCGGCCAGGACAGCTTTGGGTGTAGTTTGGCGGATGCAGCTTCGCCGAGTTCCCATCCTATTGTGTGGGCGTGACGCCAGCCGCGCGGCTTGGGATGTATGCTGAATTCAAGCCTAGCTTCCGGGCCAAATGGCAAATGTGGTCGAAACCCGTACACTGACGAAAGCAGGTGCATAGCCCACCTATGTGGCAGGGAAGCCGCCCCCGGCTTCTCTACACCGCGCGGAGTGTCGTCTGGCATAAACTCAACGACATCCGACATCGAAACTCCCGAGACGCCACCATCGTGGATGTCAATCGTTTCGTTTGCTATGACGAACAAGCCTTCGCTGCCTAGTCGAAATGCTGCACCCTCCGCTTCATCGAGATTTGCAATTCCGTATATAAATTCGCGGCTTTGTGGGCTGTCAGGCGTGAAGCTCCGAAGATTTATCGTGCCCTCCGAACTCCGTTCCAAAACACTTGAAAGAGCTTCGCGGACGCTTCTAAATCGTCTACCCTGCTCGACGTCCAGAATTCTGGAAAATTCTTGGCGCAGGCTGGTGCCGTGTGGCGAAAAGCTTACAAATTGAGCCACATTCATAGAGGTGGCCAATATATCAAGGGACTCATCCTTTCGCAGCGTGGAGAGTTTCGATGCTGCCGTCACCTTATACGTCGGCCTTAATCGGGCGAGAGTGTCTAAAGATTGCGCAAGGCCGGGCAAGAGGTCGGCGGCAGGGCCCTCCAAAGCTTCTTCCAGTTCCCTACACGCATCGTCGAGGGTGATGCCAAGACCGGCCAATGTTGAGACCGGAATTCCTCTCTCAAACGCTCGTCCCAATTCAAACGCGCAGCCGACGCTAAAGGACCATCCAGGCATCATCACCAGGCGCTTGACATACCCCTCAATAACCTCTGCCCACAAGTCTAGGTACTCGTTTTGGTTCCATCCCGAGACGTAGAGCGTTGCAGGCTCCAGGACCGGTTCAGATGTCTTAGCGCGGAGCCTCTCCGCCGTTTCGCGGATGTCCCTACTGTTCGGCTCAATTACGAACGTTCGCAGTTCCTTTGCGTACTCTGCCCCTCCGAGAGTTCTGGATTTTCGTGCCCAATCGACGAAACGCGGGCCGGTAGTTATCGGGCCACTTAAATATACGGCAGACTTCGCGTCCAGCACGCTCCCCCAAGCCTGGAGAAGCAAGGCCTTCTGTTCGAGAAAATTGTCCTCTGAGCTTTTTGAGGACCGCCGCGATACATCAAGCTGCGTTATCATTTTTTGCTGCTTTCCTGGATGGACGCGAGGAAAACTGAAAGTTTGCTGGTAGCAGTTTGGGACAGTCCGGGCGCGGCGTAGGCAAGTAGCGAATTCGCGTCGGGATGCCCCAGCCGCTTACCGGCTCTGAGAACCGCCTTGCACGCTTCGATATCAATGAGGCTATCGCGAAACTGAGATGGCTTTAGCTCAAGCGCCAAAGCCAACAAACACAAAAATTCCTCGACCGGCCATTTGCCTTTTTCCTCGATACTCACACCCTTTGCGTCGGGAAGTCGGTTGGTGAATGAGGCCAAGCGTGTCGTACGCTGGACTTTGGCCAAACGATCTGCAAGCGTCCCCGAATTCTTGGCAGTGATAGGTCCATTGATGGTGTTTCTCAGGTCTCCGTATCCAAGAAACAGAGAACACTCTAGAACTTTTGCCGGAACGGTTGGGGGCTCTTCGCCTTTGCCAGCAAATGACGAGATCGTGACCTGTCTTCCCTTACTGTCGTAGGGCAAGAGCAAATACCGGCGGTCGATACGGCCAGTGCGTTTGATGGCCGGATCAATGCGGTTTTCGTAGTTTGTGGCCACAATGAATATTAGTCGTTTGGCTTTTCTCAAATTGTTGAGCTTTGTAAGCATTCCTGGCGTCATAAACTGGAAAATGGTTTCCTGTACGGCATATCGGTTAGTATCACGGTCCAAGAGGAACGCATCGATTTCATCAAACAAGACCACACAGTTCGATTGCGCTTCGAGAACCTGGAATATTGCTTTCGCCCGCGCTTCGACCTGGCCGTCTCCTCCCCCCAAAAAGTCACTAACGGTTATGGTAATCAGTGGAAAATTCAGCGTGGCCGCAAGATTTTCGGCAACCGTGGTTTTCCCAGTTCCAGGCGGCCCGTATAAAAGCATCGAATAGCTCTTGTTGGCCGACTTACCTAACCAGCCTTTGACAAAGTCATCATTGATTCTCTTGTATATGCGGTAGTCGTCGCCGAGCGACACAACCGCTTCATACTCAGCGGTGACCTCTGACCACAGTTTTTGCTCACTTGGGGGAGGCCGCACGTCGAACCGGGAGAGCGCCAGGCTAGTGCGAGCAATATGAGTTTTGAGCAGCCGATGAAATGAAATAAGGAACTCTAGTACTTGGCTTGATTCCCAAATATGAATGAAATCTATCTGATTTACATGTTCAGAATCCCACCCGACAAAGGTTTTTTCTGACGCTCCCTGTGTTTTAGCTGTAAATGTGATCTTTCTGGCGTTTAACCACTGGAAGTAACGCCGAAAAAGAGCAATGTTCGCCGAGCCTACGGTGTCTCTGAGAGCTTTGCCGTCAAAAATCTCACAAGACCGTAGCAGTGAGTTGGCAACCTCTACGCTAACTGGGAACAGAGTAAGCCCGCGGTCTGTTGCTAGAAATGGTTTTGTCGGCCGCCAAAACGCACTGTTTTTTTGGGCAACGGCAAGAACCTCCAAAACCCGGTCAAACAGCGGTCGGTCTACTGCATTCGGCTGCGATATCAGTAAGCCTTCAAGGCAAAACGCAAGCTCAGCCGGATCAAAGCGACTATCGGGTATTGTGCTGAAGGAGAGCTGATCGTGTAAAGTTGTTTCGAAGTACCGGCGATAACCAGAAAGGTCGAGCGACACGCCAGCGACAAATTTGGCGGTTTGAACAATTCGCAGCGGTATCAAAGCATTTGGGACCGCCTCTCGGTCGGGCATAGAGTCTTGGCCTGGCTTACGCTTGAAATCGAAAAAGCTTGCGTACTGGGTGGAAGGGGAGAGTCTAACGAGCTTTTTGATTTGCAATTGCACGAATTTTTGATGATCTGCCCAATCCGCAGGTGCGCCGCCCCCAGCGTGCAGCGCCGCCATGAATGACAGGGTTATGGGATCGTTTAGCCCGTATGTGCCGGAATCAGTTTCAACCCGACCTTCAACGGTAGTGTCTTTGCGCAGTATCGCGACCGCGGAAGTCAGCAAATCACGGGCTTTAACCCTTTCGACTTTTTCGGGTTCCCCACCACCGAAAAGCTCAACCGCCGCCACTTCGAGCGACGAGCGACGCGACGGGTCGTGCCAAAGCCCCAGCGCCTTTCGAAGTGCCAAGGCCACCATTGCCGTGGTGCTGTGGGACACTTTGGTCGGCTTTAGCCCGACATTGTCGCGGGCAATTCTGTAAGGCCAAGCCTTCTCATCGTCGAATGTGGATAAAAGTGTGCGGCACGTCTGCGCCATCGTCTCTTCGAGCTTTCGTACCTCCTGCCGATCAGAATGAAATTGACCTGTCAGGTATTGATCGAGCGATTCCATTGCAGTCCAGCACTCCCCCCGCATAACCCTCTTTGAGCATGACCAGCCAAGCGCAGCAACCTGTGCGCCGGAGCCAGTTTGGCACATCCACATAAACGTTTCAAAAATGCCCAAATTTCTTCCAAGGCCATCGACCTCGTTCAGGAAAGTTTTCTCCCCCCGTGGGTCCGCTTTTGTTGCAGCAGCGAGGCCGGAGCACTTCCCTAGCGCTCTGGATAATAGGACCGCCCCTCTCAAAATGTATAATTATTGATACCGCCCCTTGACGTGTCTCTTTTCGTGTCTCATAAGTGCGTTATCGAAACACTTTAGGAGTTATGAGACATGGCCCTCGTGGCCTACATCAGGGTTTCCTCATTAGGGCAGAGCCTAGAAGTTCAGCGGGACAAGATGCGGGCCATCGGGGTCGAGCCGGACCACATCTTCGAGGAGAGACGTTCCGGTGTGGACACCAACCGCCCCGCGCTGAAAGAAGCTCTCCGGTTCGCCCGCAAGGGCGATGCCTTCGTCATTACCAAAATCGACCGGCTGGCCCGGTCAGCGACCGACTTGCTCCAAATTGTCCACCAGCTCCAAGGGAAGGGAGTGGCGCTCCGAGTACTTGATCAGCAGATCGACACCGGCACGCCGGCGGGTAAAGCGATGCTTCAAATGCTGGCGGTCTTCGCGGAGTTTGAAACCGCGATCCGAAAAGAGCGCCAAATGGACGGCATCGCCAAGGCAAAGGAGAAAGGAACAAAGTTTGGGAGAAAGGCGCAAGTGACAGCGGAGATGGCAGCGGAAATTCACTCAATGCGGGAGGGCGGCCTTCTAATCCCGGAGATCATTCAGAAGACCGGGCTTAGCAAGGCAAGCGTCTACAGGGCACTCGACCTGGCCGGAAGGGCGGAGGACACCGGCGAACTATCGCTGCCCTTCCCTACCGGATCACACCGGGAACAGGTCGAGGAAGAAGAAGAAGAGTAGCGGGGCAGCCCTGGGGATAAGACCCAAGGGTCGCGAACACCACAGCAGGAAGAAACGGCTTCATCTCGGAACCCTTGCGGTTCCGGGAACGGGGAACGCGTCTCCAACAGGCACCTACGGGACCTGGGTTCTTTGACATCGTGAATATGTTTCCAAGGCTTCGCAGCCGCCACGACGGCGGTGGCAGGTGAAAGTGTGTCCGGCGGAGGGCTCGACAGTTCGCGCTCCTCCAGCCGCGCCTCTCCCGGCGAAGCAAGGACCGACCAGCGAACCGTGTCGGGAGCTAGCTCTCTAGCGATGACTGAAACGGACGCAAGCCAAGCGTGCCGCCAACGACCGGCAGGCCAGCAAGA
The DNA here is from genome assembly GCF_040318265.1 of Mesorhizobium sp. M1252. Classification (NCBI taxonomy): domain Bacteria; kingdom Pseudomonadati; phylum Pseudomonadota; class Alphaproteobacteria; order Hyphomicrobiales; family Phyllobacteriaceae; genus Mesorhizobium; species Mesorhizobium sp. M1252. The sequence continues at coordinate 99,235 of NZ_JAMYLX010000011.1, read as the reverse complement.
TTTCCACTTCCGTCCCTGCGTGCCCAGGGGCGGATACAAACAAGCAAGGAGAACAATTGCATGGAAAAACTGAATGAGATCATCCGCGAAATGGACGAGCGCAACGAGTCCTTTTCGGACAAGCTCGCCGACGTTGAGGGCGCGATCTGGAACGCGCTCGCGGACAATGACGACGTGCTGACAGACAACGATGTTAACGCAGTGACGGAAGCCAGTGCCGTTGCCGCAATGCTTTTCACCGCCGCCCACGCAGTGGCGCTCGGGCTGCCCGTCGAGTGCCACGCGTTTCAGCAGACAGTCAAAGAGGCAATGGTCGGCCTGTCTATGCTCGCCGACCGCGCACAGCCCTCCGACCAAGATGACGATGAGGGGGAGGATCAATGACTGGGGTCTGCCGCGTCCCCAACTGTCATCTTCCCGCATTCTCGCGCTTCTCTCGTCATTGCCGCCGACACAAAAGCAGCCTTCGACGGCAAGGAGACCCCCTGCAAACGAGCGTCACCAAAGGCGAACTGACGCCGTACCGATTGCGTGTGGAAGCACGTATCGCGAAGAACGCTGACAGCCCCCTTTGGGAGCACCTAGAGGGGCGCTGGCGGGAGATCGTAGGGCAGGCACGCGGCGATGCCTCCAAGGCAACAGGCAACCGCTATCAACGAAACGCGGCCCGTGAGGTGCTGAATATCGGCGCCGACGCTGGCGGACGGGCTGTCATGGTGACGGCGCTCGCCATGTTCGTGCTGTTGAGTGAACGGCCCAGCCGGTTCGCCTCGGACGCGGGCTTCCGGCTCCAACTTGCGCGGCGGGTGCGAGCCCTTTCCAGCCGCCATTCTGGAAGTCGGTACGATCACCGGACGGGACGCGAGCAGCGCGTGTATCGGGAGATGACGCCCAAGGCGGGAGCAATCCTTGGGCAAACACTCGCAACTACCTTCGGCGCCGCCGGGCTTCGTTTGGCTGCACTCGACGAACAAGACCGGGAGGATGCCCGGACGGCGCAGGAAAACATCAGAACCGCAATCAAGGAGTTGAAATGAAGACCACTACGAAAACCACGAACGAGAACACCACGAACAGCGCAGTAGGGAGCAAGGCGAAGCTTGGCAAGACGCCAACCCATTCGCTCCAATTCGACCCGAGCAGGGGCCGCCCTTTGAAGTCGGCGGCGGAAGCCGAGGCTGCTATCAAAAGTAACCGGAAGGAGGCCAGCAGGGCTGCTAAACGGGGATGGGGCACGAGGCGTCGGCGAGAACGAGAGATAGACGCTGCGGCTGCCGATGCGGCCGCAAGGGACTTGCGATGAGTTCCTACAAGGCGTGGATCGCTGCCAAGCGAGTGGAAGCACTCGACCGTGGAGGCAGGCCGCTCCGCAACCTTCCTGATAGGCGGCATGAGCGGTTTCGCTGGGCGGGTACGCAGGCGGGCCGGGTCAATCGTGGCTTTACGATCCCGCGACACTTACGCCGCGAACCGGGCGAGATCGTCAATCCGATCACCGGTGAGCTAGTGAATGGCTGCCTGACCATTTTGGAGGTAGCGAGGGCGACAAGGCTCTCATCGCACAAGCTCGCTGATATCTTGGAAAGGCTCGGCATCCTCCAACGGGTCTTGGCCTGTAAGGATGTTCCGACGATCACGGCTCCCGAGTTGGTGAAACCACTGTACTACCATACGCCGGAGGTGACCCGACAGGCTGTGGAGGCGAACCTCGCAGTTCCGATAAAGATGGTCCGTTCCGAGGCTGTAAAGGAACTCATCTTGATCACGCAACGGGGGCAGCTTCTTGTGGAGCATGCGGTCAACAGGGGGAGCGTACCGCAGAGAAGCGTGGATAGCAGGCGGGCCGCGATTGGTCACCTTTTGCGCCAGGGACATTCGCAGGCCGAGATTGTCAGGCGGACATCGCTGCCAAAACAGACCGTCTCGCGGCACGTGCGAACTCTTCGGAGCGCAGCATAGGCGAGTGTCCCATTTTCGCGACGTTTCCCTAGTACGGAAACATTGGGGGCACCCGCTATTTCATAGCGCTACTATACCCAGAGGATGGGGTCGCGCGAATGCGACCTCCTTCTTTCTACCGCCTAGGCGACCTGAGCGCGGCGGGCCTCAGTTTGAAATTTTGTGTGTGCCGTTCCATCCCGGCTGGAGTGCTTTGATGAGGGCAGTTTCAAGGGGAAGAAGCTGCGCCTCTGTAGCTCCCGGAATGACCTTCGCGAAGATGGCGACTTCGACGTTACCAGCTACTGACAACGCGATGTTAGCGTGGGCTCCCCGTTGGGGTACGCTTCTATTTCGAAAAGCCCGGTTGCCGTAGTTGCGAAGGCGACTTTGAAGTGTTTTGCTTAAACCGACATACATGACGGTGGACCCTATGAGGAATGCGTAGAGTCCTGGCTGATGCCTAAGCCAAGCGACGTTTCTATGCGGCCTGCAATCTGCCGTCCGCCACGAGCCAACAGGCTGAAAACCTTCGTCGATCAGAAAAGAGATAGTCAATCCGATTTGCCCTTGTAGGATCCTCGCTTTCCGGCCTTCGTCACAAAACGGCGGCACTCAACGTCCTGCACGTCGTCGAGTCCTCGCAAGTGGCAATGCGCATGAAGCGAACGGCTTTGCCAATCACGTCGGCGGGACGTCTCAGACCTTTAGGTCCGGTAGAGATGCTATCCCCCTTCAAGCTTTCGAAGGTCGCGCTCGATTTCTCTGATCAGCATTTTGCGAGTCTCAATCTCGGCTCGATCCGCTGGCTTGAGCCGCACGCCTTTGACCCGATCCACGGTAGACTGAACTACGTCGCGCAGTTTACGCAGCTCTTCAAGCGCATTGATTTGGCCGGGTTCCACCTTCGGTCTCCTCGTGCTTCCCGCTAAGCATATATGCGGTTCGGCCTATGCGAGCAAACGCGGCGAGGCGCTTTCGACGTCAAATTTCAAACAGAGACACTCCCCGAGCGAAGGGAGGCTTCTCGGCTTGAATTTTTGTCCCGCCGCCGATCGAGTCGCTCCTAGCCTGCCGAACCCTACGCGGGTGCTCCGCGCGAAGCGGTAGCTATCTTTAGCGCGACATCGACGCGGTCCGATTGATGCGACCGGCCTCGGCGTCTCACATAACGGGTCTCTATTTCTTTCCATCGTATCTCGGCAGCTTTTGTATCTCCCGGTAGAGCGCTCGCACCGTGTTTTCGCCGTAGGACGCCGACGCACTTCCGTCCGTGTGTCCTTGGATGGCGTCCATATATCGCTGCTCTATGCCGACATCGCGTGCAATCGTCTTGAAGCGGTGTCGCCAACCGTGATTAGGCTGGACGCGTTTATCCGTAATCTTGACGGTATCACGCACCCACTCGCTCGCCTTGCCACGGGCATAGCCCGCCCGCGACGACCCTGCCCTACGTTGACGCTTACTTTCAGCATAAAAGAGCGGTCCACCCTTCGCCGCCTCAACCATCTTTAGCAAGCCCTGTTCAATCAGGTGGGGATGGAGGGGAACTATGCGATACTCGCCTGACTTCACTGACCCCGCCTCCGGGGTGATGCGGATGCAATGGATGCCGGCCTCAACTGTGAAATCCTCTTTGCGCAGTTGCGCAATCTCGCCGCCTCTCGCCCCGGTGTATGCACAAATCCAAGGTAGCCAGCGATAGACAAGCCTGTTGACGGGCGACGTATTGCCGGGCGCATCTAACGCTTTCAAAGCTGCTTTCAGAACCCTTGCGGCCTCATCGTCAGTGTACCCTTTAGACCGCTCAAGGACCCGTTTGGGAACCTTGACACGGACAGGCGAAACCGGGTTTCTCTCGATCTTGAACTTGGATACCCCAGCGCCGAACACCGAACGTAGGGCCGAAAGGTACTTGTCACTCACGGTCTTCGCCGCAAGCCCCCGCCCATGCCGCAAACCTTGGGTCCAGTCCGCCACGTCCTTAGAGGTCACGCGGGTGGCGTCCTCGTGGCCGAGGTAGGCAATGAAGTCGTCAATCTTGTGCCGATGATCGCGGGGGGTTCGCTTTGACTTCCCGTCCGCGAGGTGGTCGCGTTCCCAAAGGTCGAACAGGTCGCCTATGGTGATCCCCTTGGAAGCGGCGGGTGTGTTGTTCGCGGCCACCGTGATTTCGGGGAAACGGTCCGCGTTCGGGTCTGGACGATAGTCGCCCCCCGCTTGACGGAGCAACTGCTCGGCCGCTTGTCGGTAGGCGCGGTGGGCTTCCTGGATAAGTCGGGTTCGGCTGGCGGGGTCCGTGGCAAGCCCGTGGTCCTGCAACAGCTCATCGGCCGTGGGGCCATACCATCTTTCGAGGGCTTCGCTGTCGCCGTCCAGGCGGCTCAAAAGGTTCAGGACCTCCACCCAAATCTCGGGCTCACCGGGCTCGATCCGGAGAAGCGTCATCTGTCGCCGGTAGAGTTCCCCTGCGAGCGCCACTAGTTGGATATGGGGCAGCGGCGCGGGGACCGCCCGCAGAGCCTTCCACCGCTGGGCAACTTTTGCGGCCTCTTGAGCGAACCGAGCCTTCGCCTCGGCAGGGTCCTTGGTGCGGAGTGAGTAGGCAACTTCACCCTTCCCCACCTTGCGCCTTAGATCGGCGGGGACACGTTGTCGGAAATAGTAAACGCCTGACTTGCTCTTTTGTGGGCTGGGCATTGGAAGGACCATGTGTAGCACCTCTGTGTAGAACCGAGGTGTCTCCAAGTCCCTGATAACCCCTATCTTTCTGAAATCCAACAGAAAAATATGGTGCTGCGAGAGAGGATTGAACTCTCGACCTCTCCCTTACCAAGGGAGTGCTCTACCACTGAGCTACCGCAGCCGCTGATGGCGGGGCTTCTGCCATATAGAACCGGCAAGCGCAAGGCGTCTGTGAAAGGCTTTGCCAGACAAGTTTCGCTGACATGGCGGCGCCACAATGCTAGCTATCCCTTGAACAGCAGGCCCTGCCAGTTGCGGGCGGGACGGAACGATGGACGAGAAGACAATTCCACCGAAAAAGGCTGATCCGGCAAAAAAGGGCGGGACCACCCGCAAGGATCGGCTGGCCGAGCAGTTGCGCGCCAATCTCATGAAGCGCAAGACGCAAGCGCGTTCGCGGCGCACCGGTGACGCTGACCAGCGCCCGGAAGGCCTGGCGGCTGCTGAAAAAATGCACAAGGACTGACCGATATCGGCCACACTGGCCGGCCAACTTGGCCAACGGGCTCAGGAATCTTGAACCAAGCCGGCCAATGGTCTAGACGGGCCGATACGCAAACTGACGAAAACCGGCCTTTCGGGCCGAGGGGACATTCTCTCATGGATCGCATCAGAATTGTCGGCGGCAACAAGCTCGCCGGAAGCATTCCGATTTCGGGCGCGAAAAATGCCGCTTTGCCGCTGATGATCGCGTCGCTGCTCACCGACGACACGCTGACGCTGGAAAACGTGCCGCATCTGGCCGATGTAGAGCAGCTGATCCGCATTCTTGGCAATCACGGCGTCGACTATTCGGTCAACGGCCGCCGCGAGAAGCAGAATGAGGGCTATTCGCGCACCATCAACTTCTCGGCCCGAAACATCGTCGACACGACCGCGCCCTACGAGCTGGTGTCGAAGATGCGGGCGTCGTTCTGGGTGATCGGCCCGCTGCTGGCCCGCATGGGCGAGGCCAAAGTGTCGCTGCCGGGCGGTTGCGCCATCGGCACGCGCCCGGTCGACCTGTTCCTCGAGGGCTTGCAGGCGCTGGGCGCCGACATTGATGTCGACACTGGTTATGTGCTGGCCAAGACCAGGAACGGCCGCCTTGTCGGCAATCGCTATGTGTTCCCGAAAGTCTCCGTCGGCGCCACCCATGTGCTGATGATGGCGGCGGCGCTGGCCAAGGGTGAGACGGTACTCGAAAACGCCGCCTGCGAGCCCGAGATCGTCAACCTCGCCGAATGCCTCAACGCCATGGGCGCAAAAATTTCCGGCGCCGGCACTCCAACCATCACCGTCGACGGCGTCGACTCGCTGTCGGGCGCGCGCGTGCGCGTCATCCCCGACCGCATCGAGACGGGCACCTATGCCATGGCTGTGGCCATGACCGGCGGCGATGTCGTGCTCGAAGGCGCCCGCCCCGAGCTGCTGCAGACCGCGTTGGACGTGATTGCCCAGACCGGTACCGAGATCACGCCGACCAATTCCGGCATTCGCGTCCGGCGCAACGGCGCCGGCATTTCGCCGGTCGACGTAACGACGGCGCCGTTCCCGGCCTTCCCGACCGATCTGCAGGCGCAGTTCATGGGCCTGATGACCATGGCCAAGGGCAAGTCGCGCATCACCGAGACCATCTTTGAAAACCGCTTCATGCATGTGCAGGAACTGGCCCGGCTCGGCGCCCACATCACGCTGTCCGGCCAAACGGCGATCGTCGACGGCGTCTCCAAGCTGAAGGGCGCGCCCGTGATGGCGACCGATCTGCGCGCCTCGGTGTCGCTGGTCATCGCCGGTCTGGCGGCCGAAGGCGAAACGACGGTCAACCGCGTCTACCACCTCGACCGCGGTTTTGAGCGGCTGGAAGAAAAGCTGTCCAATTGCGGCGCGGTGATCGAGCGGATTTCGGCTTGACCGCACGGCAGTTGCTTCAGACAGACAGGCGTCTGGTGCTGCCTTCATTCGCTACCAACACTTCAAACCCGAGGCGCTAGCCTCGGGTTGAGTTTGTGTCGCGGTTGCACGGACCGGAAAGACCGCCTAACAGAAGGCTGAAACCAACTTTCAGGTGTGCATTCGGCATGGCAGCCCTCAAACTCATTGCGCTCGACGATCAGGATCTGAGCATCGTCTCGGCTCACGTCCAGGACGCCGTGATGAAGGTCTCGGATCTCGAATACCTGCCTTCGGCCAAGCGTTTCATATTGACCATGAACCGCTTCGTCTGGGAGGCGAAGTCCGGGCTGTTCAGCCAGCACAATGAGCGGCGCCAGGCGGTGTTGCATTTCGACCGCGTGCTCGGCGCCAAGACCAGCGGCATTGCCCGCGATCGGCCGGCCGAGGTGCTGTCGCTGCTGGCAATCAGCTTTATCGAAATCAGCAAGCCGGCCGGCATCGTCGAGTTGGTCTTTTCCGGCGGCGGCGCGATCATGCTCGACGTCGAATGCATCGAGGCACGGCTTGCCGACATAGGCGGCGCCTGGGAAGCCACCTCGCGTCCGGTGCACAGGGTCTAGAGCATGATCCCAAAAAGTGGGTGCCGGTTTTTGTTGGACAAAACGGGAATCGTTTGTCCAGAGATCATGCTCCAACAAAGGGCTAGATCATGATGAGATTTCAAGCAAATCTCACCATGATCTAGACGCAGCCGATGGCCATTACGCTTATCCAATCCGATGCCGGTTTCGCGCAGCGTTTCGCCGCCTTCCTGACCACCAAGCGGGAAGTATCGGAGGACGTCGACACTGCCGTGCGCGCCATCATTGCGCGGGTTCGTGCCGAGGGCGACGCTGCCCTGGTCGACTACACGCTGAAATTCGACAAGGCCGACCTCAATAGCCTCGGCATCGCCGTGTCGAAGGACGACATCGCGCAGGCCTACAAAGACGCCGATCCGCAGACGGTCGAAGCGCTCAAATTTGCCCGCGACCGCATCCGATCCCATCACGAGCGACAAATGCCCAAGGACGATCGCTATACCGATGCCGCCGGGGTCGAGTTGGGTTCGCGCTGGACGGCGATCGAGGCGGTCGGGCTCTATGTGCCGGGCGGCACGGCAAGCTATCCAAGCTCGGTGCTGATGAACGCCGTGCCGGCCAGGGTGGCGGGCGTCGAGCGCATCGTCATCGTCGTGCCGGCGCCGGGCGGCATCATCAATCCGCTGGTGCTGGTGGCCGCCGATATATCAGGCGTTTCGGAGATTTACCGCGTCGGCGGCGCGCAGGCGATTGCCGCCCTTGCCTATGGCACCGAAACGATCCGGCCGGTCGCCAAGATCGTCGGGCCCGGCAATGCCTATGTCGCCGCCGCCAAGCGCCAGGTCTTCGGCACGGTCGGCATCGACATGATCGCCGGACCGTCTGAAGTGCTGGTGGTGGCCGACGGCAGCAACGATCCCGACTGGATCGCCGCCGATCTTCTGGCGCAGGCCGAGCACGACGTGTCGGCGCAATCGATCCTGATCACCAACGATCCTGCGTTCGGAAAAGCAGTCGAACAGGCGGTCGAGCGCCAATTGCTGAGCCTGCCGCGCGCCGAGACGGCGGCTGCCAGCTGGCGCGATTTCGGCGCGGTGATCCTGGTGGAGACCATCGAAGCCGCGCTGCCGCTGGTCGACCGCATCGCCGCCGAACATGTGGAACTCGCCATCGACGATGCCGAGGGCTTCCTGGCCAGGATGCGCAATGCGGGTGCTGTGTTTCTGGGACGCCATACGCCCGAAGTCATCGGCGACTATGTCGGCGGCTCCAACCACGTGCTGCCGACGGCGCGTTCGGCGCGCTTCTCTTCGGGCCTGTCGGTGCTCGATTTCGTCAAGCGCACCTCGATCCTGAAGCTCGGGCCGGAGCAGCTGAGAGCACTTGCGCCGGCGGCGATTGCGCTGGCCAAGGCGGAAGGCCTCGACGCGCATGGCCGCTCCGTCGCCATCCGGCTGAACATGTAGGCGGCGATGGCGGACGGCGATCAAACCCGCGCAAGGCTGATCGATGTCGAGCTCGACGAGTCGATCGGCCGTTCGACGCCCGATGTCGAACATGAGCGCGCGGTGGCGATCTTCGACCTGATCGAAGAAAACAGCTTTCAGCCGGTCAATGATGACGGCGCCGGGCCTTATCGGCTGAAGCTCTCGCTGGCCGAATCCCGGCTGGTGTTTGCGGTCGCCCGCGAGGATGGTGCTGATGTCGTCACCCATATCCTGTCGCTGACGCCGCTCAGGCGCATCGTCAAGGACTACTACCTGATCTGCGAAAGCTATTACGACGCCATCCGCTCCTCGACGCCAAGCCATATCGAGGCGATCGACATGGGCCGGCGCGGCCTGCACAATGAAGGCTCGCAGACGTTGATGGACCGGCTGGCCGGCAAGATCGACATCGACTTCGACACGGCGCGGCGGCTGTTCACGCTGGTCTGCGTGCTGCACTGGCGGGGTTAGACCTGACTGCGGCGCCCCGCTCGATCCTGTTTTTGTGCGGCATGAACGCCGTGCGCTCACCGATGGCCGAGCAGCTGGCGCGGCGCATGCTGCCGCCGGCCACTTTCGTCGCCTCTGCCGGCGTGCACAGGGGCGAGCGCGATCCGTTCGTCGACGCGGTGCTGGCCGAAGAGGGCCTGACGCTGGGCGAGCGCCAGCCGCGCTCGATGGACGATCTCGAGGACGATTATTTCGACCTGATCGTCACCCTGGCGCCCGAAGCCCACCACGCCGCGCTCGAGCTCACCCGCTCGCTTGCCGTCGACGTCGAATACTGGCCGATGCCGGATCCGACCGATGTCGGCGGCAGGCGCGAGCAGATCATGGCCAGCTATCGCGACGTGAGAGAACGGCTGAAAGCGCGCATCAGCCGACGTTTTCTGCTTCCGGAGGTAAAAAACGCGGCGGATTGATGCATGTCGCTCAAAAGCGGTCCCGGTTTTGAGACAACGACATGCATAAAACGAAAGCTTGGAGCGCGTCGCTTATGACGCGATCTAAGCGTGTTCACAAGCGCACGATTATCATATAGGTTCCGCCGAAATTCCGGCCTGGGCGCTCCAGGGCGCCGGAACTGCAATCCAAGCAAAGGTATCGAATGCCGAAGGAAGAAGTCCTCGAGTTTCCGGGTGTCGTGACGGAATTGTTGCCCAACGCGATGTTCCGGGTGAAGCTCGAAAACGAACACGAGATCATCGCCCATACGGCCGGCCGCATGCGCAAGAACCGCATCCGTGTGCTGACCGGCGACAAGGTCCTGGTCGAGATGACGCCCTATGACCTGACCAAGGGCCGCATCACCTACCGTTTCAAGTAACAGTCCGGCGCGAACCGCGATGAGCATCCTGCAGAAGCTCGTGCTTGCCTCTGGTTCGCCGCGCCGGATCGAACTGTTGCAACAGGCCGGCATCGAGCCGGACCGCGTGCTGCCAGCCGATGTCGACGAAACGCCGCTGCGCGCCGAACATCCGCGCTCGCTGGCCAAGCGGCTGTCGAAGGAAAAGGCCGAGAAGGCGCTGGCCTCGCTGAAAAGCGAGGAAGACTATGCGCCAAGTTTCGTGCTGGCCGCCGATACGGTGGTCGCGGTCGGACGCCGCATCCTGCCCAAGGCCGAGACGCTGGACGACGCCGCCAATTGCCTTGGACTGCTTTCGGGCCGTTCGCACCGGGTCTATTCCGGCATCTGCCTGATTACGCCGGGCGGCAAGCTGCGCCAAAGGCTGGTTGAATCCAGGGTACGCTTCAAGCGGCTTCCACGCGAGGAGATCGACGCCTATGTCGCCTCCGGCGAATGGCGCGGCAAGGCCGGCGGCTATGCCGTCCAGGGTCTCGCCGGTTCGTTCGTCGTCAAGCTGGTCGGCTCCTATACCAACATTGTCGGCCTGCCGCTCTACGAGACGGTGGCGCTGCTTTCGGGCGAAGGCTTCAAGGTCCACACCAGTTGGCATACCGCGCGGCCATGAGCCTGGACGATAAGGTCACACCACTGCGCCCGAAGCGCCCCTGCCCCGAATGCGGCAAGCCGTCGGCGCGCGAGACCTATCCGTTCTGCTCGAAGCGCTGCAAGGACATCGACCTCAACCGCTGGCTGAAGGGCGCCTATGTCATCACCGCGCGGGATGACGAGGACGAGAGCGACGAGCCGAAGTAGGGTTTGGGCGGTGCCGGCCGCGCAATTCCACTTCGACGACCTTACGCAATTGCTGCTTTGCCGGCGTCGGTATTGTCTGCGACAATTGCCCCGGAAAATCAGCGCTTAGGCGCTGGACAGGCCGAATTCCCGTGCTATAACCCACGCGCTTTCAAGGGGTGCCCCACGGCGCTTTCCTGAAATCCGGTCAGGCGATGTCTCGTTTGCCGGCGAGGCCCAGATAGCTCAGTTGGTAGAGCAGCGGACTGAAAATCCGCGTGTCGGTGGTTCGAATCCGCCTCTGGGCACCATCCCCTCTTCTCCCGACACTCCGTTAAGCCGAACCTTCTACGCTGCCGCTTCTGCAAGCCACTGGGATTGTTGATCTTTTTCCGTCGCATTGCGCAATTAAGCGGGACAGAGAGCGCTTCGGGCGCATTTGGTCCAACGAGGCGGGGGGATGGTATTTCCGTTGGTATTCGACATCCTGATGGTATCGAAACAGCCAAGGGAGACCTGACGAATGGCCCTATCCGACGTGAAATGTCGAAACGCCCGCCCTGCTTCCAAACTCGTGAAATTGTCTGACGGGGGCGGGCTGCAGCTATGGGTACAGCCCACGGGCTCTCGCCTCTGGCGGCTCGCCTACCGCTTTGACGGCAAGCAGAAACTGCTCGCGCTGGGGAGCTATCCGCTTATCTCTCTCGCTGAGGCACGGGAGGCGCGCGATGATGCTAAAAGGCTCCTGCTAGCTGGCGTCGACCCTGGAAAGGAACGCAGCTTGCGGAAGGCCGATTCGGCAAAGGACTCCTTTCGCTCAATCGCGGACGAATATGTTGACAAGCTGAAGAAGGAGGGACGTGCCGTCCGGACGATCAGCAAGGTGAAATGGCTGCTCGACTTTGCCTATCCGATAATCGGCGATAAGTGCATTCGGAAGATCGATCCGGCTATCATCCTTACCGCCCTCCGTCGAGTCGAGGTTCGCGGTCGATACGAGTCGGCCAGGCGACTGCGCTCCACCGTCGGCAGCGTGTTTCGATACGCAATCGCGACCGCACGCGCCGAGACAGATCCGACCTTCGCCCTCAGAGGCGCACTCATCAGTCCGAAGGTAACGTCTCGCGCCGCGATTACCGATCCGAAGGCCTTGGGCGGTTTGCTGAGGGGGATCGATGCATTTGATGGACAGCCTACAACCCGAGCCGGTCTAAAGCTGATAGCGCTGCTGTTTCCCCGCCCCGGCGAGCTTCGCGCCGCTGAATGGGAAGAGTTCGATTTTGAAAGCTCGGTGTGGACGATCCCTGAAGCACGCATGAAAATGCGACGGCCGCACCGCGTACCCCTATCAAAGCAAGCGATCAGCGTCCTGACTTCACTGAGAGAAATCTCTGGTGATGGATCGCTGCTGTTTCCTAGTGTTCGGTCGGCTTCGCGTCCGATTTCCGACAATACGCTTAACGCCTCACTGCGTCGTATGGGTTACAGCAAGGATGAAGCTACCGCGCATGGTTTTCGAGCAACGGCATCAACTCTGCTGAACGAATGCGGCAAGTGGCATCCGGACGCCATAGAGCGGCAGCTGGCCCACATTGAGAACAACGACGTTCGGCGCGCCTACGCCCGGGCAGAGCACTGGGAGGAGCGCGTCAAGATGATGCAGTGGTGGGCCGATTACCTGGATGAACTCAAGAGCAAAAACCTGCGGGTGATCTCAATCGAGGGACGCCGCAAGCCTGCTGTCCACACACCAACGCGACCATCCACTTTGAACCCAACAGCGGCCGTTGATCAAACGCCGAAACAGATCTCCAACCGCCGGAAATCATACTGACCGTTAAAAAAAGCCACAACTCGACGCCAAATCGTAGGCCCGCATTGTCAGATTTCCTGGAGAGAAAGTTGACCACATTCGGCGGGAAGCTGCCGTTCTGCAACCGACCCCATTCCCGTCATTCAAGATGCCGATGGCCGGTTCCGAAACCGGGCACCTACCCGGCCCGGGCCTATCAGAGCGAGAATGCCATGGGCAGTGTGCGGTCCGTCCGTTTCGCCGACATTAGTCCGTGGATCCGCTATCCCCGCCCGACTTTCACCTCCACAACCTACACGGGCTCCGCGGCGGCTTCCTCTCCATAGATCCGGGACAAGCCCTGGATGCGCGTCGTGATCGCGTCGACGAGGCGACCAACGATCTCATGGATGATCCCCTCCTGGCGAAGCTCTTGCGCGCATTCCGATGACATGTCCGGTATCACCGCGAGCTGATGGCGGATCGTCCGCATTGTGTACTCGCCGCCAACCTTTGCTGAGGACGCACAGCGACGCCAGTGGCGCGGCATGATCTCCTCGATCGGGTAGGCTCTGTCGATCTTCATCGCCAGTTTAAGGTCGCGCATCTCAGCCTGGATCTCTCCCTCGCCGAGGTGCGGCAGAATGGAGGAGATGTCGTAGAGCGGAGCTAGGCGGGCCTCGCCCTGGGCACCCAGCAGCATCGAATAGTTCTTTGCATGCGCGTCCGTGCCGGCGATGATCCAGTTGAAGACGTTCGCGGCCATGAAGGTCTGACGGTCTTGGACGGGTTCCATGGAGGCCGCCAGCACCTTTTTGGAGATCGCCGTGATACCTGGCCCACCCTGGTTCTCGTACTTTAGCGTCGGCATCACCGATAGGGCCTGGCACATGTCCTCCTGATGGATGCGGATGGTCTTGCCGTCGATGTTGCGGCGGTCGTAGCGCTCGAGAACGATCGCCTTTTCGCCTGCGAAGTCGAGAACCTGGCTGTGTGCAGCGTCCATGCCGAGCTTGCATGCAAGCTGCAGGCAGAAATGCTCGTTCTCGGTATGCCCGTGCAAGTGCGGCAAAGGCGGCTTGAAGATGTGTGTCGTGGGCGTGTCGCCTAGAGGGATCCCCCAGCGATTGCTGCCCTTGTCGAAATGGAACGCCGTCTTTGCCTGCGCACCAGCGAGACTGAACTGACCAGGATCGCCGATTCGCCGGGTCGCCGCACCATCCTTGCGGAGGTCGCGCAGGCGGTCGCCAATCTGCGCCTCCGTGAGCAACTCCACGTTCTCGCCGCGGGAAACCTGGTGGCCACGCGGAAGGAACTGGACGGCGCCGGCGCAGTCGCGGCCGACATTCTTGAGCAGGGCAAACGGGTTTCGGGCGGAGACCTGGAACCTCTGCGCCCATCTGGCGAGGGTCTGCTCATTATCCGGCAGCAGACCCCAGAGGAATGCCTCGACGACCTTGCCCTCGTAGGTCCTGGTGATCGTCGGCATGGACAGGGAAAGCGGGATCGCCACCCGGCCCTCCATCCATGCCTCTTGATAGGAGAACGAAAGCTTGCCGCCCTGCAGGTGGTGGAGCCACCCAACCGGTCTGCCAGCGATATGGACGTCGAGGGTGTCGATCGGGTTCACCATGATCATCGTCACCTAGAGCTTGTAGGGAATCTCGTCGTCGTCATCGTCGACATGCCGTTCATCGGCATTATGATGATGATCAGCAGCTGACGTCGGCGCCGGCGGGATTTGAAAGTCCAGCTCCACACCAAGCGTAGTCAGCGCCAGCAGCACGTTACCGATCTCGGCGCTGGGCTTGCCGTTCTCGATCCACGACACCCACGTCTGCGTGGTGTTGATTATCTTGGCCAAGGCAGCCTGGGACAGGCCGCGACGGGTGCGGGCCTCCTTGATCAGGATACCAATGTCCCGAGCTGTTCTGATCTTCATGGCGTATACGATCTCTGTATGAGCTAGCCTGATATAGGCTCCTATATGACGGGTGTCAATATATGCCACTATATCAAACCTTACCCCATATAGGTTCCTATATGGGTGATCCTCATATATTAACCTATATTGAGATAGGCAAACTCGTCAGAGGACCAGCCGCTTTCGCGCCCGTCGTACAAAGTCTCTAGCGTGACCGTTTCGAGTTTTGCGACTGCCAAATAGGAAGATCGGGTGTGAGCGGATTACCATGATCGCCCGGAGCATAGGCTCCAGTGAGAGGAAGGATAGATTGGCGCGGACCGTACTCGACCACCCGTTTCGAATTCCCTTGCACCGCGCGGCCGGTCCATAGACTGCGTGCATGATCACGGTCAACTTGACGCAGGCCTTGCAGTGAAATGAGCGTTCGGCGATCCCTGGCCCCAGCTTTTGACCTTGTCGGAGCCGTTGAAGCGCGTCTCTGGCCCAACGCCGTCTCGCAGAGCGCCCGCCGCACGTCCTCGTCGCCGGCCTTCGAGATGCCCCCCTGAACGTCGATGGAGGAGCCGGATTGGCAGCGCCGCGACGTCTGCCCGAAGTAGACCGCGCGACATCACGCGAACGGTGGAAGCGACGGATCGTCGATCACGGTCATGCAGGAGAGCCCTGTCACCGACTCCGGGGACACCTTCGACTGAGCGGGTTATTTCAGGTCGAGCTTCTTTTTGAGGTAGTCGCGCAGTTCGCCGACAGACGAGAAAATAGCGTCTGGTTTCGAGGCTTCCAAACCTGCCACGTCGAGGCAGCCCCATGCCGAGCCCAACGCGGCGACGTTGGCTCCACGCGAAGCCTCGGTATCCTGAGGCTGATCGCCGACATGATAAGTATTGTGAGGTTTTCCTCCCGCTTTTGACATCGCAAGCAAAAGACCCTCCGGGTGCGGCTTTCGGTTTTTCACGTGATGATAGCCGACCACAATATCTATCGGCCAGGCATGTGCCTTTATGAAGGCCTTCGGCACCATGTCGGGGCTTTTTGTAACGATAGCCAATGTGTGACCAGCCGCATGTAGCTCGATGAGCAACTCGGTAATTCCGCCGTAGACGGCCAGCTTCGGGGCTTGGGCCATAACCGCCTTCCAGTCCCGAGCGGCGCGAAGGTGCTCAACTGTGGAGGTGTCCACGAGAGTTTGATCGAAGTCGAAAATAATCATCTCAGAAACCCAACCGAGTTTGAGGATCGATGTCCAATGCGCGCTCCGGTCTTTTTGCTGGAGAGCGTTCGACCTGCTGGACGTGCAGCAAGAACTGCGTCAAGGCGACCCCATCGGATATGGCGCGGGCCCAGTGCTGAGCAATCATCATCTGATTGCCCTTCGTCTTGTCCTCGTGCTTCCACTTATCGGGATGATCAATGCACGCCAGCGCACGCTTCTGCTCTCGGCAGAACCGCACCGTGTGCATGGTCCCACCCTTCACATCCGTCTCCACCACTAGCACTGCGTCGGAGAGACCACTTTGGATGCGATCTCGCTCGGCAAAAGCTGTCCGCATAGGAGTGACACCAAGAGGATATTCGCTGACCAAACAGCCGCCGTTTTCAATTAAGCGAGTTGCCAGTCCCCGATTGGCGGCGGGATAAACTTTGTCCAAGCCGTGGGCCATCACTGCGACCCCCACACCGTGGGCATCCAAGCAGCCTTCGTGACCAAGAGTATCGCAGCCATGTGCTAAGCCACTCACGATAGTGAAGCCCTCGCTTGCTGCCGCCGCTGCCGACTTCCTAGCAACAGCTTCACCATAAGGAGTTGGCTCACGCGTCCCCACGACGGCAAGGCACTTCGTCGCGTGGAGTCCTGCCACGGCTCCCCTTACATACAAGACGGCAGGAGGATCTGGGATATTACGAAGGCGCTGAGGGTACCCTTCGTCATGGAATGAGAAAAACTTCGTATCGCTATTTAGCGTTTTCTCCAACTCGTCCTGAGCTCGATCCCATGCCTCTAACAGTGCGCTTTCCGATACCTTCGCCCGCGCCGCCCTGTCCACCACAACGTCTTTCGCATCACGGTCAGGCACAGGCCCATTAACGATGCGCAAGGCCCCCCGCCGGCCGAGACCTTTGAGCTTCATCAAAGCGACTAGCGCTACTGATGTCGATGACACGGGCGATGAAGCCATTGCTCTAATCCTTCTTGAACTTCGCGTCGTGCTCCCGTTCGCCCTGCCCCCATAGCGTATCCCACCTAGCAGGAACATGATCGTTCTCGGGATTCGGGCAGTAAGCAACACTCTCCGCTTTCGCGAGCGCAATCCCATACACCTTGCATTTCGGATTAGCGGCAAGCACCGCTAGCGCGATGCGAGACAGCGTATCACCTCGCGTGATGAAGTCATCGAAAACGAAGACATGGTCCGCATCTATTTTTGCCGACTGATACTTAGCCTTATCCAGCTCAGCGGAGCGACCCTCAGCGGAATAAATCGTATGAATCTTCTGATGGACATTCTTGGATAGGATGCTGTCGGAATATTGCGCCCCCACAGTTTTTGCGCATTCCTTGGTAATCCACGGTATTGAGCGGCTTGGGTCGGCTTTCGTTTCCTTGGACGAAAGCGCGGGGATAAATGAGGCGCGTTTGGGATCAATACCTAAGTGCTTGACGAGAGTCGGAGCAGCATCGTATAGAACCGTCGCCGCACCCCACTCGGCTTTATTATTCTTGTCTTTGAATCGAATAAACCAGGCGGTCCACTTCTCGTCAGTCCTGTCTTTCAGTTTATAGGCAATTGTAAACGAATACGTCAGCCCGAGAGACACACTCAGGTGAGGAAAACCCATCCATCCGGCAATTTTGTTGAAATAAACCACGCCACCCCCCTTACTTCGCAGTGCACGATGTAAGCAGCACGAGGCCGACTATCAACTCGCTTGCTGGCCTTTTTATTCTGCCAAAATTCGAAATTTCACCGGAGACCGCAGTGCACTCTTGGGAAACGGCCTCCGCCTGACGCGATTCGGGCCTAGGTGCCACTCTGAAAGGTCAGCCGAGTTGGATGCTCTACGGAAAGCGCGACCTATGAGAGCGGCCTCAAGGTCCCGGCCCAGACGTAGGCCTATGAGACTCGCATCTGCGCGGGCCCGAAGCGCGGCACGTGTTAACGACCGCCGGTCAGCCACGACCAGAAACCTCTAGATTTGGTTTTCGCGACCTCGGCCTTCGGCGAAGCGAGCGGCTCGACATGGCCACCGAAGTGACCTTCGCGCGCCGCCTTGTCGCGCATCCTGCCCCACGCAATCTCGTCCTCCGACATGTCGCCTGCCCAGACCACTATGTCCATACGGATGAAATAGTGGGACCGGCAGGCGAATGACCAGTTCCCGACTGACGGCGAGAGACTGACGCTCTCGCCGTCAAAGGTGAGTTGCCAGCCTACCGGGCTAATCGGTGTCACCACCTTGGTGCCACAACCGCAGAAGCAATCATGGACTGCGGTTGCATACGGGATCGAAACATAGAGGACACCGGCCTCGCGGACCCTCGGGACGAACTCCACGAACTCGTGTCGGATCTTGTAGGGTCTCTTCATTCGCTGTCCTCGTTGATCGTCTCGGCGCCCGCGAGCACGAAGATGCTGAAATGTTCGTGGGTGTCGTCATCGTAGAAACCGAAAAGCTTCTTGAACTTGATGACTGCAAAGGCAGCATTCAGAGCGTTGAGTTCCACCACCTGAATGTTTTTGTCGTACTCGTTGACCTCTTCTGTCGTCATGAACGCGATGCGTTTCCCGTTGTGGACGTGCTCGCGCTTGGTAGGCGTGCTGGTCGTTGTACGTATCTGGCCCCGCAGGCTCTCGTTGTGCACCGTCAGGCCCATGCCCACATCTACGAACGGGATGTTTATTGCCTCCAGTTTTTGGACGATCGGCCGCTTCCCGGTCCCCTCCATGCACAGGAACACGAAGTCAAGGCCTTCCAGCAGGTGAAGGTTCTCAGGGGTAAGCTTGACCTTGTGCGGGACGATGCCGCGGCGCATTTTGCTGTAGGTACGCGCGTGAAACTCGACCTTGGAGAGCTCCTCCTCCAGTTCTTCGCCTGAAGGCGCGCCCGGCGCCCGAAAGGCGTTGTGCTGGTTGAACCCGTCGTTGTCGAAGAGGTGGATTTCGCGGACGTGGGTCTTGGCGAGATAATCCAGGACGTAGGAGCCCGTGCCGCCCAGGCCGACGATGCCAACCTTCAGCGGCTTGAGCTTTAGCGCGATTGCCACGATGTCGGCGCGACTACTGGCCGTGTCCTCGTAAAGAAAGACGCTGTCGTCCTCGTCGGGCGCGTAAGGCTTGAAGGATTGCGCCGTCACACCCGGCTCGATCACCTGTGCCGGGCCCGAGATTTTCGCCACGTAGTGCGCCATCTTTTGATGGAAATCATCGTAGCGGTCGGCGGGCTTGGGCTTACAGGAAAAGTTCCAGCGCACCGGCATCCCGTCGATCTTCAGGCCGTCACCCAAGTCGCTGTCGCCAAGCCCCTGGATCTTGCTGCCGTCCTCGTTGCAAGGGTGATCGCCGGACCACTTGGTCTGGTGATCCTTGGGCGGCTTCGCAACGTCGTTGGTCACCTCCAATGGGGCGAACAACACGCCGCGCTTTACCTGCCGGTTGCTGTCAACATAGGGTACGTCACGGATCACGAGATATCCCGTGACCACGTCGACGCTGTAGCCCTCGTCTCGAAGCCGCTTCAGCGGCGGGCTACGATCGATCGGTCGCCGTGACATCGAACTTCATCCTGTTTTTGATCTTCACGGAGTGGCCAGCCGTGAGCGTGCCTTTGGGGTTCGACGGGGGGCCATCACGGTAGGTCACTGTGAATTCGATGCACGTTCCCGTCGGCAGGACGGGGAACGCGATCTTCACCAGTTCCTCGAACGAGAGACGAGTTTCAGTGGTTTCGAAGGGCTCGCCATTGATGCCAACTGTCACAGCCTTCTGGCTGTAGAAGTGATCATCCTTCTTCAGGTCGATCACAGTGTCGTCGCGCGGTACGAGTTTGTCCTCGTGATCACCCGGCACCTCCCGGAACAACTCACGGTGGTTCGGGATCTCGGCCAGCGCGTAGAGCGCTTTGCCCGTTGTGGGGTCGGGCGACTCGAAAATCTCCCGGTCGACATGGATACGCACCAGGTGCGCAGCGACATTGACTGACATTTTTACTACTTTCTCCGCTTCGCGGTGCTTGCGTTTCGCTCTGCCGGATGGCATCTTGCTGTCCGGACAGACAACACTTAGGCTCTCAAAAACGCCCTGTTCGGCACGAGACCAACCCAGAGCGCGTTGTCTGTCTGGACAACAGAATGGGAGATATTGTGGCGAATGTCAAGGAGGGCGGATGCCGGAGTCTGCGTTAGGAATTTGGCTGAAGGGGCTTCGCGGCGATCTTAGCCTGCGAGAGTTGGCTCAGCGGAGCGAAGTCGATCACGCCTACATCTACCGCCTCGAGACGGGTGCGAAGGAAGCGCCGTCCGACGAGGTGGTGAACAAGCTGCTCAGCGGTCTGGCGCCGTCCGAGCGGGAAGTCAAGATCCTGCGGTTTCTATCAAGTCACCCCAATGTCGACCCCGATCTTGCCGAGTTCGCGAGGGCCGATGATCGAGTTTCATTCGAAGAGTTCCATATGCTTACCACCGTCGTGAACCGTGGCGCCCGCCCCGACTACGCGACCTCCCTTGCCCGCATCCGCCGGTTCATGAGCGAGGACGAAGATGGATGAACTCTCCGTCGCGATGAAGGCACGCGACTTCATCGCCAAGAGCGGTCCATTGGCGCTTCCGGTCTCAGTAAACGCCTACGCGGCGCAAGTCGGAGGTACCGTGAAGCAGGAAGTGCTTCAGGAACATGAGGACGCATGGTCGGTGCGGTTGTCGAACGGCAAGTACCGCATTTGCGTTAACTGCGCCCACAACAGCCGTCGGCAGCGCTTTAGCATCTGTCACGAAGTGGCTCACGAGGCCCTCGGCATAGCGGCGGATCATAGGTCGCCGAGCTGGAGTTTCACGCGTAGGCCGCCCGGCGAGATCGCCTGCGACGTGTTCGCGGCCGAGCTATTGCTTCCATTCAAGCTGTTCAAGCCGAGAGTCGATGCGGCTGACATGAATTTCGCCGCAGTCAGCGACCTGGCCGACGAATTCGACGCTTCCTTGATGTCGACGGGCTCACGTTTCGCCACCTTCTCGCGCGAACTATGCGCCTTCGTGCTCTCCGAGGGCGGCAAGGTTCGTTACTGCTCGCGTTCCACATCCCTGCGAGGCGCCAAGGCTTGGGTGCGCCTCGGAATGGATTTGCCAAGCGACTCCTACAGCGCCCGGGTGCGGGCGGGGGCAGCGGCGGCAGGCCCCGAGGAAGCCGAGCCGGATCAGTGGTTCGAGGGCTGGGAGCGTGAAGGTTCTCTCTACGAAGACGTCCGCCACCTCGCCGCCTGGGATCAGACCCTGACGCTGCTCTGGTTCGATGATGAAGATCTCCCGCCCCCGGCGGCTGAACGGAAGCGATGGGAGGAGGAGACCTACGGCCTCCGCGAGCTTGACGGCGAGCTGCCTTGGCCTGGCAGGTCGAAACGTAGGAAATAGGAAATGAGCTGGGCCGGCCGGCGCGCGGCGCGAAACATCCTTCCGTAGAGCCGAGAAAAATCTGACCCCTGTTTGCAGAACCTTACACTGACCGCTGTGGGCCGGGAAAAGACTGACCATACCGGCGATTTCTCGGCGCAACCCGTGCGGGAGCTGGCCGCAGCCCGTGATGCGGTGGAAGCGCTTCCCATCGAACGGAAGAGATGGACGTATCCTTCGCAAGACCCCACCATTGGAGGTGCTGGCGGCATTTGCGAACTAGTGCCAGAGCCAAGCCACCAGCGCTTTGAGCGCTTGCTTATGGAGGGACCGCGAGGGCGCCAAGCCAGGAAGTCATCGATCGTTATTCGCTCGGCTGGCCCGGGAGTAATGCCGTGGCGAGCAAGCTCGACATAAAGGTCAAGCTCACTGGAAAAAACCAATTTCCAAAGTTCATTGACGTTTTGGGTTAAAACCAGAGTTGGAACTGCCAGCGTGACCTCCTGACGCAACTCTATCGCAAATTCTCCGCCAAGAATTGGTATTGAATCTCACGCTCAACCGAGACTAGCAGAGACTAGATTCAGGCGGCCGCTTCATTTGCAATCAGAGGACTAGGAGCGTGATGATGTCTGAAGAAGCCGGCAGTAATCTATTCGCACTTACTGCGGATATCTTTTCGGCCTATCCAGAGGAACGCGGTTCCGGTCTCTGGATTGCCCGATTTGATCGCTAGTCTAAATTCGGCATTGACTAAGATCGGACAGGGCGCCAACTGAAGAAACGGCTCCGAAGCCGTCATCCTAAAAGGTCCGTCCTCCCAGACTACATAATCAGTCTTGAAGATGGAGCAGAAATACAAGTCACTCAAGCGCCATCTGGCAACCCGGCACGGATGACGCCCGATGAATACCGGGCGAGGTGGGGACTGGCGAAGGACTATCCCATGGTCGCCCCGAACTATTCGGCCGCCCGATCAGCGCTGGCAAAATCGTTAGGTTTGGGGGAGGGAAGGCTGCTCCGGCCAAGAAACCTATCTCAAAGCGTAAAGCGAACGCCTGATATCAAATTTTGCGAAGCGCTTGCTGGGATCGGTGGCAACGCGGTCAGCATCAAGAACCTAGCGGTGCGACACCAAGCGTTAC
Source organism: Mesorhizobium sp. M1252 (assembly GCF_040318265.1). Taxonomy (NCBI): domain Bacteria; kingdom Pseudomonadati; phylum Pseudomonadota; class Alphaproteobacteria; order Hyphomicrobiales; family Phyllobacteriaceae; genus Mesorhizobium; species Mesorhizobium sp. M1252. Next base: position 77,007 of record NZ_JAMYLX010000011.1, on the reverse strand, counting down.
GCGTTGTCCGGTGTGGAAGATGATTGCCTTCGCGGTTTCTCCGACGCGCCGGCGCCCGGCAAACCTTCCTTTCTGGCCTTGGCAAATGCCCGGTCACCTTCCAGAAACCCGACCAGCATAAAGGGGATCAGGTCAGCCACGGTTTCGGACTCGCCATAGGTCCGACGGTAAAGAGCGGCATAGTCGTTGAGTGCTTGGCTCAACGCGGCGCCAACGGTGATGGTGATCTTCGAAGGTGTCCGATCCGGAAGTTTTCCGAGTTTCAGGTTCGCCATGAAGTCCTCCTGTTCACCCCGTGTATGGCCGCAACACGAGGTCCTTGTGCACGATGACGCGCAACGGCCAACCAGGGCGCACGGTGATCGTGGGTTGGACGTTCAGGTTCTTTTCAGTGATCCGTTGGCCCGCTTGACTGACGTTCTGCTGGGTGGATTCACGAATTGCCTTGACCAAGTCGCTTTCATTTTCCCCAAAGCTCAACTCGGTACCAACCCCCAGCAATGTGGCTACCGCGACGCCCTTGATCAACTGCCAAGTATGGAAATCCACCTTGTCCTCGAGCCCGGCATAGCCGGCCGCGTCGGTCACGGGCAGATTGTCGATTTCGGTAGAGGAGCCGTCCGGCATCACGATGCGTTGCCACACCAACAGAGCGCGCCTTTGCCCAAAGGCTACAACGCTGTCGTAGGTGCCGATCAGCCGTGAGCCCTGCGGGATGAGCAGGATGCTGCCGGTGACGCTGTCGTGCACATTCTCGGTGATCTGGGCGACGACAAGGCCGGGCAGATCGGAATTGATGCCGGTGATCAGGCTTGCAGCGATCACGCTACCGGCCATGATCTGATAGGGCGAAGCCGGCGTCTGCAGTGCATGCGGGTTGTAGATCCCGCCGGTGTTCCGTTGATCGATGAAATCGAGCTTGCGCTGTTGATTGTTCTGGTCGCCCTCGGCCGGCGCGACGGTAGCTCGCTGGCCTTCGGTATCTGGCTGCGGAGACGCCGTCTCGAAAGGCGAACGTCCGCCCTGCCCATTGCCAAAAGCTTCCGTTTGCTGGAGTCGGGTTTCGATGCGGAACAGGACTTGCGACTCGCGCGCTTCAATCGCTTGTTGTGCAAGCCGCTGCGCCTCGGCGGAAACGTCTTGCCCGGGCGCGATGCCAAGCTGGCGCTGGTGCTCGAGAATAGGGCGGCCGAGATCGCCGGGCAGCGGCGGTCCAAGCACCGGAGCCTTCGGCTTGCTCCCGGAATAGTCCTTGGGCAGCGATTCAAGTCCCTCGGCGGTCGGCTTGCGGTCCGTGCTGTAAAGCTCTTCAGCCTGCTGCTTCAGGCGCAGTGCCGGCCCCTGCAGCGCCATCATCGTGACGCCAAAGATGGTGCCGGAGCCAACAGCTGCGATCGCGACGATTATGCCGCGCCTGAACCGCACCGCTCGGCGGGGTGAGGCTCGCAGCTGCAACTGTTCGGGATTGAGCTTCGGCGGAGCATTCGGGTGGGAAGTATCGGTCATGAGCCTCCCCTTACCTGCCAAAGCGCGAAAACAGCGAAACCCGCCGCGGCGGTTGCCGACCGTCGGTTCTCGTGATGCGCACCACCTGCTGCTGTTTGGTGCCCAGCCTTAGCTCGGCGGCAGCAAAGAGGCGATCGACGACGTAGTAGTTGCCGCGCATCCGGTAGTTCACGAGTTGGTTATCGCCGTCGGCTCCGACGATGAAGAGCGGTGGCGCCTCGCCCTGATCGATGCGCTTCGGGAACTCTATGTAGACCTTGCTGCCATCATCGAAGGCGCGCGTCGGTCTCCACGGCGGCGTGTCGCCGGTGATCGAATAGCGGAAGCGGATGTTTTCGAGTGCTACGTTCGAGGCCGCGGGCATTTCAGCCTCTGCCTGAGCGTTGCGCCGCCGAAGCGCCACGAGTTGGTCTTCGCTGTAAATCCAGGAGAGCGCCGCCATGGCAGTTTTCTCAGTGCTTTGAAGCTGCAGGTGATAGGATCGCCTGTCCGTCGTGATGACCAGATTGGTGGCAAGCCCCGGCGCGAATGGCTTCACCAGCACATGAGTGCGCTGGTCATCGCCTGAGCCACTAACGGTGTCACCGATCACCCAACGGACCGTATCGCCGGCTGAGACCGAGTTCAGCTTCTCGCCCCGCTGCAATGAGATATCGGTGACGCGCTCCGGCGCGGCGTAGAGCTGGTAGAGCGCGCCGTCGGCAAAGGGGTAAACCTGCACCGCATTGACATAGCCAAACTTGGTGGGTTGTTGCGTCGCCGCCTTGTTGGCATCGGCGACCTGTTCTTCCGGCGAGCGCTTATCTGGGGCGGGCTTGCCGGGTGCGGGCATCAACTGACCAGGCAACGGTAACGGTTTCGGCACTTCCACGACCTTGACCGGCTTCTCCGGCGCCTTCTCGATCGCGGCTGGTTTGAAGTCCTCGTGGTCATAGGAAATCTGAGGCGGCGGCACTGGTTTCGAGGCACAGGCCGAAAGAACCGCAGCAGACGCCGACAGGATCAAGGCAGCACGAAGCAATGGGGCTCTATTTGTCATTGGCGGGCTCCTTAGGGGAAACGGGGGTTGGCGCGGCGCTGTCGAGCTCGCGCGACCAGTCGATGGCGTTGATGAAGACGCCGAGCGGGTTCTTGCGCAGCTGCTCGGTTGTCCTAGGCGCGCGGATGAGGATGGTGAGGATCCCGATCCAGCGCGTCGTGCTGGCGAGGCTGCCGCGCTCGAACACCTGCTCGGTCCATTTGACCTGGAACGAGCTGTCGGAAGCCCTGACCACGCTGGTCACCTGCACTGACACGCTGCGCGTGCCGATTTGGCCGAAAGGGTCGTTCGCCTTGGCATATTCGTTGAGGAAGAGCGCCGCTCGGTCGGTGGCAAAGTCGTAGGCCGACAGCCAATTCTGCCGCACCAGAACCGCATCGGTGGAAACCGAACGGACATTCTGGATGAAGCGGCTGAGATGCCAGGCGATCTGGGCATCGTCGGGATGGTAGTTTTGGACTGCCGGCGCGACCGCGTGCGCCTCGCCAAAGCGGTCGACTTCGACGACATAAGGCACGACGCGGCCCTGCATCGACTGCCACAGAAGCCCACCGGAAAGCCCCGTCGTCAGAGCCAGGCAGCCAAAGGCCATGAAGCGCCAGTTCTTGGCCTGGACGCGCGCCGCGCCGATGCGCTCATCCCAGAGTTGGCTGGCCTTCTGGTAGGGTGTTACGGGTTCGGGCGTCTTTCCATAACGGTGAACGGGTCGCTTGAAGAGCATCTAGTCTTCCTTGTCATTGAGGGAGGGATTGGCGCCGCTTCCGCCCCGATCTCCATCGCGCACCGCCTGCGTGGCAGCATGGCGATGGGCGCGTGCGGTCTGTTCGGAACGCAGACGCCTTGCCCAGGCAGGCGCGGCTGCGGGAGCTATAACTGGAGAGCTTCCGCTCATCGAGCTGGTCGGCATGCCGCCGGTCGCGGTCCAGCCGGCATTGCGACCGGCGTCGGCACTACGGCGGAATGGTTCTGCTGCGGATCGCATTCCCCGCATCGCGGCGCCGCTAGCGGCACTCGCAACCCCCTGCAGCCCAGCAGCTACCCCGGACAGCCCGGACTCGGGCGATGTCGCGCGCCCCGTCTGCCAAGCGACGATGGCAGCGGACCCCATGGCGGTGCCGGCACGGACTGCGGCGAGGCCGCCGCCTGTTGCCATGCGCGCGCCGGCAAACGCAGCGCCTCCGGCAACGAGCGTTGATCCAGCTGCGGCCGCCGTTGTTCCAAGTGCCGCGCCGGCGCCAAGCTGCGGCGCGCCGGAAACAAGACCCGAGGCAATCCCGGGGCCGAAAATGCCGAGCCCAAGCAGCGCCAGCGCACCCAGTACCTGAGACATGGCCGCCGCCAGGTCCGGCTCCTGGCCCTGCAGGGCGGAAGCGAACTCGCCAAAGAGCGTGGAGCCGATGCCGACGATGACGGCAAGCACCATCACCTTGATGCCCGACGAAATCACATTGCCGAGCACGCGCTCGGCCAGAAACGCCGAGCGGTTCCAGAGCGCGAAGGGCACCAGGACGAAGCCGGCCAGCGTGGTGAGCTTGAACTCGAGGATGGTGATGAAGAGCTGGATGGAAAGAATGAAGAAGGCGATGAGGACCAGGAACCAGGCCAGAAGCAGCACGAAGATGGTGAGCGCGTTACCGAAGATCTCGGGGAAGCCTACTAGCTGGCTCGCTTGATTGAGGAGCGGCCAGGCGCCCTGGAAGCCGGCCGCGGCAATGCGGCCTGGCCGCAGGAGACTGTCGGCGGACAGGTTGCCGGGCGATGCGTTGATGCCGAGACCGGCAAAGGAGCGGTAAATTATGTCGGCGAGGTTCTTGAAATTGTTCAGGACGAAGGCGAAGGCGCCGACATAGAGCACTTTGCGAACAAGCCGGCCAAGTATGTTGGGCTCGCCGCCGAACGCCCAGACCAAGCCCGCGAGCGTGATGTCAATGCCGATCAGAATGGTGGTGAGAAAGGCGACGTCGCCCGAAAGCAGACCGAACCCACTGTCAATGTAGCGGGTAAAGGTCTCCATGAAGCGATCGATGACTCCGAGGTCGTTCATGTCGCCGCCTTCCTCGTTGTCTTGAAGAACTGCCGCTCAGTTGCCGGGATAAGCCGTGCCGGTGCCCAGGAAACGCTTCGTCGTCTCGCGAGCGGCTTCCTCAGACTGCGCCTTGCGCGCCGCATCCTCGGCCTCGGCCCGGAACTGGGTCGCAAGCAGCGTCTGGATCTGCATCTGCTGCTTGGTCGAAAGCGCGATCAGCTGATTGGTGGCCTGGCTTGCCTCGAGGGCACCTGCCGCGCCCTGACTGCGATTGACGAGGTCGGTAAGCAGGTCGCCATCGGCCTGCACGTTCTCGACTATCTGCGACTGCGCGCTCATGGTCTGGCGGAACGCCTGCATGGCGCTCTGCCAGCGCTCGCGCGCGGCGCTCGCCACATCGCTGACCTTGATGGTGGCGTCGTAGCTTTCCGGATATTGCTGGCGCCACTGGTCCTGCAGCTTGTCGAGATCGAAGCTCAGGCCGCTCGCCTGGGTCATCAGACCGTCAATCCGTTGGAGCGAGCCGGTAAGCTGGCCCACGGAAGAGAAATCCAGGCGCTGAAGGTTGCGCGCCATGTTCTGCAGCATGGTCGCCTGGTTCTGAAGCGACTGGATTTGGTTGTTGATCTGCTCCAATGCGCGTGCTGCCGACAGCACATTCTGCGTATAGTTGGACGGGTCAAACACGATGAGCGCATAGGCCGGCTGGACGTAGTCAGCCATCGGTTTGGCAATCAGGGAAACGGTGACCAGGCTAGTAAAAAGGCGGCGTCCGATCATGACGATTGCTCCTTGTTAGGTTGAGGAAATTGCTGGAGAAGCTCGGCAGCCCAATCCAGGCCGCGCGCACTGAAGAAACGGGCGGCAAAGCTGCCCTGCCCTTCTTCGGAAAGAATATTGTCGATCAGGGTCTGCGCGGCCGGGTCGGAGGCGCCGCAAAGCGCAAGAGCGATCGGGCCTAGCCCGAGCTCGAAGAGGCGATTGCCGCGGCGCGACTGCAGATAGTAGTGGCGCTTCGGCGTGGCGCGGGCGACCAATTCGATCTGTCGCTCATTAAGACCGAAGCGCTCATAGGCTGCCCGTGCCTGCGGCTCCACCGCACGATCATTGGGGAGAAAAATGCGCTGCGGGCAGCTCTCGATGATTGCGGGTGCGATAGAAGAGCCGGCGATGTCGGCAAGCGACTGCGTCGCGAAGATGACGGAGACGTTTTTCTTACGCAGCACCTTAAGCCATTCGCGGATGCGGGCGGCAAAGAGCGGGTTGTCGAGATAGACCCAGGCCTCGTCGAGCATGAGCAGCGTCGGCCGCCCGTCAAACCGGTCCTCAAGACGATGGAACAGATAGGTGAGCACAGGCAGCACAGCGCCTTGGCTGTGCATCAGCTCCTGGGTTTCGAAACACTGCACATCCGAGATGGCCAGCCGGTCGTCATCGGCATCGAGCAGCAGGCCGAATGGTCCGTCGAGCGTGTAGGGCATCAATGCCGATTTGAGCGCATTGGACTGAAGCAGGACCGACAGGCCAGTCAGCGTGCGTTCCTGCGCCGGCGCGGTGGCGAGGCTGGTGAGCGCCGACCAGATTGCCTCCTTCACCTCCGGGGTGACGGTGACATTCTCGTGGGCAATGAGGCCGGCGATCCATTCGGCCGCCCAGCTCTGTGTGGCCGGGTCGTCGATGTGGCGCAGCGGCTGGAAACCAAGCGCACCATTCGCACCCAACGCATGGTGGTCGCCGCCCATGGCAAGCGCGGCGGCGCGGGCCGAATTGCCTTTGTCGAAGACATAGATTTGCGCGCCAGCGTAGCGCCGGAACTGCAAAGCGATCAGGGCAAGCAGAACCGACTTGCCGGCACCGGTCGGCCCGACAATCAGCATGTGGCCGACATCGCCGATATGGGTCGAAAGCCGAAACGGCGTCGAGCCGCTGGTTTCGGCGAAAAGAAGCGGCGGAGCGTAATCGCCGGTGACCTCGGCAAGGTGCTCGTTCTCCGCTGGACCTGCCCACACGGACGACAGCGGCACGAGATGGGCAAGGTTAAGCGTGTGAACGAGCGGCTGGCGAACGTTGGCGTAGACATGACCCGGCAATGAACCAAGCCACGCTTCGACGGCATTGATGCTTTCGCGAATGGTGGTGAAGCCGAGCCCGTTGACGATCCGCTCGACGGCGCGAAGCTTTTCCGCGGCGGCTTTACGGTTCTGATCCCACACCGTCACCGTTGTGGTGAGATAGCCGAAGCCGACATGATCGCCGCCCAATGCCTGCAGTGCTGCATCGGCATCGAGCGCCTTGTTGTCGGCGTCGCTGTCGACGAGAGGCACCGGTTCGTTGGTCACCACCTCGCGCAGAATAGCCGCGATCGATTTGCGCTTGGCAAACCACTGCCGCCGGAGCCGAGTCAGCGTCTTCGTGGCTTCCGCCTTGTCGAGTGGAATGAAGCGCGTCACCCAGCGATAGGCGAAATCCTGGTTATTGAGCGCGTCAAGGATTCCTGGCCGGGTGACGTTCGGAAAGCCGAGAACTGTGAGCGTGCGCAGATGCTGCTCGCCCAGCATCGGCTCTAGGCCGCCGGTCAGCGGCGCGTCAACCAGGACGCCGTCGAGATACATTGGCGTTTCCGGCACGGCGACCGGATGACGGCGTGTCGAGATCGTGCCGTGCAGGTACGTCAGGGTCTCGGCATCGTCGAGCGCGCGCACCTCGGGCACGAAGCCCGAAAGAAGATCGAGAACGCGGTCAGTCTCGTCTCGGAACCGGGCAAGCTCCTGGCGCCAGTCTCTTTCCCCTCCCAAGTCATGCGAGTCGACGAGAGCACTTTCCGCGCGCGCTTGGCCATCGGGCCCAGGCATGAAGACCAAGGTCAGATGATAGATGCTCTCGAAATGCGCGACCTTGCCCTCGAAGGCCGCGCGCCGTTCCTCATCGATCAGCCATGAGGCAGCATCGGGAAGGGCCGAGCTCGCATAGCCCAGCGCTTCGATGCGCTCGGCCTCGAAGAATAATGCCCAGCCAGAGCCGAGCCTTCTCAGCGCATTGTTTGCCCGCGCGCATATGCCGATGAGTTCGGCCTCCGTCGCGCTTTCAAGGTCGGGGCCACGAAACCGCAATGTCCGTTGGAAGCTGCCATCCTTATTGAGCACGATGCCGGGCGCGACGAGTGCTGCCCAGGGCAGATGGTCGGCAAGCCGGTCGGCTTTGCCGCGGTATTCGGAAAGCTTCAGCATGCAAGCCAGCCCTTTTGACGAAGATGACGGACAAGCACGCTGGCAAAATCCGGATCACGCCGTGCGGCAAAGACCGCAAGCGTGTGGCCGGCGATCCAGAGCACTAGACCGCCAATCCACTGCTGCAGGCCTAGGCCGATGGCCGCGGCCACCGTGCCATTGAGGATCGCCACCGCCCGCGGCGCGCCGCCGAGCAGGATCGGCTCGGTGAGCGCCCGATTGATCAGAACCTCGAAGCCTTCGATATGCTGCTCTCCGGTGCTCATCAGACGACTGCCCCGCCGCCAAAGGAGAAGAAGGAAAGAAAGAAGCTCGAGGCCGCGAAGGCGATCGACAGGCCGAAGACGATCTGGATCAGCCGGCGGAAACCGCCCGCCGTGTCGCCGAAGGCAAGGGTCAGACCGGTGGTGATGATGATGATCACCGCGAGGATCTTGGCGACCGGCCCCTGCACCGATTCCAGAATCTGCTGCAGCGGCTGTTCCCACGGCATGCCGGAGCCGGCAGCGTGGGCCTGGGCCGTGAGAAGAAGCGCGACGGCGGCGAACGAAAGAAAGCGAAGCTTCTTGCGCATGAGGTGACCTTTCAGAGCTGCTGGAGTTGCGGAAGTGTGAGCGGGGTGACGGCGTAATCGCCGCTGCCGTCGAGACCCGTGACCTCGGCGATCGCGTCAACCCGGCGCGCGGGTCCTCTTCCGGCAATAAAGATGACCAAGTCGACGGCATCGGCGATCAGCCGGCGGGGAACGGTGACAACCGCTTCCTGGGCGAGCTGCTCAATACGATAGAGTGCGGAGCGTGCCGAATTGGCGTGAACCGTGGCAATGCCGCCGGGATGTCCGGTGTTCCATGCCTTCAGCATATCGAGCGCTTCCGCGCCTCTGACTTCGCCGACGATGATGCGGTCGGGCCTCAGCCGTAAGGTCGAGCGTACGAGATCGGCGAGTGTGATGGAGCCCCGCCTCGTCCTCATGGCAACGCAGTCCTTGGCCGCGCATTGCAGCTCGCGGGTGTCCTCAATCAGGATCACCCGCTCATCGCATTCGGCGACTTCTGCCAGTAGAGCATTGGTAAGTGTCGTTTTGCCCGACGATGTGCCGCCGGCGACCAGGATGTTGCGCCGCTCGCGCACTGCCTTCCTCAGGGCATCAGCCTGCAGCGGGAGCATGACGCGATCGGCGACGTAGTTGGCCAGCGTGTAGAGTTTTGCCGCCGGTTTGCGGATGGCGAAGCATGGCGCCAGCACGACCGGCGGTAGCAGACCCTCGAAGCGCTCGCCTGATGGCAATTCGGCACTGACAATCGGACTATCTGCATGCGCCTCGGCGCGTACATGGGAGGCGACGAGCCGGATGATGCGTTCCGCCTCGGCAGGATGCATATGCACGCCTGTATCGACCCGGCCTTCTCCCAACCGGTCGAGCCTCAGCGCGCCGTCGGGGTTGACCATCACCTCGATGACGGTCGGATCGGCAAGGGCCTCGGTGATCGCGGCGCCCATGGCTGTGCGCAGCATGGCTCGGCGGCGGTGGTCCGCTGCGGGATGAGAGTTCATCCTTCGCCTCCGTTGCCATTGCCGTAACCAAGCGAGCGCTTCCCGGAGGCTATCTGGCGACCGACCTGCTCGACGAATTTGTCAAAGCGCTCTTGGGCGATCGCCTGTGTCGCCCGATCCGGAATTGGCGTGTGCGCATGAAGCGTGATTGAAAAGCGGATTAAGAGCGCGAGGCTCTCCAGAGTTATTTCGGCGTCGCGCCTGACATGGTCGAGATCGCGGGAAAGACGGTCCAGCCGCTTGCCGTAGCGCTGGTCGAGCTCGTTTTCACCACGCCGTTCGATGAAGGCCTCGACCGCTTTCGCGACGATTGCCGATTTCGTGGTCGACGGGTTGCGGCTGAGGGTTTCCAGCTTCTCGCTCAATTCGGGTTCGAGCAGAAACTGGTGGCGAATGCGACGGGGCTTCATACGTCTCGTTCCGACTGGCCGGCGCTGATGCGCCGGTGCGAACGAACATCGCCGAGATCCGCAAAATCGCTTATGGGCGTTATCTACGCCGAGATACGCCTCAGTTGCGGAAAGCGTTCAGAAGCCGGGGATGATGTCCTTGTCGTCGCCCCTTCCCTCGTTGAGGCCGTAGGCGCTCGCCGCGGTAGAAACCCGGTCCATGACGCGCTTGTCTGCGAGTGCCTCGGCGTCATCGTCCGACAGATTGAAGAGGTCATCCTGATCAGGCTCCCGAGAGACGACGACGTGGTCTTCAGGCAGGCCGGGATGACGCTGCTGTTGCACGCCGCTCCCTTCTTCGATTGCCGCGCCGGCGTGTTCGTCATCGGCAGCGAGACGGCGGTCAACACTGCGGACTTGTCCGCTCCAATCGTCGGGGCGCGACGCAGGACAGTCCGCGTACAGACCGTCGCGCAACACCGGCGCCGGCAGCACCCGTTCGGTGAAATTCGGATCCTGGTAATAGCGCAACTTCTGGGCGCGGATCGGCGGCAACCCGGAAACAAGGATTAATTCGTCAGCTTGCGGCAACTGCATCACTTCGCCAGGCGTCAGCAGCGGGCGAGCGGTCTCCTGGCGACTGACCATGACGTGCGAAAGCCAGGGCGCCAGCCGGTGGCCGGCGTAGTTGCGCATGGACCTGAGTTCCGTCGCCGTACCGAGCGCATCCGATATGCGTTTGGCCGTGCGCTCGTCGTTGGAGGAAAAGGCAATGCGCACATGGCAATTGTCGAGAATGGCGTTGTTCTCGCCATAGGCTTTGGAGATCTGGTTCAAGGATTGCGCGATCAGATAGGCGCGGATGCCGTAACCCGCCATGAAGGCGAGCGCGGTCTCGAAGAAGTCGAGGCGACCAAGAGCCGGAAATTCGTCCAGCATCATGAGCAGTTGGTACTTGCGGCTTTTCTTCGGGTCACCTTCCAGCCGCTCCGTCAGTCGCCTGCCGATCTGATTGAGCACCAGTCGCACCAGTGGCTTGGTGCGCGAAATATCCGATGGCGGCACCACTAGATAGAGCGACATCGGTCGTTCCGCATCCATGAGGTCGGCAATGCGCCAGTCGCAGGCCGATGTTGCCGAGGCAACCGTCGGATCACGATAGAGCCCGAGAAACGACATTGCGGTCGAGAGAACGCCAGAACGCTCGTTCTCTGACTTGTTCAGCACCTCGCGAGCCGCCGAGGCCACGACGGGATGGACCCGAGGTGTGTCCGCCGTGCCGAGGTGGTTGGTGGTCATCATCCGCAGCAGTGTCGCGGCAAACGAGCGTTGCGGATCCGACAGGAAAGTGGCGACGCGCGCGAGCGTCTTTTCTTCTTCCGCGTAGAGCACGTGCAAGATGGCCCCGACCAAGAGTGAATGACTAGTCTTCTCCCAATGATTCCGCCGCTCCAGCGCGCCTTCCGGATCGACGAGAATGTCCGCGATGTTCTGAACGTCGCGGACCTCATCTGAACCCCTGCGCACTTCCAGCAGCGGGTTATAGCGCGCCGATCTCGAGTCGGTCGGATTGAACAGGAGGCAGAAAGAGAACTTCGACCGCCAGCCGGAAGTCAGCTGCCAGTTCTCGCCTTTGATGTCGTGAATGACGGCCGAGCCGGTCCAGGAAAGAAGCGTTGGAACGACCAATCCCACGCCCTTGCCCGAACGTGTCGGCGCAAAGGCCATGACATGTTCCGGCCCGTCATGTCGCAGATAGTGATCCTTCAGTTTGCCAAGGAAAACGCCGGCCGGCTCAAACAGGCCTGCCTTCTCGATTTCCCGAGCCGCGGCCCATCGTGAGGAACCGTAGGTGGTGACCAACCCCCTCTGCCGCGCGCGCCAGAGGGAGCCAGCTATTGCGGCCGCACACCCCAAGAATCCGCTGGCTCCGGCAAGCATGCCGGCCTTGTCGAAGACCTCAGGCGCATAGGCGTCGAAGTGAAACCACCATTCGAACAGTTTCCACGGCTTGTAGATCGGCCGGGCCGCCGCGGCAAACCATGGCGCGCCAAGCTGCGGCTGATAGTCCAGCATGTGGGCGCACCATTGCGTTGCCGCCCATACGCCAACGATGACGATGGCGAACACAACTACGATCTGGCCGACAAGGAGCTTCGTCGGTGTCACGGGCACAGCCTCCACTGTTTGGTAGTAGATGGAAGCAGCATGACGTGACGTTTCAGAAAATCGAAGATACCCAATATACGCGCCCGTGCGATGCAGTGAACGTTGCAGGCTTGGAAGATTGGGCGCCAAGAAGTGTCATCGCGAAGGCGACGAGCGAATGACTTGTTTTGGGCCGGAAGCGGACTGACAACTTACGATGCTCAAAAATGCAAAGCGGACGTTGCAGTGGGCTGACAAGACTTCTGCAAGTGACCCTTTCCAGTCGCTCCTAGGGCGTTGCGTGAACGACCGCTTCGCGCGCCCCATTCAGCCGTTGAGCAGGTTTCCGGTGTTACCTGAAGACTCGCACTCGTTTCCACAGTCACCGCCTGGATTTGAATGAGCCCCCCACCTAGATCAGATGTTGAACAGGAGCTTTTTCGACATGCTCTTCGTGAGCGGAGCGTACTCGACCGGAGTTCCGCGGCTGATGACGACCGTCCGCCACATCCGAGCGCCGTCGGGGGTCTGAACTCGCATCCTCGTTCGACGTCGACTTGGCGGGGGTTAGCGTCAGACAGCGGCTCCGTTGACCAAGCGCTGGTCAAGGACTCGGTCTCGTTCGTGTAGCTCTGTGCTGTGAAGTGGACGTGACTGGGTTGGTCCAGAACGACGGTTCCAGCAAGCGGATGGGGGCGGTCCTGTTCTCGGCATGACAATGGCGAAGCCGACGAAGAGTGCCAGCAGGAGCAGCCCGCCTATCGTTCGCCTTACCCAGGACGACGAGATCCGGATCGCCGGTGCGGATCCCGCGTCGTAGGTGGCCGGCTCCCCTTTAAGACCTGTAGGCGCTCACCTCGTCGTCATAGGACGCGGTGCACTCCTGGAAGGCGCCCGAGCGCGTCTTCCAGGTCGTCGACCGCGTCTGCGGCGATGATCACGAACAGGCGGTAGTCACGATTTCGCAGTCCATTCGAGCGGTCAGTCGACACGTCATCGGAGTCGGAGCGGGGTACGAGAAAGGGGCGGATCAGATCTCGTCCTTGCCGGAGCGGATCAGCAGGACGCAGACGCACTCCTGCACCTCAGGCACGCGTTCTTTCAGGCGCAAAATCAGGGCGCTGCGGACGAGCCAGCGTAGATGCATGCAGCCGCACAACGCCGGCGCCTGCACGGCTTTACAGTGAAGGTAGAAGGCTGTAGAAGCCGCGCCCCACAGCGGCGGACAGATCGATGGTCAAGGGCGACGCGCTCACCGAACAGTTCTACGCCAGAGCCAAACGCGGCTACAGCAGATGTCTCTGGCCAACCATGAAGTGCCCAAACAAGGCGATCAACGCGCACTCCGTGCAGCGGGCGACGGCGCTTGCGCTCATCGCGGAGAAGCGGAAAGTCATGGAATTGCGGTCGAAGATAGTCGAAGGTCAGCTTCGGTCCCGGTTCGAGAGTAGAGGATTGCGGCAGGCGTCCACCTTCACGGGACTTTGCGCCGAACACGACGCCACCGTGTTCCGCAGCATCGACACCCAACCGCTGGACTTCAACAATCCAGCGCAGATGTTCCTGATTGCCTAGCGCTCGGTGACGCGCGAAGTCCACGCCACCATGGCAGGCGCCGATAATCTGCAGAATGCCCTGCGCACCGCAGTCGAGGACGGACGCGTCTCGCCGGATGAGGACTCGCCGCCGCTACTCTGGGCGACCCGCGCTTTGATGAGAGCCTACGTGACCCACTGCTACCGGACCGAATACTATGACCGAGTGTTCGCGTCCGGGCGGTTTGGCGACATCCTGCATTCGGTGGTCCCAATTAAAGAGCGGCAGCCCGTGCTCGCCTCGTCATCATTCTTCGCCGTCGACGACCGGCGTCTGGAACGTGACCTTCCCCGCCTCGTCCTAAACGTGATCCCGTCCAGCCAAGAGGAGACGACAGTCATCTTCAGTTACCCCAGAACCCACGCCGATTCCTGCAGGGAGCGTATCCAGCCGATCCTTCAATCGTGCGGTGAGAACCAGCTCCTCGCCCTCTCGACCATGATTTTGGACGCGACCGAGAACTTCTTCGTGCGACCGTCGCACGTTGCTGGCTGGCCGGACCAGAAGCGTATGCGGATCGAGGAAGCCTTCAGGTCGACCGTCACACAGGACGCGGATCTGCAGCCCGCGAACGATCTGATGCTCTTCTGAGGCTAGTCGTCGCCCTCAACGATAATCAGGTCATCGGCGGCGTCGATCCGGTCGTAGAGCGCTCGGACCACCTCAAGTTGGTCCGCTTGATTGTCGACCACGTCGTAGACGGCATTCGGGTCGGCCTGGCTCCTGCCAGCTCGCCCTGCCGTTTCCTTCAGTTTCTGCTCATGGACGAGCAGTGATGTCAGGATCGCCTGCATCTCCGCCGTCGTCAGGTTCTTCGCGCCCATGCCCGTGTCCTCCTCAACCGCGGGAAGATGGCGCGCAATTCGGGCAGGTCGAGCCGCCGGAGCCCGTCGATCTGCTGCACGCAGTTGTCGCCGCCGTCCTTCTGCAAGTCGAAGTACTGGTATTCGTAGATCAACTTTCGGCAATGCATCCAACGCACACCTGTCATAGAGTGACTTACCAATCGTCACCAGTCCCAACCATTTAAGAAGCTGAGGTCAGCTTTCAAGACGCAGGCGGATGAGATCGAATGGCCGAAGTGAAGGCGCATTGCGGTCCGGCAGCCTTTGGGCCGCTTGCAGACCGGTAGGTTCGGGCGACGATTTAACGAATAGCAGACATTCAAGTTTTGCTCGCGGCGGGTCTCAGATCGATCAGAAATGCAAGTAGCTTATGAGATTAGCCCCGCTGCATAGCGCCTATCAACGATTGGGCGGTGCAGCGTTGCCGATCTGCACTCCCCGGCACTACACAATTCGCGGGATAACTCCGATACATTGGCTCTCACCGTATTCCCGCACCTAGGTCTGTTACATAAGCTGCAATCCCTGTTTTTTGCCCACTTGCAGAGCGTATCTGGCGCACCCCGCTGAGAGGTTTTGTGGCCCCAAGGCTTGAGACGAATCTAGTCAAGTTTCTGCAATACGGCGTGTCACAGGAGCTGGGACAACGCGCGGTGACGGCTGGGCTTACGATCACGAAAGTCAGGACAGCCAGTCAGAAGGACATCAAAGACAAAGGCTTCACGGGGGAGGAAGCCAAGGCACTCAAGGCCGCCGTAGTACGTCAGCCAATTGATGAGGCGTTACTGCTCTCGCTTCTCGAAAACAGCAACTACCTCTGCAACTGCTGCAAGGGCGACAAAGGTCAGTCCTTCATCGTTCATCACATCGAGGAATATTCGACCTCACAGGACAACAGCTACGACAATCTGATTGTCCTCTGCCCGACCTGCCACGACCAAGCGCATCGTTCGCCCACACAGCTCACGCTTTCGATCACGCCGGAGATGCTGAGGTACAACAAGGCGAACTGGGAGCCGGAGGTTGAGAGAAGAAATGCCGAGCGCGCCATTCGAAAACGCGAGAGCGAGGTATCGACCGCTGAGCCGGGTGAAGCACTCGCCCTTCCAAAGGTGAAGAAGGTTCAGACGCGCGTCATTGTTCTGAATTTCGAAGGCGATGCGGACGACTTCCACGTTCAGAAGGTGGACGCGATCATCGAATCTCTCAGGCACATAACCGGCAATGCCGGGATCGAACTTGTCTCGACCGAGCGCGGTTCTTTCCTGATGCTCATTCGCGCGACTAGCGACGACAAGGCAAAGATCGACACACCCGAAACAAAGGCGTTGCTGCTCCAGGAGCACAACGCTGTTCTAACAAGTGTTGTAGACGAGCAGTCCTTCCGGCAAGTGCAGATGAGGGACGACGAACTAGGCCGTGTCCCGCGCGACCTGCTCGAGTGGTCGCAGACACTTCCGGACGGTACCCACTTCAGCCGCCCGGAGAAGGACCAGATTCTCGAGACTATCGCGGGGCAGGAGACCACGACGCAGGCCGTCCTTGGGCTTCCGGGTTCCGGCAAGTCAGCGCTGCTCGCCGAAGTAGCCAACGCGCTCATAAAGGATGGCATCAGGGTTCTGGCCATCAAGGCCGACCTGCTCGACTCGGCAATCGAAACCGAAGACGATCTCGCCGAGTGGCTTGGACTTACCATTCGTCCCAGCGCGATGCTCTGGCGGATAAGTCAGTTGCGACCGGTCGTTCTTATGATCGACCAGCTCGATGCGCTCGCAGGCTACACGGACATAAAGACTGGGCGGCTGAGTGTACTGCTGAGCCTGGTCCGGCGCGTCAGCGGCCTGACAAACGTGCACGTTGTCCTGTCGGCTCGCGAGTTCGAGTACGAGCACGACGTCCGTCTCAAGACCATCACGGCCGAAACAATTCACTTGGACCTGCCGCCCTGGTCCGAGGTCGTTCCTGTGCTGGAGCGCCATGGATTCGAACCCGCAGGCTGGCCTGCCGACGCGCAGGAAGTTCTACGGTCGCCCCAGGCGCTGAAAACGTTCCTGAAGCTGGAGGAGAGGAGCAGCGAGCCCTTCCGCAAGTACCAGCTCATGCTGGACCAGATGTGGGCGGAGACGATAACGAGGCAGCCCAGCGGGTCGCGGCTTGCGAAGCTCGTCACCGACATCGCAGACCAGATGGCGGAGAAGGAAATCCTGTGGCTCCCCGCCGCGCGATTTGACCAGGACTCGGAGGACATAACCTATCTCGTGAGGGCGGGAATGCTCTCAGACCTGGGCCAGGCCGGAAGCAAGATAGGCTTTTCCCACCAGACCATGTTCGAACATGCCCTCGCACGATCCTTCACCCGCAGCCAAGGACGGCTATCGGAGTTCACAATCGCCCGGCAGACTTCGCTGTTCGTGCGGCCGAAATTGTGGTCCGCCCTGACCTATCTTAGGGAGGTTGATCCGACTGCCTACGGCGTGGAGATGCAATCGCTCTTCCATACCCAGGATTTGCGGCTTCATCTCCGGACACTTCTCGTTGAATTCCTCGGTCAGCAGCCGACGCCGGACGGCGTGGAGGCACGCCTGTTCGACGAAGCGCTTGCGTCGGACAGGCGACCAACGGCTTTCATGGCAATGGCAGGAAGTCACGGATGGTTTGAGCGGTACAAACACACTGAGATTGTCCGTGCGATGAACGACGACAAGGAAGCCACCCTGGCTCTGGGCGTTCTCAATCGCGCTTGGGTATTTGCTGCCCGCGAGGTCGAGAGGCTGATCGCCGAGAACTGGTCGGCGTTGCCGGGCTGGGATGGCTTCACCTGGGCTGCCCTGGGTCAGGCGCGGGTGTGGACGCCGGGCATGGTCGAGATGGCGAGGGCGCTGATTGCGCGTACCGCAATGCACGCGCATAGCCTCGAATTTATTATCTCCACAATCGGCGTAAGCCAGCCGGAGGTTGCGGTTCAGCTTCTGCTCGCAAAGCTCGACCAGGAGCTTCAGTCGGCAAAACAGGAGTCGGCCAGAAGGATAGCGTCCGCTCCCAAAGAGGACGGCGACGGCTCCTGGACTTCGCGCATATCCTCGTCTCCCAGAGAGCCGATCAAAAGTGTCGTCGAGCAGGCGAAAGCCTGGGACACCCTGGAGGCACTTGGAAAGGAAAATCCCGCGCTGTTCCTTGGAGCCCTGTGGCCTTGGCTGACCGAAGCGATGGTCGCGCTTCGCGATCTTGACAGCGAGGAACACAGCCTCTCCTATCCGCTGCAGCACACGCTCGATTTCAAATTCGAAGAGGAAGAGCGGAGTCAAGGGCGTTCTGACCCCCCCATACTCAGCGCCATTCGCGTTGCGTTGGAGACCCTTGCCCTCAACGACGAAAAGAACTTTCTTCAATGGCTGTCAGAGCATGAAGGAGATGAATTCAATCCTGCCCAGCGGCTGTTCGCGCATGTACTATCGCTCTACCCGGATCAGTATGCGCAAGTCGCGTATCGTTTCCTTCAGGGCGATCCGAGACGATTTAGGCTCGGAAACCACGAAGACCCTTCTGGGACAACAAAGCGCCTCATCGCGGAGGCGAGCCTTCACTGGTCCGACGCGGATGTCGAAGCCTTTATCGCCGCCGTCAACGCTTACGCACCGACAGCTTATCCCGATCTGGACGTCAAAGGCCGCAAACTTTTCAGCGACAGGGTTCGTAGCATAAAGCTGGGCCTCTTATCGGCACTGCCTTCCGAACGCTTGCCGGGAGCGACCCGCCGCCTTGTGATGGAAGAACGCCGCCGCTTCCCCGGTTCGGACGAGGGAATACGGCATTATGGGCCGTCGTGGATAGGTTCGCCCATTTCGGCGGAGCAGCTCGCAAAGGCGCAGAACGACGAAGTTCTCAACGCTTTCCGCCAGTTGCCGGACAAGTATGAGTGGGACCATCCCAACCGCATGATGGAGGGCGGCAACATACAGCTGTCGCGGGCCTTCGCGGAGTTTGCAAAGACCGACCCCCAGCGGGCCGCTACGCTCATACGCAAGTTCGAGCCGAGCTTTGGGACCCGCGCAGCAGGCTACGCGCTGGAGGCCATCGCCGAAGCGGGTGATCCTCAGCTTGTGATGAATCTCATGGCCGAACTCGACGGGCGTGGATTCACCGGCGATGAGTTTCAGAACTCGGCGTCCGAGGCCGTCAGCCGATTGGTCCGCCGGGAGATTGCGGTCTCACCGGAAACCCTCGACATCATTGAGAAGTGGCTCAATGAGCCTGCCGCTCCAGACACCGCTACAGCGCAGCCTAAGGAAGATCGGAGCGACGATCAGGATCAAGAACTCCTCGACACGGGAGAGGAGAAGGCCAGCGAGAAGGACGCAGGAAGGCGGGAGCAAAGCATCCTCTGGGGAATGGGCTCCGCCTTTACACTTCCCGCTGGAAGCTTTCCCAAGCTGGATGTTCTAGTCCATGCCCTGCTGCTGGCAGGGCAGCACGACCGCGTCCTGGCCGTACTGACACGCGCCAGCGAGCGCGGAGAAGACGATCGGGTATGGAGGGCCATCCTTCATTGGTTACGCTACCTTAAGCCGACCAATAGGGAAGAGCTTGAGGGGCTCCTGGACACCGTCTTCAAACGCTACCCGGCTCTGCTGAGGACTACCGAGCTTGCCATTCTGTTCGCCTACCTTCACTGGAGGCATGCCGGTTTCGTGCGTTCTTACCTGGAGAAGTGGGCCGCCTCCGGCGACGAGTATTTCGAGCAGCTTGCAGGTGAGCTGACGCCCTTGATTGCGTTCCTGCAACCGAAGCTGCCCTGGACGAAGCCATTGCTGGAGCAGGTCGTCTTTGGACCGGGTACGGACTCGACACGGCTTGGAGCCATCAATGCCGCCGTCAACCTGTTTCCGGATCTTGAGTGTCGGGAGCGCGCGTCTGAGCTACTCGTTCGCGTAATCCCCCAGATAAGCGGCGTTGCCTGGAACAACCTTTTCGACGTGTTCCGGCTCGTAGACGAGATCACGCCCGATCCGAGCTGGGTCGCGTTGCTCACTGCCATTGAGGCCAACCTTGAAGGCGCTCCGAAAATCAACGCGACGTTCGTCGTGGA
The DNA here is from genome assembly GCF_040318265.1 of Mesorhizobium sp. M1252. Classification (NCBI taxonomy): domain Bacteria; kingdom Pseudomonadati; phylum Pseudomonadota; class Alphaproteobacteria; order Hyphomicrobiales; family Phyllobacteriaceae; genus Mesorhizobium; species Mesorhizobium sp. M1252. The sequence goes on along the minus strand of NZ_JAMYLX010000011.1, from coordinate 57,591 downwards.
TCGCCTCCAGACACTTCTCCCCCATTGCGCTCTCCTCGTGGCGAAGATCGCCAGGAGACTGATCGAGACCTGGCGTGACGAACTCGGGGACATCCAGACAGGGATAGCGGGCTCCGCTTCCGAGCTGGTTGACCTTGCGATTACGCTTCACCGCATTGGCGACGATACCCGCGAGGTAGGGCTGGAGCTTTTCGAGCAGCTGGTCGAAATCCAGGCTTACACGGTCAAGGAAACGCTTGAGCAGATCGACAACAGGTTCAGAAACCAGGCTCCGCAACGCCAGCGGCTGCCTCGCCGCAACCGGGCCGCCCGCCGACGCGCGGCGCGACGGGCGACCTCGTCTTAGGCGGCAGTGCCGACAGCTGCGTCCCATCCCTTAGCGCGAAGATACCGCGCGGGCACCTACAGGGAGGTCCGCTCACGAAGCACGGAAGCGATTGGATGGACGCCCGATTTGATCCTCAACGAAGTCTCCGATGTCTTCATGAACGAAGTCGGCTTTCAGGAGACGACGCTACAGACCTGAACGGCCGAAATTGGGCGCAAAGCTGCCATTCACGTCGTGGAGAACGTATGAGAAGGCGACCTTGACTGCTGAGTGTACTGCATCAAAATCTCTAGTCCTTCCACTTATCAGATTTTGCTTTGGTGATAATTGCCTTGGCGCGTTCGACAAGCTGCCCCAGTCTTTCGATGGTCGGGGGCGCTTCGGTGCCTGCCTCCGTATGACTATGGTGTTGATTTTCACTGAGAACTGACCCGGCGTTTCCACCGAGATTTGACCCGCCTTTCATGTATGTTTCGGTTCGGGATTGAGGGTCAAGGTTCTGGCTTTCTCCTTCGCTTTTTTAGGCTCGTGGGCAGAGCTGTTTTTGAATCGGAAGCTGTCGTTTCCGGTTTCGCGGATGTGGCAATGATGGGTCAGCCCGTCGAGTAGCGCGGTTGTCATCTTGGCATCGCCGAAGACACTGGCCCACTCGCTGGGCTATTGGCGATCTGGCCCGATCGTCCCTGTGCCTTCTGCTGTTCCAGCGCATTGACCAGCTCGACCGTCGAGAAGAAGCGAACCCGCTTGTGATGATGCTTGGCATATCTTAGCGCTGATCCTTCTCGACGTCTCAGAGCAAACCCGACACTCCAGACCGTGCGCTCTTGCGCGTCGAGGCACTGACACTTAGGTGAGAAATGAGCCGCCTGCAGAACGACGGGCAGCAGCTGAATATCTCGGCAACACCGGGACGTCCTTCCTCGTCAGCATATTCTTGCGCAACGTCTGCGAAATCAGCACTGACATTATACCGGCACCTTCACTTGCAAGCGTTGAATGCGTGGCTCTGCGCCCGGTTTTGTGACATCGGATATGTCGACGATTTGTAAATCGCAGAGCTGATAGGTGATTTTGACATTCTGCTGGGAGCCTTCCGGGAGAGGAAGCCCGCCCTGGGAGTCAAAGCGGATGATCTTCGTGGATTGGCCGTCGACGGTCGTATTGTCTGCGGTCGTAATAAATATCTCTGGATATGATTGACCCGAGCTGTCCACTACCTGCTTGTCATCTTCGGTATAGGAATAACACGGGTACCGCTTGAAAACGATCGCCGACCTGAGCCCGTAGTTCACGAACAAGATTTCAACATACCCGGCCTCCCCCGGGCTGGACCCTCCGCCCACAAAGCTGGCAGCCACAATGGCACGATTTTCCGTCACTTGTTTGGTTAGTGCCGGAAGTCCGACGACCAGAAATGTGGCGATTGACGCCAAACCGGTGATTATAGCCAAGACCGTTGACGCGTTCCCAAGATTGCCCCACCAGCTCTTCTTTTGAGATGTGCCACAGTGAGGACACTTTTCGGCGCCGTGTTCGATTTTGAGCCGGCATGCCATGCAGCGGTCTTCTGAGAAATCTGCAGCTTGAAGTGTCACGGTTCCCTCTCCTTTAAGTTAGCAGGTGCAACACGCTGCGTTTTGGCGGGTGGCTGCGCGCCTTTTCGATGAGTGATTGCTCAGGATCCGCCAAAACCGTTTATGGGTCGTAGGTGGTCACGACTGCGAAGTGATCGGACCCGTGCAACTGACAAGCTTTCGCCGCCCAATCGGTCTGCGCCAGGTCGACGCCGGCGTTGCAACCAAGCGTCGGCGCTTTGAAATCGGCTTGATCGCCAGCCGGCACAGCCATGTGATCGATTGCAGCGTCGGCAAAAGCGGTGTCCTTGTAAGTGCGACCCAGCCCCTGTGTAAGCAACGCAAACGCGCTTGCACCGATGAGGGGTGTCGTCAGGATTGCGAAAGTATCGTCGAACCCGTCGCCGGCGACGCAGGCTGCGGCGGGAAAGGGCGCTTTCTTGCATTCAAACGGCTGGAGATTGCAGTCCGCGAAAGCGGACCCTGCTTTGCCCTGTTCAAGACTCGTATTGAAGTCGCCGGCGATGATCGTTGTGCGGCCTTCTGCGGTCGCTTTGTCGGCGACGACCTTCACCGCGGCGATCACGCGTTCTCGCTCGGCCGCGTTGCGTTTATCGGCATCTACTTGACGGGCAAAGCCTTGTGCTATCGCTGTGATGAGCTTGGCTGGAACATCGATGGCCATATTTTCCAATGCCCGGTTTGCGTCCGTCGCGTCGGAGCATGCATTGTTGATATTGCTCTTCAGATGCACAGGAAAGATCGTAAGGCCGTTCGCCAGATCCACGCGCAGGGTACCGCGGTCGTTGCCTCCTGTTGGCTGGACCTGCGAAAGACCGCTCGAAGTTAGAAGTTCTTCCGCCACTTGCAGTCCGCCGAAGCTTCCAAAGACCTCATGCGTCCGCCCGTCGAGTTTCACATCGTACTCTGTGACGCGGATCATCGGAATCTTGGAGATAACCGCGACCTCCAGGCCCTCGTGGGCTGCTGTATTTGGAACCGATAGGTCGGATACCGCCACGTGATAGTTTGACCACCCTAAGTGATTGGCAACGATTTCGGCGCCAGTTCGCCCGATCACCTCGACCATTACGACCACATCGGGTGACAATTCAGCATCCAGGCCCGCGAAGTCAGCTTGCCGGCCAAGCATGGACTCCTCCAACCCACGACCTATGTTCCAGGATACAATTGTGGTCGACTGTGCAAAGACAACAGCCCGTCCACGCACAAAGCCAAGCGAAAGTCACAATTGCACGCATCAACGTCGTTCCTCCACTAGGTGCTCACCCTGCGGTGGGAGACCTCACACCGGCAAGTTGGGTAAGCGTTCTTCATGGTTCGTCGCGGGAAAACGGCGAAGGACCCACGTGGGACCTGTCTTGTGTCGGCGGCAGTATCCTGGACAGTGCTGCTTCGGCGTTGCCGCTCTTTTCTGCTTCAAAAATGTAAGGGGCAACATCGCGCGTTTCCGCGGCCTGGGATGAAAACTTTAGATCCACCCAACGGCGAAAATTGAAAATGCCACCCGCAAGCTGGAGTGAATAGTCGAGCGACTGGGTCTCGGCGACGAATGGTTCTGTGGGTGCGCGATTCTTGAAATAATGTCTCAGCGCCTGTTCATCGTAAGGATTGATGGTGAACGGCAAAAGGCCATTCATTTCATCAAAAACAGGGCCTTCAGGCGGAATTCCCCGACCCCAATCGAGGGCACGCGCATGGCAGGCAAGGCATGCAGACTTGAAGTTGTCGACGGGTCCATTGAGGCGCCCAAACAGTCCAAGATGGTGCCGAGGCAGCGAGAAAAACCGGGCAGCTACCGTGGGATTGACCCAGCTCTCCTGCACGGTGCCTCCATCTTCCTGATACTTCTTGGCAGTCAGTTCAGGGTCGTTTCCCCACATCAGTCCCACGGGAACGAGCTTTGACCAGACATCGTCACCAGGTGCATAGGCGTCGTACATGAACGTGCCAAAAACCCAACCTGTCAGGGCGCCAGCCGCTGGATCCTTCACCGCAACATCCACCTGCAAAAGGCGCATTTCCTGCACGGAGCCGCCTTCGCCAATGGCGGCGTTCCATATTTTCGACCCGGTTAGATATGGCACCCGCGAAACCGGCGCGGTGGTGAAGAGCAGCTTGATTGCAAATGTGTTGGGCGGGAACACCATGGCCTTGGTCTTCGGTCGCGCGGGGTCCCCCCAAACCTGACCGAGCCCATAGCATCCAACCCCGTTGTAGAACCCAATTGCCCAGTTTTCGGCGCGAGAGCGTTGATGCTCCGAGAGTTCGAAGAGGCGCGATCCTCGCTCGCGGGTCATACCGTGAATGCGCTCGCGAATATCCTGAAACCACGGCGCGTGGCACCAACTTTGCGATCCTTTCTCGATCCTCCAGTCAATAGAGACATTATCCTTCAGCCCATAGGCAAGAAGAGTGCGAAGGTAACGCTCAGGCTGTACTCGAAAGTCGATCCCACGCCATGGAGTCTCCACGGCTGGGAGGGTCTTCGGAAAGGAAAAATTGGCAACGAACTCCTTCTCCCCGGCAGGCAGACCAGAAAGAGCCATAGTGCTTGAGCACTTGAAGAGGATACTCGCCGCCGTATCGAGCGAGGCGTTCTCCGCAACGTCGCAGGCGGCGTGAGCCGGCCGAGGCGCAATAGCAAAGATGCCGAGCAACATCCAAATCAGCGTTATAGCATTTGCACAGACACGCATCCGCGTCCCCCATTGGTGTAGTCACCGGTCTGCCAGATTATGTTATACCTGCAGTGATCGTTATTTTAATACCGCAAGGTCCCTCAGTGTCGTCAGGCATAAGGTCTGGCAACCCGTTGCTTCGGGCGACGGTGTTCTACCTCAGGGGATCGCTCTCGCCTTCGACGATACCCCGTCCCACTGTCCATTTTCTGGGCGATCCGTGTTAGATAGACAGTACGGTCTCAATTGCATCAGCAACGATGTCGGCGTGATGTGGTTCATGGCCGTCGTGGAACACTATCTGCAACGAGCTTTCGATCCACCTTTCAGCTTCCGGGCAGTGTGTCTGCTTATAGTCAAAGACAGTCTCGGGGATATCCGGAAAGATTTGTCGGGCAACCAGCTCGGCCGGCCAGATTGGAGTTTCGTTGTTGGGTTGTCCGAAAGTGTCGAAAAAGTTTCGGTTCCTGAACACCCCAGTCCGATAAAGGGTCTCATCGCCGTAGGATTTACCGACGCCCATGCCGACCGAAGTCGCAGCGGCGCGCATTGCCTTCAGCACATCTTCCCGGCGCGCTACAAGATCCGGCTCCAAGCGAAACATTTGAAAGAAATAGCTGGAGATCGCTTTGCCGTGGTGTTGCTGCGGCCGCACACCGGGGATCTTTGACAGCCTCTCATCAAGCCGTTGGCCAACGGCTGTAAAGCGAGCCGCTACTTTAGCCAATTTGGGAAGCTGCGCCAGGAGCATGGCGAACTCCAGGTCGCTCATCCGGTAATTCACACCTGACCCGTTGTATATGTAGTGCTCGCTATTGGGATCCGTGACGCCGGTCCGGTTGCGGTGCTTGTCGGAGAAGTTGAGGCACCGCAGGAAATCATCCTCGCTCCTTACGAGGACAAAGCCGCCCTCGCCACACGTGATGTGTTTTTGGGAGTTGAGGCTGAAGCAGCCAGCATCGCCTCGCGTTCCCGCGGGACGTCCTTTATAGCTGGCCCCCTGAGCCTGCGCAGCATCTTCGATCACTTTGATATTGTGTTGCCGACAGAAATCAAGAATCGGATCCATATCTGCAGGCGAGCCCCCCAGGTGCACGACAATGACCGCCGAAGTGCGACTGGTAGCGACGCGCGCGATCGTTTCGGCCGTCAGCAATCCGGTATTCGGATCAAGATCGGCGAACACGGGAATCGCGTTCTGAAAGATCACCGGCATGACAGTTCCCATGTCGGTGATTGGTGGAACGATAACCTCCGTTCCGGCGGGAATTTGGAGGCCGCCAAGCGCGACGTGGATGGCGGCGGTGCCAGATCCCGCCGGGACGGCGCGGAGACGCTCGCCGCTCGTGTCGCTATAGTAGTTTTCCAAAGCCTCACGGGCCTCGTTCCAGAAATTCCGCTTTGGATCGCCGCTGCTGGTATAGGGCCATAGTTCCTGCCCTGCCAACGCGGCGTCAAGCAGTTGCCGCTCGGCACTGTCAAATCTGCGTCGCTCAGGTGCGGTCACAGGCTGTCCTTTCTGGTCGCGGGTTGTCGTGCGCGACATGCGTCGATTTCTTCACGCCCGAGGCGATCGCGACGTTCGGGCAGTTTGTTTGTCCACCCAGGCAACAAGGCCTCCTAGCTGAACGCGATTGAAGCTTTCTTCGAGTAAATGCGCTTCAGGAAAAAAAGGATAGTGGGCGCTGGGGCTCTTCAGGCCGTCGGGGACGAATTCACGACGATTTCACGCAACGGCGGTAGGACGCCAGACCGCGTCGCTAGCGGATGGGCCAGCTACGCTTCCAGCCAGTCATCGGCCCGGCCCGCAGCCTTCTTTTCTATTGCTGCCATGATCGGCAGCCGCCGCAGCGTGTTGACCGGATAGGCCGGATCAAGCAGCGCCGCTGGAGCAAAGTCGGGCTCCTGCTCTCGCAGAGCCTTAACAGCTTGGCGAAGCTGGGGCACTTCAACGCGGCGCAGCTGCAAGGCCACCTCATAACGCCGTGTCGAGACAAAATCCGGGCGGAAGCGAAGCGCCGTTCTGGCGTGCAGCAGCGCCTGATCGTAGTCAGCCAGAGCGGTTGCGGCCATGCAAGCGAAATGCTCGAAATAGAACTGATAGGGACTGTGCTTTGTAAGTTCCAGAGCACGCCGGGCTGTCTGGAATCCTTCTTCCAACTTGCCGTTTGTGCTCAGGGCGTTGGAGAGCAGCGCCCATCCCAACGGGTCCGTCGGATCGCGCTCGACGCCGCGCTGCGCCATCACGAGCGGGGTCCGCAGATTGCCTTGGTGAATATATTCAATCTGCGAACTGATTGTCTGGACAACGGCATCGTCGGGCGAGTGGCGGAGCGCCTCCGCAGCGAGCTCGGTGACCGGCGCAACGTTGTCCAGGAATGACATCGTTCGATGTTGAAAGAATGCGGCATTGCGCAAGAAGCCCCGCCACACCAGGTACCGGCCGCGCGGCTCTATCTCAAAGGCGCGCTTGAACAGGCTGTCAGCAGCAACGAGGCTTTTCTTGTCAAGACGAAAAAACAGGTTCCGCGCCTGGTGCGCCAGGACAGATGCGCAAGCATCCGCTCCATCAATCGATGCCGATTCGGCAAAAGCTTCGCAAACCCGTTCGACTGTGTTGAGCGCAAGCCTGTCCAAGTCGACCGACTCGTGCATCGCGCCGATGGCGCCAGGTACGCTTGCATTGTCGGACCACAGCCGTCTTCCATTCTGAATTTCGCAGGACAGGAAAACGTCACCACCAACCGCAACGGAAAGCACCCGGATCAAGAGCATCGCCTGCGGTTGGCCTGCGGGTGCATCGAGATCATCCGCGCCGCCGTCCCCGTCCGCACTCATGATCTCCAAATCGTCCATCTGCCGCAATGCGCTCAGAATCCGATTCTGCAACAATCGTGCGCCGACATCGGCCGCTGGCGCTCCTCGTGCATCGCTACGCACCAGCACGATGCGTCTTCGGCGCGGCGCTGCCCTACGCTGCTGCATCCATCTCTCGAGGACATGGCTGCGCACGTCGCGGATAACATGTTCGAATTCATGGTCGTGCACGTCGACGTCTTCAAAGGCCTCGACCGTGCCTGCCCGCCTCATGTCGGCAGACGCTTCATACACGACCTTGAAGCTCGCTGGGTCTAGAGTCACGGCATGGCGCGAGGCCACCAGCAGTTGGCCGTGCGGCCCCAACGCGCGGCGTATCTCACTAAGGGCCGCCCGCAAACTGCCTGCCGCTTGTTCCGCGGCCCGGTCGCTCCACAGGCGCTGCTGCAGCCATGCCCGCGTGCGGGTGTGACCAGGCGCGACGGCCAAAAGAGCAATCGCGCCGCGCGCCTTGCTACCTTGTGGCGCGAAATCACGCCCCCCCTCATCGGTGAGGGTAAGCCTGCCGAGAGCATTTAGCTTTAGCATGTCCGCCCTGCAGAAGTATTCTGTGCCCATATTTACTTACTGCAATTTTCTGCGTCCCGCTATCCTTTAGAAGAAGCAAATGTTCATGCGTCCTTGCTGATCCTCGTGGGGAAAAGCAAAATCCTGCTGCTGAAGGGAGCGAAGTCCGTTCGGCAAGAGTTGCTGGGTAAGCGTGAGCTGACACACGCACAATAGCGGCTCCATTCACCCCTTAAGCTCGCATCGATGTATTTCACGGTGTTTTCACGCCCGCGATTTTTTTCCTGATCTAGGATTGCGAGCATCTCGAACGAACAATTTTGCAAAGCCGATTTGGTGAGATCGTTCGAACGATTGAATTGCCCATCGAAGGAGGATGCGTTGGATACCCAGGCACCGAAAACAAAGGTCAGATCGAATACCGGCTCGCACCGGGCAACCAGCGCGGCATCCGCCGATCCGCTGGGCATCATTGTCGACCTCTTGCCACCGGGTTTCCCGACGCGGCCTGGCACACGGATACGGCCGACCACTATTACCATTCACAACACCGACAACCCCGGTCCGGGCGCCGATGCCGACGCGCACAATCGATACATTCGCGGCAGCGACGCAGTCGCGCGCAAGGTATCGTGGCACTTCACGGTGGACGACAACGAGATCTACCAGCATCTCCCGGTCAACGAGATGGGCTGGCACGCCCATGCTGCCGCCAATGCATCCAGCATTGGCATCGAGATCTGCATGCATCGCGGCATGAATGAAGCAGCCGCATACGACCGGGCGGCACGGCTTTGCGTGTTTCTGGGCATGCAGCTCGGCATCACCGTGCCCGAGGGCCTGCGCCAGCATCATGACTGGACCGGCAAAAACTGCCCCAGCGTCCTGCGCGGGCGGCCAGATGGCTGGCAAACGTTCCTCGACCGCGTCGCCTTCTACAGCAGGGGATCGCGCAGGCGCGCAATGCCCGACGTCACCTTTGTCGCAGCGGCAAAGGCGGGAGCCGCGAGCAAGCTAGCTCCAGAGGCCATGGACGACGCGCTCAGGTCCATCGATCATCACTTTGCAGCGCATGCCGACGCCGGCACCGCTGCCGAGCAGGCCCTGCCGATCCCGACTGGGGACCCGATTGCGTTCGCCGCGTCCACAGCAAGCACAGTCTATTGGCCTGTTGTGACGCGCCATCCGCGCGCCTTGGAAGTCAACACGCGACTGGTCGGCGGAGGCGCTTCGGGTGCCAACGCCTCACGTCGCTTCCTTGCCGATCGAAGCGGCGGCGCCCGCTATCACTGCGCGATCGATCTCTATTGTTCCGAAGGAGACGCGATCGTCGCCGTTGAAGACGGCAGAATCGCAAATTTCTACCCCTTCTATGAAAACACCAACGCGCTCCTGGTGCAGCACGATGGATATGTGGTCAACTACGGCGAAGTCTCGCCCAACTCGCTCGCATCGCTCGGCCTGAGCGTCGGCGACCGGGTGAACGCCGGGCAGCGGATCGGCACTGTCGGCCGATTGAACATGCTGCATTTTGAAACTTATTCGAGCGGCACGACCAAAAACTATTCCTGGCCGAAGGCCAACCCCCGCCCGAGCCGGCTGCGCAATCCAAGCCAGCTTCTTCTTGACCTCGCTGTATCTGCCGTGCGGCTCGATGCCGATCACGCCACGACTGCCCTCAATGTTGCAAGATCGGACCGCATGCAGACTGTCAGCGCGCCCTCGATTGCTTTCGCGCCGACGGCCGTCCCGCCAATGGATGAGAAGGATTGGCATCCTTTCGGCAACGGAACAAGGGAATGGCGGTACGACGCGCGTGGCCTTGCCACCCGCGAGAACGGCACCGTCGAGCAACAGCGTTCGGAGCAAAGTCTCGATACGATAAGGAAGATCATGCAATACATGGGCTCGGAGCTGCTTGCCGCGAGCGCCAAACACGGCATACCGCCGGCGCTGCTCTTGATGACGGTGGCGACCGAGACGCACATCTACAAAGCCGACAAGTTCACAGGCCCGAAGACATTTCGCTGGGAGGCGCATGTCGAGAACGATGACGTCAATCCGCCGACGCTTGGGGACTATTCGGCGGGCCCCGTGCAATCGCTCGGCACGACGGCGCGCTGGGTCATCCGCTCGAAAGGCACGGCGTTCGGCCTCAACTACGATCCTTTTGCGGTCGCACCGGTGTATCCGGCCAAACCCCACCCCAAACCGGACAGTCATCCGCTGTATGACTTTGCGACCAATCTTGATCTTGGCGCTGCAGAAATACGGATCCGGCTCGACAAGAGCGGCATTGATCCGATCTTCGTGGCAGCCGCGTTCAACGCCGGCGGACTTTACAGCAGCGCGCATAGTCCGTGGGGTCTGCGCACTTATGGCGATCATCTCGACCGGGCGGCAAAATGGTACGGCGATGCCTGCGCGCTTTTGATTGAAATCGGGATTGTCTAGCCGGCGGGTTCGACAGACGGCAGCAAGGAGGCAGCTATGAACAGGAGCGTCGGCATCGCTATCGTTTTCTTTTGCGGAGCCGCAGCGGCCGGATCGACGGCCGACCTGCAGCGATACAGTGGGATTTGCGAGCCCTCCGGCGGAGCGTTTATCGGCCCATCAAGGTTCGCCGTCGCAAGCGACGAGTCGAATGTGATCCGGATTTATGAGCGCGGATCACCCACCATCTCTGCTTCCGTGGATCTTACGACATTCACCGGGTACGAGAAGTCTGATCTCGAGGGCGCCACTGCGAGAGGCGACACGGTCTATTGGACTGCCTCCCAGTCCAATAGCTCGGGCGGTAGCGACAAAAAGAGAAAGGTGATCTTCGCGACCCGGATTGTGCAGGGCAACGGCGGCACGACGCTCGAACCGACGGGGGTCTTGCGCGAGGATCTGAAGCCGCAGCTGGTGAAGCTTTCAGGATCATCCGACGGTCGCATCAACATCGAGGGTCTCGCCGCCGCACCCGATGGAGGCTTGCTGTTCGGGTTTCGTAATCTCGTCGACGGCAAGGCGGCGGTTGTGAAGCTGAAGAACGCCGACCTGGTGCTCGCCGCGAAAGACAGTCTGGCTGAATTCGGCGATACGGCGATGCTCGACCTGGATGGGCGCGGCATTCGCAGCCTGGAACGGGTTGGGGATCGCTATTTGATCGTTGCTGGCAAGGCCAGTGACGCGGCAGCCGTCGATTACGCGCTCTACTGGTGGGATGGGGAGCCCGAGCACAAAGCGGTGGCTTGGGAGACACAACCGAATCTCTCCGGTCTTGATCCGGAAGTTGCCATGGTGCTCCAGGACGGACGCGCGCTCCAGATTATCAGTGACGATGGAGACCGTTGTGCGGAAGTCGAGGAGGAGGATCCCCCTTCAGATCAGCGCGGCTTCTCCAGCATTGACGTTCCCCTCTGAGCGGCAGCGAGAACTACGAACTCGGATCGAGGCGATCAACTAGATGCGGCTGCGGGGCCTAGCCGCCGAGTACCGTGAGCTGACAGCAAATGAAAAGCGGCAGGTGTGTCGTCAGCGTCTCACCGCCAATCGCAGAAACACTTACGATGTAACCTGGAGCTAAGGGTATGAACTCTCCGATGACTGCATTCTTCGGCAGTGTTATCGCAGTACTTCTTCTATGCCTGTTTTCGTTTTCGACGTTTTATGTGATTTCGTTGGTCGTCGAAAATTGTCGGTCCATGCCGGTATGCGAGCCGGCATCTCCATTATTTGGAGACGGCTTCAAGTATGTCGTCACCACCGTAGGCGGCTTGGTCTCTGCATTGGTCATTGCCCACCTGACGGTTACCGAACCAGGAAATGCGCCCACCGTTGGTTCCTTCGCGCCGGAATCCAAAGCCGCCGTCTACGCGACCAATACCGTTGTTGTGCTCTACCTTCTGGCATGGATCGCAACTGGCTTGGCCGCACTCGTTGTCGGCGTCATGCTCTACCCAAAGGCCAGTTCGACCCTTTCCGATATCGGCTCCACCTGGCTTGGCCTGGCAGTATCAGCGGCGTACGCATATTTCGGCATCAGGCCTTCATCCGATAGACGGGTAGGCGGCGGTCCTGCGACATTTACCACTGGCGACCTATCGCAGGGTCAAAAGGTCCCCAACGCATCGGAAGTGGTGACCTGCGGTCCGATCACTAAAAAAATTACACGCACCGATCCCGAATTCGCCGGTCTTGTCACGAATACAAACGCCAAGATCGTATTCAAGGACGAGGAAAACACCGGCGCGGATCGCATGATGACGCCCCGCCTCAAGAGCAAACTGGATTCCCTTGCCAATGTGGTTGCGTCGGAATGGCCCGGCGCCAAGCTGCGGGTTACGGAGGCTTGGGATGAGGACAATGAACATGCCGACGCCTCGCTCCATTACGAAGGCAGGGCCGCCGACCTCACGACCAATCCGGTCGACGGTGCAAAGCTCGGCAGGCTAGCTCGCCTGGCGGTGGATGCGGGTTGCGACTGGGTTTTCTTTGAGGACTCGTCCCACATACACGTCTCGGTGAAAGCTGGATAGGCAAACAAGAAGGTCGCCTGCAGCGGCAGGTGTTTCTCGTCACCGCGACACACGTAAGTTATTTCTGGCAGCACAGATCAGCTTGATCGAACTGCCAAAGGTCTTGTGTTGAGTCGCATAGATACTGTTTTTATCATAATATACTGTTGTATCATACAAACAAGTATGACATATATTATAATTTCTAACTGCCGTAATGTGTAAGATGCGTAAAACTGACGTCAGCGCAAACAATGCGCATGCACCGAACGTATTGGAGGATAGGTCGATGGCACGTTCACACGCGAAGACTACGGCGTCCAAACAAGCTGGTAACGCCAATCCGTTCAAACTGACGAGAACGAAAAAGGCGCAAGTCAAAGACGCCCACATTATTAGAGAGGGTGTGCGTTGCGACACGGAAAAGAGGGGGCACACAACGCCACACGGACGCACGCCGCTAGAAATTGTGGTCGATGCGTCCGAGGGCTTTATTCCGCTGTGGGCCAAGGGCACCACACTGCGCTGGCGTTTCCGTGACAATTCCTTCGCAGTGTTTGAAAATCAGGCCGCGGCGAAAGCGGCTGTAGAAGAACTGCTCGGCCAAGCCATCTTAAAGTGGGGCGACTCGGCTCCCGTCAAATTTGCCAAGCGCGACGATTCCTGGGACTTCGAAGTCGTCATGAGATCGACGGACGATTGCGATGACAATGGGTGCGTCCTGGCCAGTGCGTTTTTCCCAGACGCAGGGCGTCACAAGCTAACGCTTTATCCGCGTATGTTCGAACAGCCTTCGGAAGAACAGGTCGAAACGCTTATCCATGAGATCGGCCACATATTTGGCTTGAGACATTTTTTTGCATTGATCAGCGAAACCGACTGGCCTGCCGAGATTTTCGGGGAGCATAAGAAATTCAGCATAATGAATTACGGCAACGACAGTAAGCTAACCTCCCAGGACACATTCGATCTCAAGCGCCTTTATCAGATGGTGTGGAACGGCCTGTTGACGGAGATCAATGGGACACCGATCAGAATTGTAAAGCCATTTCATGCGAGCGGCGCGGCCACCGAAAGCGCGCTCGCGCTTGCGGCAACGCGGACCGTTGTCGCGCCATTGCCCGGGGCTTGAGATTCGCGACAGCGGAGCGGGTTTCGCCAGTGCAGACCCAAACCGTCGGCAAACCACCCATATTCTGAACTCAGATAGTTCTGCACTGGAAATTGACGCAAGAGGCATCGAATCGGTCATGACTTCCTTTGCATCGCAAAATCAGCTGCGCGAATTCCTCACGAAGACGACGGCGTCCAAAACGATCGAAGAAATGATGCCCGGTGCTTCTGGGCCGGAAAGCGCGGGGGCGGCTGAAACTCTGACCCGCACCACACTTCAGAAGCTGGACCGTGGCGAAATGCTCGATCCCCGTGAACGCTACCATCTTGAAGCGGTCATCTTGCCGGCGAAGCGACCCGCCATTGACATTGTGGGCGGCGACTTCAGCACACGACACCCCGATTGGCTGCATCTGAACAAGCCGGAACTCCGCGACCGACTGAAGGCGAAGTTCCCCGGCATCGGCCGGATTGAACTGCCAAATCACCCCACGCTGCCTTATGGCGGCACCGGCTTCGTGGTCGGACCCCGACTGCTCATGACCAACCGGCATGTCGCGGAGACATTCGCGGAGGGCCTCGGGACGTCGGGTCTGAATTTCATTCAGGGGCTCGAAGCAGGCATCGATTTCCTGAAGGAGCGCGGTCTCCCAGCGACGGCCTATCTGCAGGTGTTGCGGGTTGCTATGATCCACCCCCATTGGGACATGGCCCTCCTTGAGGTCGAAGGTCTACCCGCGATCCGCCAGCATCTGCGTCTCTCAACCCTCGATCCCGGCGCGATGACGGGCAAGGAAGTCGCCGTGATCGGCTATCCGACCTTCGACATTCGCAACCCCGCCGACATCCAGAACGATGTGTTCGCGGGGGTCTACGGCATCAAGCGCCTTCAACCCGGAAAGATACGCGAGATCGCAGCCGTCGACACCTACTACAACCGCGTCGTCGACGCTGCCCTCCATGACAGTTCCACGCTCGGCGGCAATTCGGGGTCGTGCGTGCTCGATCTTGAGACCGGCGATGTGCTCGGTCTCCACTTCGGTGGGCGTTACGCCGTCGCAAACTATTGCGTTCCCGCGGGCGCGCTGGCCGCCGACGGGCGCGTCATCGACACGGGCGTGACCTTCGCAGGCCCGGTCACGCGCAGGGCGACCGCATGGGACGACGCCTGGCGCCAAGTGTCCACCGGCTCGGCTCGGCCCGAGCCCGTCGACATCACGACTGGGCCTATCGCCGCGGACGCATCCCCATCATCTGGCTCAGGAGGACGTGCAATGGCCGCGAATGGCGAAGAAACGCGCATCACCATACCGCTCGAAATCACGGTCCGCCTCGGCCAGGCGCAACTCGGTGCCGCGTCCGTGACCACGCAACAATCCAACGCTACCGCGACGGTTATCGTCGAGCGCGCCGTCGAGCCGGTGCACGAGACCGACTATTCGACACGCAAAGGCTATAATCCGACATTCCTTGGGGTCTCCGTCCCCATGCCGAAGCCGCGACGCCCGAACGAACTGGTCCGCATGGCGGATGGCAGCCACGAAATCTCCTACCATCACTTCTCAGTGGTTATGCACAAGGCGCGACGGCTGGCCCTTTTCGCGGCGGCAAATGTCAGCGCCGATCCCGCCAGGAAGAGGCCGGGCAATCGGCCACAAGCGGACTATGGCCGCAAGGGCCTCGGCGGCATGGGCAAGGACGATAGCGAGAAATGGTTCGGCGATGGGCGAATCCTCGACACCGAGCAATTGCCGGACAAGTTCTACAACAAGGACCGCAAGGCCTTCGACAAGGGTCATATCGTGCGGCGGGAGGACGTCGCCTGGGGCGACACCTACGCCGAGATGCAGAACGCCAATGGCGACACGTTTCATGTCACCAACTGCTCCCCGCAGACAGCCCGTTTCAATCGGCCCGACGAGGAGGCCGACAATTGGGGCGCGCTTGAGAACCTGGTGCTGAAGAGCGCGCGAACCGAGAACCTGGCGGTCTTCGGCGGACCTGTTCTCGCCGGGGACGATCCGATCTTTCGCGGCGTCGACACGGAGGGCGAGATCGCGATCAAGATCCCTCGAAAGTTCTGGAAGCTGATTGTCGCCAGCACCGAGGGCCGGCTGCAGAGCTACGGCTTCACACTGGAACAGGACCTGTCGGGCGTCGACACCGAGTTGGTGGTGCCCGACAAGTGGGTCAAGTACATGCGCCCGATCGCCGAAATCGAGCAACTCGCAGGGGTCGATTTCGCCCGCAAGATCCGTGATGCGGACCAGTTCACCACCGCCGAGGGCGCCGGCATCATGGCGTCGGCCGGGGTCGCCGCCGGGCTGGCGGCCGGCGAAGGTCCGGCCGCGCCGCCTCCGCCGGCCGGCGCCGACATCGCCGATATTGTGGCCTTCTGGGGCGACGTGCAGAAAAGCCAAAAGCCCTCCGCCGACGATATTCGGCTCGTCGTCACCCTGTCGACCCCGATGACCGACAGCACTATTCGCGCTGAGGTCAGCCGAGCGCTCAACCTCGATGTCGAGGTCGGGCCGCTGTTCGATGCCGATCCTCAGCTCGACCGTTTCCGTCTCATCACCATCCCAGGCGTGGTCGCCACTGATCGCTCGGACCTGTTCGACGTCGCTCGCCACCTCAACCATCTGCTCGGCAGCGAAACGGTGGAGCCGGACCTGTCGACTAACTATTTCGCCGTCGGCGCGGCGCCGCCGGCGGACGGCACCGCCGAGAGCGCGAATTTTGCCTTCTGGTGTTGGGTGGACGAGAAGGACGACGCTCCGCTGGACCCGGACTGGGCAATCAACAAGACCAATGTTCGCCAGGCCTGGGCATTCTCGCAGGCGCAGGGGCGCCCGCGCGGCGGCAAGGGCATCCTCGTGTTCCAGCCGGACACCGGTGTGGTGCCAACCCACACGGAAATGCCCACGAAAGTCGACAAGGACAAGCGCTCGGCCAATTTCATCGAGCCCGGCAAACCGCCCGTCGATCCGATGAAGGGCTCTGGCAACATTGGCCACGGCACCTCGACTGGCAGCGTGGTTGCCAGTCCCGAGGCTGGCGCGATGAGCGGCAGCGCGCCGGAGGCCACCCTGATACCGATCCGCGCCATCACCTCCGTCGTCGTTATCGACCAGAGCCGCGTGGCCCAGGCGATCAACCATGCCAGGCTGCAGGGCGCGCATGTGATCACCATGAGCCTGGGCGGGCTTTTTGGTTCGGCATTGCAAGCCGCGGTGCGTAAGGCGGTGGACGCCAACATCATCGTCCTCGCAGCAGCCGGCAACTGCGTCGGGACGGTCGTCTGGCCGGCGCGCTATGACGAGGTCGTGGCGGTTGGCGGCATCAATGAGAAGATGCTGCCCTGGAAAGGCTCGAGCCACGGCCAGGCCGTGGATATCTCCGGCCCAGCAGAACTTGTGCTGCGCGCTGACGCGCGCGATCCGACCAATGCCGGCAAGGTGGGCGGCGGCGAGGGAACATCGTACGCGGTCGCTCACCTGGCTGGCGTCGCCGCGTGCTGGCTTGCCCACCATGGGCGCAACCAGCTTGTTCAGAACCTCAGGCCCGGAACGAAGTTGCAGTCTGTGTTCAAGGCGACAGTGCAACGAAGCGCCCACGTACCACCCGGCTTCGACACGGACGAGTATGGGGCAGGGATCGTCAACGCCGAAGCGCTGCTGCGCCGCGCGCCCGACTTCGCGGGGGCACCCGAAGCGGCCGGTGCTCGCTCGACGACGGATCAGGTGCGGGATCTGCTGGCGGAGACCGGAGCCTTCAGCCAGCTCGAGGCGGTGGCCCCGCTGTTTAGCGACAATCAGGGCTTGCTGGAGCTTGCCTGCATGGGGCTCGACCGTGCCCGCATGGCGCGTGCCCGCGAGGGCAGTCTGGAAGCCATGCCACCGGCGCGGATCTCCAGGGGCTTGCGGACACAATTGGGGCCGTCTCTGACACGCACCACCGCCACGGGAGGGCGGCCATGAGCGATATCGACACGCTGCGGCTTGAGCATACAGCGAGCCGCGTACACAAGATCCTTGGGCGCGCCCCGGGCCAGCTTGAGGCAGGCGGTGTGGCGAAACCGATGGGTAGTCTCGAAAGCACTGGCGCGGAGTCGGGTGGCGCGTCCAGCGGCGGTCCCGCTGACCGCGACGTCCTAGCCATCGCCAGGCGACTGATGGCCTCGCGTGTCCAGGAAGGCCGACCTATCGGCCCCGCGGAGGCGGAAGGGATCGCCCGTACCATCGTCGCCAGCGCCAACCGGGCGCTTCTGAAACTCGACGTAGCGTCCAACGGAGCACTCAACCAAGCCGAGGCGATCGCTCTGGAGGCGGTGGTCCATGTGCGCGGCCGCCCTGCGGTCAGGGTGCTGTCGGAGGGGTTGGAGGACATTGGCGTCTACCCGGAGGCCGGTCTGTGGAAACTGCTCGCCGATGAGCACTTCAAGAACCTTTGGACGGTCACGTCGGCAACCGCTGCAGTGCGGGTCACCGACCGGCTCATTGCCAACCGGCCTCCCTGGGTCCAGGGAACGGCATTCCTGATCGGCCCTGATCTGGCACTGACCAACCGCCACGTCCTGTTCCCGCCTGACGGTGGCGTACGCATCGCGCGGCGTTTCCCTGGCACGAACAAGGCCCGCATGAAGGGTGACTACGAGGTGCTGCTCGACTTCGCCTTCGACAACGGTGCGGCAAGGCAGATCCTCTACCGGATAATGGACGTGCCGTTTGTGGCCTCCGATTCCGATCCTGTCGACGCCGCGCTGCTGCGCGTCGAATGTGTGCATGGCGCCGGCCCGTCTCCCCTTGCCGTATCACGCGCCGATGTGTTCGACATCGACCGACTATATATCGTCGGCCACCCCGGCTATCTGGAGAGCGTGCCCGACGACATCATGGCGGTATTCGGCCGCCCGGACGAGCGTAAGCGCGTGAGTTTCGGCGAGTTGATGGACCCGGTAGCCCCGGAACAGACGCACATCGTCCACGACGCCTCCACGGTCGGCGGCTATTCGGGGGCCGCCGTCGTCGGCTTTGCCGCGCCGGACGTCCGCGCGCTGCACTACTGGGGAGACTCCAAGTCCGGCAACCGCGCCATCCCGGCGGATGACATCGTGAACCACCCCGAACTGGGCAATCTGCTGCCGCGGCCATGAAAAGCCAGCGTCTTGCCCCGAGACTGCGAACATGAAGCTGACGCCAGCAGAACTGGACGTCTTTGCCACTGCGTGCGCGCGTGACGTCGCGCCGAGCCGTCTTGAACGGGAAGTGCGCGCCTTCGAGATTGTTCCCGACTACGAGGCGTTCGTGAAGGAGAAGTCCGCCGGGCAGGCTGACCCCGTGCTTGCCCTGTTTCGGGCGCTCCTTCATGAATTCAACGAAAGGGGACTTGCGTGCGATCTCGCCGAGAGGCTCTTCTTCGAAATCTCATGGTCGGGGGATCACCAGGAAAGGATAGCGGCATTGGCGCGATCGGTTCGAATGCCGGCCGCGCCGCCAAACGCCCTCCAGGCGCTGCTGAAAAAGCGCAGCCATTTCATCACCGACCGAGGACTTTCAGAGCTGTTTACCAAGGTCCGCCCACGGGTGGCCATTGTGGTGGGAACATTCCTCAACGCCCAAGGTCAAGCTGTCTCGACAAGCGGGACCGCCTTTCTCGTGGGTCCCGACCTGATCTTGACGGCTCTACACACCTTCGACCCACTGCTTTCATCAGGTCGGTCCGCCCAGGTGCCTCAATCGTTTAAGGTCGTTTTCGACTATTGGGCGGGTGATCCGATTCAGGGCACGGCCGACCTCGCCAATCTCCATGGCGTGCGCGTGGTTGGATTGCACCCAACCAACTGGTTGGTTGCACAAAGCTCGCCCGTTCCATGGGCGGGCACCGTGGCGGCGCTGAACGACGAAGAGCTCGCGCAGCTGGCAACCGATCTTGATTTCGGGCTTATCAGGCTGGACGAAGCTGTTGGAAACCTTCCCGTCAGCGGCGGCTTCAGGGCGCGACGTGGCTGGTTCGCCGTGGACATGCCTGCGCCGCCGGCCTACGCAGTCGAGAGCCAGGTCGTCATGCCGCAGCATCCGCAAGGCATGTCAATGCAGCACGCATTCGGCAGGATACTCGGCAACTGGGATCCCAACACCCGTGTGATCTACGAGTTGGAAACTGACGAGGGCTCTTCTGGCGCCCCCTGTCTCAACAGCCGGATGGAACTGATCGGCATCCACAGCGCTGCATACAGGCCTGCAGGGGTACTCAAGGGAAATCTGGCCGTCCGCATCGATGCAATCCATCCGAAAGTCCTCACACATCTTCCGATCAACTCCGTGCAGCGAGCGGCAAAATCGATCTGGCGCGTGACACGGCCCGGAAGTGCCTTGGTCCCGGTGCTGGGCAGGGATAAGCTTCAGACGTGGCTCGACAACGCGACAAGTCCATCGCCCCAGACAAGGAGCCGCAGCAACAGGGTTTATGTCGCCGATGCGCCACAGAAGGGTGCCGGAAAGTCGTTCACGGCGGACATCGTGAGGACCTTTCTGGCGGCCGATGGAACGCAGAATATTATCGTGTTGGGCGGCGACACCGAGCTCATTCCCGAAACTCTGGAGGACTTCGTGCTCGCGCTCGCAGCCGGATTCGGGATGTCGAAGGAAGACCTTGGCGCCTTCCCACCAAGGCCCAGCGTTGACTTGCCAAAAGACGCCAAGGACGGGGACAAGGTCGATCGCTGGGAATCCCAGGAGATGCCGGAGTGGTTTTCCAAGCGGCTCGCCGCGCACCGCACGACCACGGTCAACACGACCGAAGTCTTGAAACGAATTGTTCAGGACAACATCGCGCTCGGGCGTCCCAACACACAAGAGGATCTCGCCATCGCAAACGCGAATCCGCCGGTGATGGTGTCGTCCGTGAAATGGGCGAAAACTTGGATACTGTTGGACGACCTCGACCAGCGTCCGCTGTCATCTCAGGTCCGCAAGTTCACAGCCGGCCTTATCGGCGCCGACATTGATGAGGGTGCGGTGACGGACGTGCGCGCCGAGCTGCAGTGGTTATTCCTAGGAGCCGTTCCAGAGTTCCTGACCTCGCAAGACATGTCCGTCGAGACGTTTTCTCCGGCCGACGTGCAAGTCCAGCATATCTCGGCCACATTTCAGGCAGCTTTTGACGAGGCCGGCATCCTGCAGGATCCGCTCGCCCTTGCATCGGGCGTACTGCTGCTGGTGCCCGGCGTTCTGCAGGGCGAACACGCAAAGGGCAATCTTGACCACACGCCGTTGAGCGTTTGTCAGCAGATTCTGGCAAATCTCATTGCCGGCGCCTACCAGAGCAGCGGGCACAAGCTATGAAAAGCCTCTCCGCCGACTATCTGACCAATCTCCTCGCAAGGTCGGACATTCGCGACCAGTTGGAGAAAGCGGTCGGAAAGACTGCTCTGGAGACGATCGTTCGGTTCGACGCGGCGTGGACGGGCCCCAACCTACCATCGTTCGAGCCGGCACGACCAGGCTCGGACGTGTCGGAGTTCGGAGCGCAGAAAGGCGGTCCCGACTTGCCGGCGCTTGAGGCAGCGGGCCTGTCCACGCCTGCCGATGCCGCGACACCCCCGCTTGATATTTCTGGGGCGTTGCTGCGCGCGGCCATCAGCTACAATTACCACCTCGACGCACTAAACCCTGACGTCAGGACGCGAGCATGGCTGCTTCGCCAGTCGGTTCTTGTTTGTGCTTCGGGCGCCAAACACCTGCGTCTTTTGAATGCCGAGCGACAGCGATTGCTGAATTCGGTCGACGCGACACTCGCGCTGCCTAGCTTGCTTGGTGAGTACGAGGCCGACGACCGCGCCATGCTGTCGACCCCGAACGCCGAGCTCGAGAAACTCGCCGACACGTATCTGCGCGAATTCCTCCGCGGACGCAGCGTCTCGGATGCGCTCTTGGCCAATCACCGCCGTGCGATCACGGCCGCCCGCGAAGAACTCGAGGGCGTCATGAACATCTCGCCCTCCGTCCCCTCGCTGGCGGAATGCCGGCGACGTGCCGGCCTGGCGGAAATCCTGATCCCGCTCGGCATTCTGATCGGAGTAGATCCGGCCAAGGCGCCAAAGAGCGTGGGAGACCGGTTCGTCGGGCGGGCCGAGGAACTGCTCATTTTGCGCAGCGTTGTCGATGAGCTGGCTTCGCACTCCGTCCTGGAATCGGCCAGCCGCGGCTTTCATCGCGTAATCCGCAGCAAGCCGAGGCTGCTTTCTCTTGTCGCGCGCGGCGGCCTAGGCAAGACGGCGCTGGTGGCGAAGTTCCTCTACGATCATGCGACGCTTTCCCGGCAGCAATTTCCGTTCGCGTATCTCGACTTCGACCGCTCGGATGTCCAGCCTCGCGGCCCCGGCTTGATGCTGCTGGAAATCTGCCGTCAACTGTCCTTCCAGTATCCGAACGCTGAGCAGGCTCTCCATCAATTGAGCGAACAAATGCGGCAGTCGCTCATGGGCCGGGCGACCGGCGACCTCAGGCAATGGTGCAAGACGTTTCGCAGCATCATCAGAACTGCGCTCAGGTTGAATGGCGCCGCGACGTTCCTGCTGGTGCTCGACACGCTGGAGATAGTGGAGTCCGACCTGGCAGCGACGGAGGGCGTCGTCATCTTGCTGCGTACCCTGGGCGCCGATTCCGAGGATCCATTTCTCGAATTCTGCGTTGTTGCCGCGGGAAGGTCTGGTGTCGACCAGCTTTCGGTCGGCGATGCGTTTGAGGTCACCCCGCTGAAGCTACAACCGCTCTCAGTAGACGACGCGCGGGGCATGGTCGAGCAGTTGGGCAAAGACCTGCTCCCCAATGAATGGGTTGAAAGCTGGTCGCGGCGGATTGCGGGGCGCAAGAAGGACCCCGACAGCCGTCGGGAGCCGCTCAGCCTGCGAGTAGCGGTCGAGATGGTGCGCGACACGAAGCCCGACATGCGAGCGACCGTCGTCGACGACATCGTCCGGCTG
Organism: Mesorhizobium sp. M1252; assembly: GCF_040318265.1. Classification (NCBI taxonomy): domain Bacteria; kingdom Pseudomonadati; phylum Pseudomonadota; class Alphaproteobacteria; order Hyphomicrobiales; family Phyllobacteriaceae; genus Mesorhizobium; species Mesorhizobium sp. M1252. Next base: position 35,002 of record NZ_JAMYLX010000011.1, on the reverse strand, counting down.
GGCGAAAGCGCCGACGACAAGTTCGTCGCCGCACTCTATGAGCGGCGCATCCTGGACCATGTCCGCGACGAACGCGCCCGCAAGCTTGCATGGCCCGGGCTGGTTGCGCGCAACGTCACGCGCCACATGGCGCGGGAGGTGCTGGCGCCGGTCTGCGGACTTGATGCGTCGGAAGCTGAGGTGGCTTTTGATCTCTTGTCCCGGGAGACATGGCTCGTCGAAGGACAGCCCGGCGGTGACAGCATTCGTCACCGCAGGGAACTCAGGGCGCGCACGCTCCCGCTGATGCGCCGCCGCGATCCGGAGAGGTTCAACCGGGTAGTCGAGGCGCTGATTGTTTACTACGCCGACCGGGACCCCGTCGAGCACGTATACTATGTCCTGCTGCGGGGCGACAAAGAGGAAATCTACTCGGATCGGAGCCTTCACGGTTACCTCCCCGAGTTCGTGGTCGACATCCAGGATTTCGAAACCGGTTCTCCAGCCTGGAATCTGATTCAAGCGAAGTTTGGCAAACGATCACTCGAATTCGACCATATGAGTCAGCTCCCGGATGATCTCTTGTGGGAGCATCTCGGTCGCACCGGCAGCGGTCTGCGCGGCATAAACGACCGCAGGATCGAGCCGCGTGTACAGCTTCTGGCCGAGCGCGACAGGCCGGCCTCGTCCGACGATGTTGGACAGCAGAGTGCTTGGCAGGCAATCCAGATCAAATGCGGATTCTGGTCGCGCCTCGACCCGGCCGCTCTGGTGATCCCCTCGGCCCAGTTCGATCTCACCCAATTCGCATTCTACGTAGCCCAGCTCTCGCTTGCCGGCGAACGCCCGCCAGCGTATTGGACCCAACGCTATCCTGCGTTGATCGATTCGCTGTACAGCAGCCGCGGCAACGACAACTGGCATGCGCTGACGCAGTCGTTGATCACCGCAGGACTCTACGACCCCACGCTTTTCGCCCACATCGAATGGCGCCTCGGCGATTCGCTCGCCGGCGCTTCCGGCCAGGGCCGTATGCGGGAATGCTCGCTACGATTCCTGCTGCAGGTCGGTTTCGAAACCCAAGGCACTGCACTGACGATCTGGGCAAAGGCGGAAAAGGATCGCATACTGGGCGGAATCTCATTTGCCGAATATGCCATTCTCGTCCACTGGGCGGGCGGCAGCGGTTCGCGCGGACGCGGAGCCTCCGACAAATTCCGCGCTCTTGCAACCGAGCATAGAGACGCTATCGAGCGCGGCTCGATGGCGGAGGTTCCAAGGCAGATACTCAAGGAGCGCGACGTCATCGCTGAGGCGACAACCCTTTTGAGCGCGATCGCGACCTGGGGTGACCGCAGCCGAATTCAGCGTTTCGCGCGACAGTACTGTTCCGTCAGGCAGCCTGAGTGGATCGTGCCGTTCGCCTATTTGCTCAACGCCTGCTTGCCCCAAACTTGGCAACAGGTGGTAGGGCAGGAGGTTTCATCAGATCGATACGACCCCGGGCGCCAGGGGTTCTTCGGCCAGATCACGTCGACGCTACGGCGCTCACGGATACCTGCGGACCTGATCGAATACTTGATGCTTGCTGATCGTGCGGGCGACTTTGATACTGTAGTTCGGCGCCTGTGCGAGTTGATCGATGCCAATCGAAATGTTGACATCCAGAGTTTGGACAAGATCCGACGGCAGGCACGCACGAAAATGGTAAATGTCGAGATGGTCGTTCCCGGGCATACTCGCAACGGGTGACAATGGCCAGATGCCCGAACAAATGTGGCGTTCGCGGTCTCAAGAACCGGCTGCGCATGATCCCGCCTCCGTCCATCGGCCCGGGCCGGCTCGGGCGCTTCCTGTGCCGACCAGGCGTTCCACCGGCGTTACGCTGTCAGCCCGAGAAGCGCCTGCGTTTCAGGGATGACATCTACACTTCTACGCAAGCGCCTGGGACAGGTCGTCGTGTTCGAACGCCGACGCCATGCGGTTGACTTCGGCCTTGCCGATGCCGGCATCAGCAGCGACGCCGCGCCAGTTCTCGACGGCTTCACCTCGCCAAGCGGCTGATGAGCCAGACCTTCGCGATTTTCGAGATCTTCGCCATTGCCGGCGTGCTCTACCTCGTGATCAATCTGCTGCTGATCGCGATCATCCGCGCCATAGAGCGCTCTCTCATGCGCCACGAGACCTCCTCTGGCCGAGATCTGGCGGCGGCGCAACCAAATCGATCGACCGTGGGTTCGTGGCGCCCCTGCTAAGATAGAGCGATCCGAAGACAAACTTGTCCGCTCAAGCACACACTCGAACTGAATTTCGCTGTCGGGGACGTCCGCTTTCAGGCGGCGGCTACGAGGCCCTGGACGGCCGAGACGGGGGCGCAAAGCAGTGGTTGGCGAAGTAAAAAGATCGAGAACTGTTCCTGTCGCCATCACGCCACCGCCAGTGCCGGCCGATTGCCCCAATTGGAACGGGCCCTGTATTCGGCCGTACGCTGCTCAGACTTGAATTACTCGTCCGGCTTCTGCAGAACGGGCGACGAGGCATTGGTGGTTTCTTTAAATTTCCGGTGACGCGAAACGACTTCGTCGCACGACAGTGGCTTTTCATCGAACATACGGCGGCATGCCACGGTAGTCGGAGCGCAGGTCCGCAGTCGCATTTCGGACGGCAAGAGGGCAACCTTATCCACCAAGGGCACCACTTGCGTTGTTGGCGATGGCGACGAGCGTCGGCCGCATCCATGCAGGTGCCCGAGTGGCGCCAGCGACAAGTGCTTTCTTGTCGCTCACCGATAGCTGGCGCGCGGCCACCTGGGCAACGTCGTGCGCAAGCATTGGATCCAGGTGACGCAGAGCGTGCACGACGGTGCCAGCGGCGCTGCCCGGGGCGATCAGATGCTTCGGGGAGGCGTGACGCAGATCCACAACAACGCGACGAGAAGGCCATCGGCCAGGTAAGTGCTCCTGGCCGGAACTTGCGTCAGAGGCCAAGCACGCTCGCAGCGCGAGCGCCCGCGATCTGCACCCGCGAGCCGATCTCGCGAGCGAGGGCCTGGGCGACGTTGTCAGGAGAGGGCGAGAGCGGGCCCAACCCAGGCGCGTTATTCCAAACGAGCAGGGACAACTTGCGGGGGTATTGCCGACTTCGACGTTGGATATTGGGGCGTGGGTCCATTTTGCATGTTGCCAACTGAATCACTGAGTGCCCGAGTTGCACGCGGCCAGTGGAATGAGCAAGCGGCGGCGGGTTTATGAATAGGTGGGGGCCGGTATTTTGCCAATGCTCAAATCGATTATAGTTGTGAAGAGCAGTTTCGGCCGTTTACTTGCCGCACAAGTCCCCATAAAAGGAGACAGCATCGATTCGATGTTATCCCTTGTCTTTCGCGTACTCGCGGTCCGTGGCGCCGAGTGGACGATTGAGGACCGCCAGCCCGCTCACTAGCAGGTCTGCACTGGCGGCTTGGGGCCCGTTGGTAAGCCACAGGAGTAGGACAATGTCGAAGGATTCGGGCAAGGGCGAAAATCACGGCGGCGGCCCCGGGAAGATCGAGATCACGGTGGTGGTGAACGGCCAGCCCACACAGGTCGAAGCCAATCCCAACCAGCCGCTTCACGTCGTCCGCACCAAAGCGCTTGAAAATACGCAGAACGTCGCCCAACCGGCCGAGAATTGGGAATTCAAGGACGAGGCCGGCACCTTGCTCGACGTCGACAAAAAAGTTGGCGATTTCGGTTTCGCGACCACTGTGACCCTGTTCCTCAGCCTGAAGGCGGGCGTCGCAGGTGCCTGAACTCCAAACTGTGGACCCGGAGGTGTCCCGAGCGAAGTTCGGTCGGCAGATCGGCTGGTTCCAAACACAAGCAGGTATTTACCGGGCTCAGGGTTGTTTCCTAATCGAGGCGAGCTTCCCGACGGCCTTCTTCATCTTCGTACCGCCGAAGATAAAGCCACAGATCATCGGTGCAGCTGTCGAGATCGACTTCTCCAATTACGACCTCCGACCTCCGTCGGTGGTCTTCGTAGACCCCTTTATACGCCGGCCGATTGCCCGGAAGGATTTGCTGCTCAGGATGCTGAGACGACCGCATCTACCCGGAACCCCACCGGATATGATTTTGGTCCTCATGCAGCAGAACGCTCTGTCGCTGTCGGACTTCATCCAGGCCAACAGTGCGGAACACACGCCATTCCTGTGCATGTCAGGCGTCCGGGAATACCACGACAATCCAGCCCATTCAGGTGATTCATGGCTTCTCCACCGGGGTTCTGGCGAAGGCTGTTTGGCCTTCATCCTGGACAAGATCATCAAGTACGGGACCGGTCCCGTGGAGCAGCTTCAGTATCAGTTCCAAATCTCAGTGGGAGCCATGATAGCACCCCTACCCGCCATTCCAGAATGACCGAGCTCAAGGATGTCGGGACAGTCGCTCTTCCCCGAGACTGTCTTTCAAGTGTCCAGGCGCACCTGCGCTCAGTTGGGCGACAGGGCCATGAGGGGATGGCGCTCTGGGTCGGCGTTCAGCAGGACCAGCACTTTGGCGTAACAGAGACCGTTATACCGGCACAGCGTCACATTCGGACGGGCGACGGCGTTTGCGTGATAGTTCCGGCCGAAGAACTACACCGGCTCAATGTCTGGCTCTACAAGAGCAGCCTTAAACTCTTCGCCCAGATCCATAGCCATCCGGGCCGAGCCTACCATTCGACGACCGACGACGCCTACGCGGTCGCTACGACGGTTGGGTGTCTGTCGCTGGTGGTGCCCAATTTCGCCCGCGAGCCTTTCGATCTTGCTCGGGTCGCCGCCTATCGACTTGACGCGAAGGCGAACTGGAATGAGGTCCCATCCGCGGCACTCAGGCGGATGATCACGATAACGGGTTGAACGATGGCACTCGCTAACTTCATCGACCGCGCCGCCACGGCAGCTTCTCAGGTGCTGGCCGACTTTCATCTATGCGACTTCAAAGCAGCCCTCGAAAAGCAGGTCGTGGCTGTGGCCTTCGACAGCCAAGCCGCTTCGTGTGCCGAGGGCCAGGCGACGCTTGACCTTACGGTCAGGTTGCTTGCCAGACTTTATCCGGTTCTGGCCATACTCCCCCTGGACATGGCCGCGAGCTCTCAAGCCCAAGCGCTCGAGCGCTTGGCAAAGTCGATCAATCCAAAAATCAGCATCCGGCGTTCCGGCAAGTATGCGACGGTCTGTGTAGCTGCAGGCGCGGTGCACCCATCACTTCGGTGCCCAACGTTTTTCATGGGATCGCAGGGTTGGGCGGCAAAGCTGTCGCGTACGGACCCGGTGGGCTCTGGCTCGAGCTTGCTGCCCTATGGAGCCGGCGCCGCAAGCTGCTTTGCCGCCGCCAACGTCTTTCGAACCGTCTTTGCTTCCCAGTTGACCGGCGCCGAGCTGGACGAGAACATCGACCTCTCTTTATGCACCTACAACAAGAGCAACGCCGGCGATTCCAGCCCCTTAAATTTCCCTGTCGACCTTGGCGAAACGCACCTCGTTGGGCTCGGCGCGATAGGCCATGGCTCGCTCTGGGCGCTGGCGAGGCAATCCGGTCTGTCGGGGCGCCTGCATGTAGTTGATCACGAAGCTATCGAACTCTCAAACCTGCAGCGCTACGTGTTGGCAGGTCAGGCGGAGGTCGGCCTCTCTAAGGCGGCCCTAGCAACCCACGCCCTTCGGTCCACCGCCCTTGAAGTGGAGGCGCACCCTATGAAGTGGGCAGAATATGTTGCGCGCCGGGGCGATTGGGTATTCGACCGAGTGGGTGTGGCGCTTGACACCGCCGCCGACCGTCTAGCTGTCCAAGGTGCTCTGCCCCGATGGATCGCGAACGCCTGGACTCAGGAGCAAGATCTAGGCATCTCGCGGCATGGTTTCGATGACGGCCAGGCTTGCCTTTGCTGCATGTACATGCCGACCGGGAAATCCAAGGACGAACACCAACTGGTCGCGGAGGAACTCGGAATGCCGGAAGCACACGAGGAGGTAAAAACGCTCCTGCAGACCAATACCGGAGTCCCCAATGAGTTCGTAGCTCGGGTGGCTACGGCGATGGCTGTGCCGTTTGAGCCGCTCGCCGCGTTTGTTGGCCAGCCCCTCCGTTCCTTTTATCAGCAGGTTATCTGCGGCGGCCTGGTGTTCCAGCTTAGCGATGGAAGTCGTCTCCTTCGAACCGTGGTTCCGATGGCCTTTCAATCAGCGCTTGCCGGGATCATGCTTGCCGCAGACCTGGTCAAGCATAGTGCGGGTTTTCCGATGAGTCCGACGACCAGCACTCGCGTGAATCTACTGCGCCCCCTTGGTTCTCACCTCCATGATCCGAAAGCCAAAGATTCCAGCGGCCGCTGCATCTGCAGCGATGAGGATTTCGTTGCCGCCTACAGGCTGAAATACGGCTGTGCCGTTGAACAGCTGAGCAACTGGTCCGCCTGAGAAAGATCTGAAGTCTTCGTTACCGCGGACGGCGCGCTGTCAAGCGCTCACCGACGTTTTCGACCACGATCGAGTGCCTGGAGAGCGCGGGGCGGATACTATGACACGCTCGGCCCGCTGCTTGCCAATGTCAGGCCCAGAACCCACGACAGAGATCCTTGAGCGACGCCTCGTCGTTTAACTTTTTTGTACTGTTATCTACGTTCGACCATATTCGTCGTCGAAGCGAACGATATCATCCTCGGCGAGATAATCGCCGCTCTGCACTTCGATGATCACCAGGTCAATTCTGCCTGGGTTCTCGAGCCGATGCTTATGGCCGCAGGGGATGTAAGTAGATTCGTTTGTCCCCAGGAACAACTCCTGCTCGCCATTGACGATCTTGGCGGAGCCGCTGACCACGACCCAGTGCTCCGAACGATGATAGTGCATCTGCAGGCTCAACTGGCGACCGGGCTTCACCTCGATGCGTTTGATCTTGAAGCGCTCGCCTTCCTCCAGAACCGTATAGGAACCCCAGGGCCGGTGTACCGTGCTATGGACCAGATGAGCTTCATGTCCCGAAGCCTTGAGGCACTCGAAGAGCTTCTTAACGTCCTGAACGCGGTCGCGGGATGTGACAAGCAAAGCGTCCGGGGAATCCACGATCACCAGATCGCTTACGCCCACCGTGCCGATGACGCGCTTGTCGGAGCTCACATAGGTGCCGGTCGTGTCGACCATGTGCACATCGCCGTGTATCCTGTTCCCGCTTTCGTCGGGGGCGATCAAATCGGCCATTGCGTTCCAAGATCCGATGTCGCTCCAATCCATGTCGCAGGGAATCACGGCAAGTTTGTTAGTTTTCTCCATGACAGCGTGGTCGAGCGAGATCCGCGGCGCGGAACCGAAATGCTCAAGCGCGAGTTCGATTTTGGCAAAGCCTTGGCATTGACTGGCGCGGCCGTTCTCGTAGCTGTCGGCGACGGCCTGGAGCACCTCGGGACAATGCAAAACCATCTCGTCGAGCATGGTTTGCGCACTGAAGCAGAAGATGCCGGCGTTCCAGAAGAAGCGTTGAGACGCGACATAGGCTTTGGCTGTATCCAGATCCGGTTTTTCAACGAAACGGACGACGTTCTCACCATCTGCTTCGATGTAGCCGAATGCCGTGTCCGGTCTGGTTGGGGTGATGCCCAATGTGGCGATCCGCCCGAGCTTCGCATGTTCCATGGCCAGGCCCATGACGTCTAGAAACGCAGGCAGGTTGCTAATCAGGTGATCGGCCGGGAAAACGCACAGGATCGCGTCAGGGCCTTGCGTTACCCTCGCATGGATCGCGGCTGCAGCCACGGCGGCGGCCGTATCCCGAGCTTCGGGCTCGAGCAGAAAGGTGCGTGGCAGGACCACGGAATCCAGTTCGTCAAATTCGTCCTTGGTCAGGAAGAGGTGTTCCCCGGATGTCACAGCGACGAGTTCCACGACACCTTCTATCGAAGCGGCGCGCAGCACAGTGTGCTGAATGAGAGAATATCCATCCGCTACTTTGAGGAAAGGTTTGGGGTGCGATTGCCTTGAGGCGGGCCATAGCCGCGATCCGGCTCCGCCGCTGATGATCACGGGAATCACTTTCATAACTAACCTCGATTTCGTCTCTGGAGTGATCGCCCGCGTTCTTTCGAGCGTCAGCGTCACGATCGCCGTCGCTCTGGCTTGTCTGCGGCCCCCCGCGTAACAGCGAAGTTCTGGCGCGTTGCGGGCGGCGCCAGATGACGACCCTATCGGTAATGTACGACGCCTCCACTGGCGTCGATGAGAAATGCGCATTCAACTAAGCCTGTTGGTTGCCTCTGCCGAATTGCGCAGGTCGCGGGTCTTAACTGAGATCAGAGACTTGGCTGTCTTCTATCAAAGTCAAACGACTTGGCTCCTTCAGATCGAATTCAATTACCCGTGGTGCGAATAGACGTGCATATCGTGTAAAGGCGCTCGTCGGGGGAAACCGAATTACGGTATCGCAGCGCCCGAGAAGATACATCTCAACGAGGGCGGAAATTCCGCCGTCAATCCCGAGTGCTGCAGTGTGTAAGGGGCCACCTTGATTGGATCCGAAGTGCTTCGGGACAGTGAGCAGATCGGGAAACCTGGCCGACAGAAGATCCAGTATCCGCGCGCTGTCCGTGCATAAGAACAGCCGCACAGGCCTAGGGTGCGGTAACGCCTTAGCCTTCTCAATTGCAGCGCACACTTGCCGAACGGCGAGCTCCGGATCGGCCCAGTAGGGCGCATGCTCCATGATGTCTTCACCGTTGCCGTGCCGAACATGAATCCCGATGATGCTGTGCCCCTCAAAACATTCCTGATAAATGGCATCTATGCGGGCTTGAATTTCTGGCCGAGGCTTGACACTCTGGAACACCTGCCGCTCTGCTTCCTCATCGCACCGCCACATCAGACAAGCGTCACACACTACTGTGTTCGCTTCGACATCGTGTTCGGCCTGAAAGAGCTCGCCCAACTCATCGCGCTCTTGGAAAATCTGCTCATCTGGCCGGTAAAGGCACTCGATCGCCGGCCTGTTCCACCACTCTGGGAAGAATGGACCAGGGAAGGAAACGTCGTTGATCCGGTCGTCGGAAATAGCCGGCACCCCAGCGATGTCATTGATCGGCTGGAAGAACACCGGAAACGCATTTGTGAAGGGTTGGTCGAGGTAGCAGGCCCCCCGCCAGTCGATGGCTAGAGTTCGTCCCGACCGCTGCGCGTAGCGCCAAGCGGCCGCCAACGACCACAGACAATCACCGAACCCCGTACGCCTCCGAGAGACGACGAACCGGCGCTTTTCCAATCCACTAACATGCATTTTCGGAAATCTCGTTTCGGAGAGGAGGTTGCATCCGGTTTGGAATCCTTAGTCGACACTAGTAGACCCTGACGCCGGGCCCTTGGCAGAGGCCGGGCCACAGGGCAGAAGAGCTCACTCAGCACTGCCCACTAATCCCGTGACGCTCGCAAAGCTTGAAGCCGATGCCCTCGCTTAGGGTTGCCCTCGCTTCCGGTTCAGCCTTCTCTACTGGGCCTCCGCCGCATATGTAAAATCTATTGAGTGGATGCCGGCCATCCATGTGTTGGATGCCATGATGAAGGGGCTCGGCTGACGCGGGCCCGGTCAATAGAGCCGAAACAGCCGGAAACGCTACGACACTGCCTGCCGAAGCAAATCATTCCGTCGACGCCGTACGCCAAGGGTGCAAGGCTGCATACAGCAACCGGTACCGGGCGAGATGAGGTCGATGGCTCGACGCGCCTGGAACCAGCTGATCGACAGAATCCGCAGTCGGCTCCCAAAGTTCTGCACGACCTGTGCCGGATGCTGTGGTGACGCTCGCGGCCACGAACTTTGTCCTCGCCCCGAACGGAAGCTCGCGCTACGACTCCGGGCCGGCGATGCGCCCCCGCTGCTCGCTCAGACCATCCATTCTGTGGATGCACTTTATCCAAACAATCGATTTCACGGATCCAAACAATTCCCATTAGAAGACGCTGAAGCAAGAAAGAAAGGCGTCCTCACTCGCTGATAGAAGAGCAAATCAGCTGCAAGGTGCTGGGAGTACATGTCGCTCAGGGCGTGAGCTGAGCGGCACTCAGACCGCATGTACGAGTCCGACAGGTTAGCGGCGCGACTCTATTTTTGCTCGTGACTCTAAGCAGAGCAGGTGTGCTCGGCTGGCGGACAGTCAATGACGATCTTCGCGCCGCATCTGTCGAAGTGCTCCATGGGGCACGGGGCGGGCCGCACATTGTGTCGGCGTGGCGAGCCGGAGCCGAAACTTTAAACTTTAATTGAGCAGGAATAGAATGGGTGATAGCAGGAAAGTTGCTCTTATTACGGGCATAACTGGACAGGATGGTGCCTATCTTGCCCGTCTTCTTCTCAAAAAAGACTACATCGTTCATGGGATTAAGCGACGTTCCTCTTCCTTCAACACCGGTCGTATCGAAGACCTCTACCAAGACCCGCACGAATCCGATCCGCGCTTAATCTTGCATTACGGTGATCTCACTGATTCGACTAACCTCATCCGCGTGGTTCAGGAATCTCAGCCAGACGAAATTTACAACTTGGCTGCTCAGAGCCATGTCCAGGTGTCGTTCGAAACACCTGAGTACACAGCAAACGCGGACGGTATCGGTACATTGCGACTTCTTGAGGCGATTCGCCTCCTCGGTCTGACGGACAAGACCCGCTTCTATCAAGCCTCGACGTCAGAGCTATACGGCCTCGTGCAGTCCGTACCGCAGAACGAAACGACGCCCTTTTATCCGCGCAGCCCTTACGCCGCCGCCAAGCTCTACGCCTACTGGATGGTCGTCAATTATCGTGAGGGCTATGGTATGCACGCTTCCAACGGCATTCTTTTTAATCACGAAAGCCCCCTCCGTGGCGAAACTTTTGTGACGCGCAAGATCACCCGCGCTGCCGCTGCTATTTACCTGGGCAAGCAGGACAAGCTTTATCTCGGCAATCTCGATGCTCAACGCGATTGGGGCCATGCGCGTGAGTACGTGCGAGGTATGTGGATGATGATGCAGCAGGATCAACCGGATGATTACGTGCTGGCTACGGGCAAAACGACTCCTGTCCGCCAATTCGTCGAGTGGGCTTTCGAAGATGTCGGCGTCGAGATCGAATGGCGGGGCAAGGGTGTCGACGAAAAGGGCTATGATCTAGCGAGCGGCAGATGCCTAGTCCAAGTGGACCCACGCTACTTCCGCCCCACGGAAGTCGATCTTCTCCTGGGTGACGCTACCAAGGCGAAGGAGAAGCTCGGCTGGGTGCATGAGATATCCGTGCGCGACCTTGCTGCGGAAATGGTCCGCGAAGACCTGAAGGTCATGCAGACATCTGTAGTCATGAAGGAAGCGTAATGTATGATCTGAACGGAAAAACCGTGTGGGTCGCTGGCCACAAAGGTATGGTGGGCAGCGCTGTTGTACGCCGACTCGCGTCTGAAGACTGCAAAGTTGTGGCCGCCCCTCGCGGAGAGCTAGATCTCAAGCGACAGACCGAGGTTGAAAACTTCGTGGCAGTGATGAAACCGGACGCTATCATTATGGCGGCGGCAAAGGTAGGTGGTATTCTCGCGAACGCCACCTATCCGGTCGACTTTCTTTACGACAATCTGATGATCGAGGCCAATATCTTCGCGGCAGCCCACGAAAACAATGTCGACCGCGTCCTCTTCCTCGGCTCGTCTTGCATCTATCCGAAGATGGCACCACAGCCCATTCCTGAAAGCGCGCTTTTGACCGGGCCACTAGAGCGCACCAACGAATGCTACGCCGTCGCCAAGATCACCGGCATCAAAATGGCTCAAGCCTATCGCCAGCAATATGGCCGCGACTACATCTCCGCTATGCCGACGAATCTCTACGGGCCAGGCGACAATTATGACTTGCAGTCAAGCCACGTCATCCCAGCGCTGATCCGGAAAGCGCATGAAGCTAAGCTCATAAGTGATAAGCGAATCACCATCTGGGGCACGGGCACACCACGTCGGGAATTCATGCACGTCGACGACTGCGCCGACGCATTAGTCTTCCTTCTGAAGAACTACTCTGACCATGATCACGTCAATCTCGGCTGCGGACAGGACATCACGATCCTAGAGCTGACCAGAATGATCTGCCGTGTAGTCGGATTTACTGGGGAGATCGCGCATGATCACTCTAGACCTGACGGTACACCGCGAAAGCTGATGAGCGTCGACAAGCTGCGCACTTTGGGATGGGCAGCAAAGATCACTCTCATGGAAGGCATCGAGAGTGTCTATCATGCATTTCTGAACGGGAGCTACACCGAACGGCGATAGATAAGAGGATTTGCTGTACGCGCTTTCGGGACCCAGAGCTAATGTAGACTGAGACAATCACTCGATGGCGATAGCGCTCATGTGAGCCAGCCGCGAGGAGCCCTGCCGGGCCCGGACCCCATCCGCTCCAACTCGTCGCCGTGAAGGTCACGGTGCGCTGCCCACGCCGACGCCGACTGCGTCAATCCTCACAAGGGTAACCCTCGATAACCGAGCGCGTCTACGGTAACCGAATGTACTTCTTGTTCTCGTCCGAGGGATCTGTCGATGGGCATTCCGGACGAGCCAAAGTTTGAGCATGTTACCCTCAAAACCCGGTTAGCAACGTCGGATTTGGTATGAAATTCGGAACAAGTGGATTACGGGGCCTGGCGACAGAATTGGCAGGAGCCGCCTCTGCCCTATATGCAACGGCATTCGCGACATTCCTGCTGGAATCCGGCCTGGCCAGAATTGGCGACGAGATACTCATAGGGCGCGACTTTCGCGCCTCGAGTCCGGCCATCGCCGCCGTCTGTGCGGCGGCACTGTCTGCGCTCGGCTTCATCGTAGTCGATTGCGGCGCCGTCCCCACCCCTGCCCTGGCACTGTATGCTCAGGCGCGTAAGAGTGGTTGTTTGATGATCACAGGCTCGCACATTCCGGCCGACCGTAATGGAATAAAATTCTATCGACCCGACGGTGAGATCGACAAGGGTGATGAGCGGGAGATAACGCGCATCGCCTTGCAGTTGGAGAAGCGCGGATACGTCCTTGAAGGTGCTGTTGCACGTCGGCAGCACCGGGAGGCCGAATGCAAGGCCTTTTTCATGGCGCGCAATCGAAAGCTTATGGAGATTAATGCTCTAAAGGGCTTAACGGTGGGCGTATATCAGCACAGCACAGTCGCGCGCGATCTCTTGGTTGACATTCTCTCATATCACTGTGCGACGGTCGTAACCCTGGGACGTTCGGAAGGTTTCATTCCTGTCGACACTGAAGCGGTCTCGGACGAGACTGCTCAACAGTTCAAGCTCTGGGCCAAAGAGCATCGGCTTGATGCGGTCGTCTCGGCAGATGGCGATGGTGACCGCCCACTGGTAGCTGACGACCACGGAGACCCCCTTCGCGGTGATTTGTTAGGCCTGATTACGGCGAACTTCCTGCAAGCGAAGGCAGTCGTCACGCCGGTCACATCAAACTCTGGTATCGAGACCGCAGGTTCTTTTAAAGTCGTGCGTACCAAGGTTGGATCGCCATTTGTTATTGCTGCCATGCTCGATTTGGTTGCGTCGGGTCACGAGCGCGTGGTTGGTTTCGAAGCAAACGGTGGTTTGTTGACCGGCACGGACTTTGACCCGAACGGAACTAAACTGCCAGCGCTACCTACACGCGACAGTTTTCTCCCCATCCTTGCGGCACTTTCCCTTGTTAATACAAGTGGGCAGCCACTGTCGGAGATTGGCAGTTCCTTTCAATTGCCAGCGGCGGTTGCGGATCGCTTGGAAAATTTTTCCGTCGAAAGCAGCACTCGCCTCATGACATACCTTCGTACAGCGGAAACTAACATCGCCGCCTTCGTCGGGTCGATTGGAGTGGTAAGCAAGGTTAGCGATGTTGACGGGCTTCGTATCACTCTCGCGGATAAGCGTGTCTTGCATTTGCGTCCATCCGGAAATGCCCCGGAAATGCGGTGCTACGTCGAAGCCGAAAATCGGGAGGACGCGGAGCTTTTGCTCCGGACTGGATTGGATCGAATTCGTAATTGGACGCAAGGCTAAATAAAAGCCGCCTCCCTGCGTATTCCAGGTGACCCTGGGGGTCGCACGAGCTACTCTAGCGCGATCAGAACGTCCACAGTGTCCCTGGCAGCTGTCCGCTTTGAAGCGAACCGGAACGCCCGTGGAAATGGCCGGGCGGTGGACGTGAGCCGATCCGTACCGGCCCGAAGCGTCCGGTAGCTCATGGTCAAGGCAGCGCCTTCCGGTAGCGAACAGCCGGTCCCGCACTCACCGCCTGTGCCGCATGTACGATGGCGTTGGTGTCCAGGCCGTGGTGACGGTAGAGGTCCGCAATAGTCCCCGTCTGGCCGAAATGCTCGACCCCGAGCGCCTTCACGCGATGCCCGTTAACCCCACCGAGCCACGCGAGCGTCGCCGGGTGGCCGTCGATCACGGTGACGATGCCGCAGTCACGCGATAGCGGCGCGAGCAGCCGCTCGATATGACTCAGGGCGCCAATCGCGCCACGCTGCCGGGCTCGTTCCGCCGCCTGCCAGCCCGCATTAAGCCGGTCCGCGGAGGTGATCGCGAGCAGCCCGACATCGCGCCGGTCCTCCGCCAGAAGACCCGTCGCGGCAATCGCCTCCGGCGCGACAACGCCTTGGTAAGCAATGACGACACTCGCGTTCGGCCCGGGCGGACGCAGCCAATAGGCGCCGTTGACGATGTCCCGCGCGAGCGCCGGTTTCATGTCGCGCAGCGGCTGCTCGAGCGGCCGGGTTGACAGGCGAAGATAGACCGATCCTCCGGTCTGATCACGCAGCCACGTCATCTCATCCGGATCCCCCTCGCCATTACGTTGCATGTAATCGAAGGCAAAGCGCATGATCACGGACAGTTCGTCGACGAAGGCCGGTTCGAAGGCGCAAAGCCCATCCTGCGCCATGCCGATCAATGGGGTTCCGATCGACTGGTGTGCCCCGCCCTCGGGCGCCAGCGTCACGCCCGAGGGCGTTGCGACCAGCATGAAGCGCGCATCCTGATAGCAGGCGTAGTTTAGCTGGTCGGCCGATCGGTAGATGAAGGGATCATAGACTGTCCCGATCGGCAGTAGGCGCACGCCATTAATCGAGTGCGAGAGACCGAGCGCCCCGAGCATGATCATCAGGTTCGACTCGGCGATCCCGAGCTCAAGGTGCTGCCCCTTCGGCCCAAATTCCCAGGTAAAGGTCGACGGAATGCGTTCGGCCTTGAAGGTGTCCGCCATGGTCTCCCGGGCGAAAAGGCCGCGCCGGTTAACCCAGCCACCGAGATTGGTCGAGACCGTCACATCGGGCGAGGTGGTGACAATGCGGTCGGCAAGCAGACTGCGCTCTCGTGCGATGTCGTTCAGGATCTGGCCGAAGCCCATCTGGGTCGAGAGCGGTTTGCCGGGCTGCCCCGGTGACGGAAGGGTTTCGGGCACCGGCACCGACGGCGCAGACAGCCTCCTACGGCCCTCACTGAAGAACGGCGCCCTTGCGAAGAAGGCGTCAAGTTCCGCTTC
This sequence comes from Mesorhizobium sp. M1252, assembly GCF_040318265.1. NCBI lineage: Bacteria > Pseudomonadati > Pseudomonadota > Alphaproteobacteria > Hyphomicrobiales > Phyllobacteriaceae > Mesorhizobium > Mesorhizobium sp. M1252. The sequence continues at coordinate 19,480 of NZ_JAMYLX010000011.1, read as the reverse complement.
CGGCAAGTTGGCGGCCGCCCATTTGTCCCACTCCTCACCCCGCTTTACGCCCATCTGCAGGCGGTAGTCTTCCATCTGCGTGGGCGTCATCTGCCCCGCGTGGTTGTCCTTGTGTCCGGCAAGCGGCAGACCGTAGCCCTTGATGGTGTAACAGATGAAGCAGACGGGACGGTCATGCCTGGACGCCGCCTCGAAGGCTTCGAGGAGGCTCGGCATGTCATGCCCGCCAAGGTTCGTCATCAACGCCTGCAACTCGTCGTCTGAGCGGCGTTCTATCAGAGTGGTTACCCGCCCTTGGTCTCCGATCTCGTCGAGCAGCCGCTTGCGCCAGGCAGCACCCCCTTGGAAGGTCAGCGCCGAATAGAGCTGGTTCGGACAGCGCTCTATCCACTCGAGCAGCTTCTCGCCCCCCGGCTCGGCAAAGGCAGCCTCTTGCAGAGCGCCGTGGCGCAGGACCATCACGTCCCAGCCGAAGTTGCGAAAAATCTGCTCGAACCGCTGCCAGAGGCCCTCCCGGATCACGGCGTCGAGCGACTGGCGATTGTAGTCGACCACCCACCAGCAGTTCCTGAGCCCGTGCTTCCAGCCTTCGATCAGGGCCTCGTAGATGTTGCCCTCATCCATCTCGGCGTCGCCGATCAGGCTGACCATTCGGCCCTCGGAACGCTCCTTCATCCAGCCGTGACCCGAGACGTAGTCCTGCACCAGTGACGAGAACAGCGTCTGAGCAACGCCGAGACCCACCGACCCGGTCGAGAAGTCGACATCGTCGACATCCTTCGTCCGCGAAGGATAGCTCTGCGCGCCCTTGTAGCCGCGGAAGTTCATGAGCTTTTCGTGAGTCTGGTTGCCCGCCAGATACTGAAGTGCATGGAAGATCGGCGCCGCATGGGGTTTGACCGCCACCCGATCCTGCGGGCGTAGGACCGAACCGTAGAGCGCGGTCATGATGGTGCTCAGCGACGCGGACGAGGCCTGATGCCCCCCGACCTTGATCTCATCGCCCTCGCGGACGTGGTTGGCGTGGTGGATCGTCCAGGCTGCGAGCCAGGAGACGCAGCGCTCGATCTCGTTCAGATATTCCAGTTTCCTCGTCATTCAGTTTCCCGCAAATCAGCTGCCGGTCTCACAGGACCCCCGCCCAAATGGTCAAAGATCGAGTTTCAACAAACCTGTCGCGCGCGACACGCAGGGGATGAAGCGGTGGCCGCGTGCCTCCTTGGACAGGACGGCATCCCGATGGATCGGCTGTCCCGCCAGCATTGCGCATTCGCAGGTCCCGCACACCCCATTCTCACACGAGGCCATCAACGGCACACCGGCCCCGCGCAGGGCCGCGAGCGCCGTGGTCTGCGCCGAAACCTCGACCATCCTGCCCTCACCCAGTTCTATGACGAATGGTTCCGGTGGCGCGCCATCAAACTCGGGAGGCTGGAAAGTTTCGAAATGAACAGTACCCTCGGGCCAGTGTTCGGCCGCGCGCCCCACAACCGCCATGAAGCCAGGCGGCCCGCAATAGTAAACCTGAGCCTCGGCCGAACGGTTCGCCAGCAGCGCGGCGATGTCCTGCCGGGTCTGAGGCTCGTCGTCGAAATGAATCCGCACATTGCGGCCGGGAAGATCGCGCCCGATCGCCGCCAAGAGTGGCGTGAGCGCCCGGCTGCGGGTGAAATAGTGCAACTCAAAGGGCTTGGCCTGCCGGGTGAGCGCGCGCGCCATGGCCAGAATCGGGGTGATCCCGATTCCCCCTGCCAGCAGCAAAGTCGGCCCCTCGCCTGGCTTGAGCGCAAAATGGTTGCGTGGCGCGGAGACAGGCAGTGTGGAGCCGACGGCAATGGTTTCGTGGATCCACGCCGAGCCGCCACGGCCGTCATTCTCGCGCTTCACCGCGATGGTGTAGCGGCCCAGCTCGGTCGGGTCGCCGCAAAGTGAATACTGACGCACCTTCCCTTCAGGCAGATGGACGTCGACGTGAGAACCCGCTTCGAACGCCGGCAGCACAGGTTTGCGTGGGTGTTTCAGGTCGATGACCAGCACGTCGCCCGGCTCCTTGCGGACGGCGGTCACGGTCAGCTTCATGATAATACGCGGCGAGGCCATGGCGTTTCACTCGTCGATGGGCAAGATCAGATCACCAGGGCGGATCACGCCCCCGACGTCGATTGTGCAGTTCAGGCCGGAGCGGTTCAGAAGCCCCTCGTAGAGACCCGAAAGCCCGAGCAACTCCTCGATATACTTGCACGGCACATTCATCCGGGCGGCCCTGAGAATCGTTTCCCCGACCCGGAAGCGTTTGCCGACAAGATGGCTAAGCGGAACGCCTCGTGTCGTCAGATTGCGCCGGTGATCCTCGGGTGCGAGCTTGGCCTTGAAGCCCGGAATTCTGGGTTCGCCCTGCGCGATGGCGTCCAAGACTTCAGCTTCGATCAGCGTCACTTCGCGAACGTCAGGACGCGCGGAATAGGTCCCCGTCCCCAGGTAGTAGCGGTCTCCGACAATGCCTTGGCCGGCAATAAGCTGCGCCTGCGCCAGCTCCTCCATTTCATAGGAGGCAGCGGGCGCGATATGGACGTGAAGCAGCTTTCCTCGCCAGGTCATCATCGCTCTCGGAAACCGTCTCGTGGAACCTGCTGCAAAACTGGCCTGATCAACAGCGCCAGTTGCATGGCATTTTCCCGGTCCAGTTGGCTGTTTGGAAAGAAATACGGCGGGCCCTCGGACCGTTTTCAGCGCCAGCTTTCGGCGTCGCCCCGTCTCAGTTGTTCCGCGCCGGCATCGCGTCTTGCACCTGCTTGACAACCTCTCGCAGGACCTCAACGCCCTTCCCGATCTGCCGAATGCTCAAGGCGGCATAGCCCATGACAAGTCCGACGCGATCGGTGCGGCCTTGGTCCGATGGCCGTTCGTAGAGCGGCGAGATCAGGTGTAGCCCCAGGCCAGCGTCGCGGGCGGATTCGACCAAGGCCGTTTCCCGCGATCGTGGCAGGTCATTGAACCAAACCGCGACGTGCAGTCCCGCATCTGCTCCCTGGACAGTGATGCGATCCCCGAAGCTGTGCTGCAAGGCACCCAACAACGTTTCCCGACGCTCGCCGTTCAGCCTGCGCACACGGCGCACATGGCTTTCGTAGCCGCCGCTCTCGATCAACGATGCCAGCGCTTCCTGTTCAGCGACCGGCGAATGCCGGTCTGCGAATTGTTTGGCGGTTGCGAAGACCTCCTGCAATTCGGGCGGGACGACGAGGTAGCCGATGCGCAGCATCGGCGAGAGCGTTTTGGAGATCGTGCCGAGGTAGATGACAGCCCCGTGGTCCTCGAGACTGTGCAGCGGAGGGACCGGATTGATGTCGTAGCGATATTCGCTGTCGTAGTCGTCCTCGATCACATAGGCGTTGTTGTGCCGCGCCCATTTCAGAAGCTGATGGCGGCGCGCGATCGGCATGACGCCGCCAAGCGGAAACTGATGCGATGGCGTCACATACGCCAGTCGTGCTCCGATCCCCGCCAGCAACTTGGTCCTCATCCCGTCTTCGTCCACGATGACCGGGATGGGTGAGGCACCCGTACTGGCAAAGACCTGACGCGCCATCCTGTAGCACGGATCCTCGATGACGAAACGGTCGGCGGGATCGAGAAGCAGGCGCGCGCACAGATCAAGGCCCTGCTGCGAACCGTTCACAACTATGATCTGGTCGAGGTCGCAGCTCAGGGTCCGGGCGCGCCAGAGATAGCCCTGAAGCGCCTGGCGAAGCCGGCGCGAGCCGCGAGGATCGTCATAGGCAAGACGCAGCGGGCGCTGCCCCATCGCCTCGTTCATCGCGCGTTTCCAGACCAATGAAGGGAAATCCGACGGCGCGAGGTCGCCATAGCGGAACTCGACCTTCAGCCCAGTCGGCAGATAATCTGGCCAGGGTGACGTCGCGCGCAGCCGCTCGCCATATGCGGACAGGTGGATCGGGCCGACCCGTTGCGCGTGAGTGCGCCCCGTCCCATGGCCCATCAACGAAGACGCAACGCGAGGTCGTGCGCCTTGACGGACTTCGATGAAACCCTCCGCAGCCAGTTGCTCATAGGCGACCGTCACCGTGGTTCGCGAAACGCCGAGGTCATTTGCCAGGGCCCGGGAGGATGGCAACTGACTGCCGGTTTCGTAGACGCCGCCGAGGATTTGCTCGCGAAGGGCTTCGTATATCTGGCGTGCACCCATCGCGTGCGAGCGCGCTGCAGACCCGGCACTTGAAGACTGGACCATCTCTTTCATCGCCAACTGGATATTTCACATTGGCCAGGTTGCCGTCAATCTTTCGGAACCCCAAGAGAGATCGCAGAGGCCGAATGACCAGCTCCCATCAATCCGAAACCGATGCTCCCACGGGGTCGCTCAACCGCACCAGCCCCGGATTTGCCACCCGGGCGATCCATCATGGCTACGATCCGGCCGGCTTTTCCAATGCCGTCCAGCCGCCAGTGTTCCTGACGTCAACCTATGGGTTCGAAAGCGTGGCAGCAAACGATGCCGCCGCCGCCCTTGGTGGACGGCTCTATGCGCGCGAATACAATCCCACGACCGAGATCCTCGAGCAGCGGCTCGCGAATCTGGAAGGAGCCGAGGCGGGGCTGGTTGTTGCCTCGGGGATGGCGGCCTTCGGCACTCTGATCCTGTCGCTCCTGTCCCAGGGCGATGAACTCATCGTCCACAAGACGCTTTATGCGAACACGCTTGCCATGGTCGAACAGGCGGTCCCCCGCTTCGGCATCAAGGTCGTCGCGGTCGATCTGTCAGATCCCCAAAATCTCGATGCCGCGATCACCGAGCGGACGCGGCTGGTTTTCTTCGAGACGCCGGTGAATCCGCTGAGCCGCATCGTCGATATCTCTGCCATTGCCAAGCGCGCCCACGCGCGCGGTGTGAAGGTTGCCGTGGACAGCACCTTCGCCTCGCCCGCGCTCCAGCGACCGCTTGAGCACGGGGCGGACATCGTGCTCCATTCGCTGACCAAGTACATCAATGGTCATGGCGATGCGCTTGGCGGGGCGCTTCTCGGCGACGCCCAAACGCTCCGTACGCTGCATGAAACGGGCCTGCGCTACATCACCGGCGCAGCGCTCTCGCCCATGTCAGCTTTCCTGATCCTGCGCGGTCTGAAGACGCTGACGCTGCGTATGGAACGGCACAGCGCCACGGCCCTTGCGGTGGCTCGGGCGCTGGAAGCGCACCCGGCGGTGGCATTTGTGAGTTATCCGTTCCTCGACTCGCACCCTGATCAGGTGACGGCGCGAAAACAGATGTCCAACGGATCGGGCATGTTGGCCTTTGGCCTCCACGCTGGATACGAAGGAGCGCGCCGGATGATGGACCGGCTCAACCTGATCATTCGCGCCGTCAGCCTCGGCGATGCCGACAGCCTCATCTATCATCCAGCAAGCCTCACCCGTGCTCGGCAGCCGATCCGCAAGGATGCCCATTTGGCCGATGGAGTCGGCGAGGATCTCATGCGTCTCTCGGTGGGGCTTGAAGACGCTGATGACCTGATCGCCGATCTGCGGCGGGCTTTGGACGTCTTGTAATGACCTGGCGTGCGGCCATCTCTGCGCTCACACATAGATCTGGAGCCTTGCCATGGCATTCCTGAGCGGTCTTTCCGCGTTCCCCATCACCCCGACCAATCGTGACGGCCGCGTCGATAGCGTTGCCCTGCGCAGGCTGATTGCTCGGCTTGGCATTGCTCAGGTCGATTCCATCGGTCTTCTCGGCAGCACCGGCACATACATCTATCTGTCGCGCGAGCAACGGCGGCGGGCGCTCTCCGAGACCTTGGACCAAACGGCGGGGCAAATGCCGGTCGTGGTGGGTGTGGGCGCGCTGCGCACCGATGAAGCCGTGGGGCTCGCGCAAGACGCCAAGGCCCTTGGAGCAGCTGCGGGTTTGCTTGCCGCCGCCTCCTACACCCCGCTTACTGATGACGAGGTGTTCGAACATTTCTCCACTGTGGCGCGCGAAAGTGGCCTGCCGATCGTCGTCTACGACAATCCAGGAACGACGCATTTCCATTTCAGTCCACCCCTTGTCAGCCGCCTGGCAAAGGTGGCTGGGATTGTCGCCATCAAGAATCCGACAGACAAAAGCGGCGCGATCAAGAACCACCTGACCGCCCAGAGGCGCACACTGCCGGAAGGGTTCTCGATTGGCTACAGCGGCGACTGGAACGCCGCCGAGGCCATGATCGCCGGGGCCGACACATGGTACAGCGTCCTCGCGGGCATCCTGCCCGAGGTCTGCATGACGATCGTCACAGCGGCGCAACAGGGGGATGCGGCCGAAGCGCGACGGATCAATGCCGCGCTGGTCCCGATCTGGAGCCTCTTCAAGGAGTTCTCGAGCCTTCGCGTCGTCTATGCACTCGCTGAATTGCTCGACATTTGTGCCGACCCCCCGCGTCCCATCCTGCCTCTGCCCCCAGCAGCGAAGCGCCAGATCGCCGCCGCGTTGAAAGGTTTGCCATCGGATGCCAGCCGGTGAACAGCAAACCTCGTTCGGCAAGTGAAAGGAAGTGTCATGTATTTACCCGCTCATTTCGAGAACTGATCGAAAACAACGCACTCGGCGTGCTGATAGCCATGGCTTGAGCGGTCTCGACGCCAATAACACCCCCCTTCGAACTCAACAATCGACTGCGGAGGTACAGACTGCGCAGGCACTCCGCCCATGCCGCACCGTTCCCCTTCAAACTAGGAATCGGTGGTTTATCCATTGGGATGGCATCGAGCCGGCGCTTTACTTTCCGGCCCGGTGCGCGCATTGAAGCCAGTGCCAATGCCGCCGGCGAACACCATACTTCCGTCCTCGACATTCGCCAGAGCACGCTTCCCGACCGCCGTAACTGTTGCCGGGTTCGCAGCCGATGACGATGAACTCACCACTCAGCACGCATTTTGTCTCACCCATTCTTAGCGCCGGCCGGATGGATATGGACTGACACGAAGCTTGGAGACGGTGCCCTCGAGGCCGAACTGGCAGACTTGCGCGAGAATGTCGCTGCCGCCGCTGATCTCGTCGCTCAGAACGATGCCGTTTGGCGGCGTTTCAGCAGGTTAACTAGCGCTTTGCGTCGATCAACGAGTGGCCGATCGCGAAGACCCGCGCCGTCGATCTTGAGCAGGTCGAAGCCGGCAAGCATGGTCCTGACGTCTCCCGCCGCGGCCAAGAGCCCGCTGAAGACTGGGAATGCGCGACAAGTCTTCTGGTCAACGACGAACGCCTCACCGTCTATTATAGCGTCCGAGGCGCCGAGCTCGGCCACCGCCCGGGACGATAGTCGGAAACCTGAGGGTCCAGTCGTGGAGGTTGCGGGTCGAGGTAGGCCCCCATCGATAGTCGTCCCATTTCATTTCGTGTAGCCAATCAGGGCCCTGCCGGACGCGGCCGACCAGCGGTCGATGTTCGCGACGACCCGAATGTCCAGTCTCGTGTAACCCAGCCTAAGCGGCCTGTCCGCCCAAAAAATGACATTCAGTTGCCTCCAGCCTTTCGACACGACCCACTTCACGATCTCGTAACTCGCCAAACTAGCGGCTTGTTGCTTGAGCTGCGCGTTCCTACGGTGTGGTCGCTAGGCCCAGCAACAAGAGCTCGGTTGCCAGGCGGGCGGAGGCTCAACGAGATAGCCAGCTCAGGACAAGGAGAGCAAGCAATGGTCGCTTTTACCCTCAATGGCGAGGCGCGAACACTCGACGTCGATCCAGAGATGCCGCTGCTCTGGGCGGTCCGTGACGTCATCGGACTCACGGGAACGAAATTCGGTTGCGGGCTTGCCCAGTGCGGCGCTTGCACGGTTCACGTTAACGGCATGCCGACGCGCTCGTGCCAGACCGCAGTCGGCGACATCGAAGGAGCCTCGATCACCACCATTGAGGGTGTGTCGGGCAAGATAGGCGAAACGGTCCAGGCCGTGTGGGCCGAGTTCGACGTACCTCAATGCGGCTATTGCCAGTCTGGCCAGATCATGTCGGCCGTGGCCCTGCTCACAGAAACGCCTAAGCCGTCGGACGATGATATTGATTCGGCGATGAGCGGCAATCTCTGCCGCTGCGCCACCTATCATCGCATCCGCGCGGCCATCCACGAGACCGCCAACCGGCTGGAGACTTGAGGCATGTCGCAGTTTCTTTCGAAGCATAACTCCGTGCGGCCCACGCGCCGCCGGTTCCTCGTCGGCGCGGGCGTCACCACCGCTGGCCTCGCCGTAGGCTACCGGCTAGTGCTGGCGGCGTCCGACATCGCACAAACGACTACTGCAAAGGTTCAGGCGAACCCCTTCCAGACCTATGTCGAGATCACAAAGGAGAACCGAATCATCATCTACTCCTCGCAGTTCGAGATGGGACAAGGCTCCTATTTCGGCATCGCCACCCTGGTTATGGAAGAGCTCGACGGCGACTGGGCGCAGGTGGACGTGGTCGGCGGATATGGCAATACCGCGCTCTACGGCAATCTCGCCTGGGGCGGGGCCGCACAGGCAACCGGTGGCTCCACGTCGATGAGTTCGTCGTGGGAACGCTACCGCAAGGCGGGTGCTGCCGCACGGGCCTTGCTGGTGGCGGCCGCGGCGCAGCGGTGGGATGTGCCAGCCGGCGAGATCAAAGTCGCTTCCGGGGTCGTGTCGCACGCCTCAGGGATGCAGGCGCGCTACGGTGACCTGGCTGAAGCCGCAGCGGGAATGCCGGTTCCCGACGACGTGCCGCTAAAGCCGCGCGACAAGTGGGCCCAGATCGGATCGGACAGCCTCAAGCGCTACGATTCCGCCGGCAAGACCAACGGCGCGCAGACCTACACGATCGACCTCATGATGGAGGGACTCCAGACGGCCGTTATGATCCATCCGCCGAAGTTCGGCGCCGAGATCGAGAGCTTCGACGCAACCAAGGCGAAGGCACTCGACGGCATTGTCGATGTCGTCCAGACGCCGCGAGGCATTGCCGTGGTTGGCAGGGACACCTGGACGGCGCTCAAGGGCCGCGAACTCGTGGAGGTGACCTGGAACGAGGAGAAGGCCGAAGGGCGCGGCACGGCCGAGATCATGGCCGAATACAACAAGGCAGCAGACGATCTGGGCGCGGCCACCGCGCGCGACGACGGTAACACTCCCGCAGCGTTCGCCAGTGCTGAGAAAATCATCGAGGGGCACTACGAATTCCCCTATCTTGTCCATGCTTCGATCGAGCCACTCAACGCGGCCGCCCGAATCAACGAAGACGGCACCATCGACGTCTGGGGCGGACACCAGATGCCCGACCTTTATCAGGCGGCTGCCGCTCAGGTAGGCGGCACCACGCCGGACAAGGTGAGGCTGCACGTGATGAAGACCGGCGGCAGTTTCGGCCGCCGCGCGGTCTTTGATGCAGATGTCATTATCGAAGCTGTTTCCACAGCGCGTGCACTGGGACGCGGCAAGCCAGTGAGGGTGCAGTGGACCCGCGAGAATGACATGCGGGGTGGGCGGTACCGGCCGGCCTATGTGCATGCAGTCAAGGCGGGGCTCGACAAGAAAGGCAATGTCGTCGCTCTCCATGACCACATCGTGGGCCAATCGGTCTTGGGCGGTTCGACCTCTGCGGCGATGATCAAGAACGGCATCGATCCAACCTCCGTAGAGGGCGCCACCAACCTGCCCTATGCGATCCCGAACCTGAAGGTCGAGCTGACCACCACGGACGTGAACATCCCGGTGCTGTGGTGGCGTTCGGTAGGCTCCACCCACACCGCTTACGCGGTGGAAACCCTGATCGATGAGCTCGCCGCCGCTGCGAACCGTGATCCGGTCGACTTCCGCTTGTCAATGCTCGGTCACCATCCACGGAATGCCGCCGTGCTTAAAGTGGCTGCTGAGAAGGCAGGCTGGGACAAGCCTCTGCCGGAAGGCCGTTTCCGCGGCGTGGCCCTGCATGAAAGCCTCTCGACCTATGTCGCCGATGTGGTGGAGATCACCCTCAACGATGAAAATGGTTTCAAGGTCGACCGCGTCGTCTGCGCGGTAGATTGCGGCACCGCGATAAATCCTGACCAGATTCGCGCTCAGATGGAGGGCGGTATCGGCTTCGGGCTAGGCGCGATCCTCCAGGAGGAGCTGACCCTGAATGGCGGTGTCGTAGACCAAGAGAACTACGATACCTATACACCGCTCAGGATCGAGCAGATGCCGCGAGTCGAGGTGCACATTGTGCCGTCCGAGGAGCCGCCCACGGGAGTTGGTGAGCCAGGTGTGCCGCCTATCGGCCCGGCCGTCGCCAACGCGCTACGGGCGGCGACGGGCAAGACTATCCGCAAGCTGCCGATTATAAAGAACATGTCAGGAATGACACCATGAAACAGCCGCGATGAAGATCGCGCCGTTTTCGAAACGCCTCCTGACAGGCGCTCATCTCCATGGGTCAAATTCCGGCGGCTGCCCGCTCCAATATCCGGTTTGGAGACGGCACCCCGTGTTCTGAACGACCACAGACGGGCCTTGGCGCCGGTTCCACTGAAGAACCGCTTTCGAGACGCAAATGCGTCCACTCCATGAAGAGCACAACCGTATAGCACCAGGAAGGCTAGCTACCTCCATCGCTTCGGAGACCCAGGCCCTCAGAAAACCGAACCTCCCGAGCTCAGAGGCGCTCGTGATCACAATCGCGCTGGTGCGTGGATCATTGTTCAAGGGTTTGCCGATAGGCAGGCGAGATGGCCGATCGACATGATCTTCGCCCGATGCTCTACAAACACAATGCCAGCCGCTGTCACGGAGTCGCGAAGACGAAGGCAATGTGGGTCGACGCCGATACTCATCGTTTTGGTTGACAGAGCGCTTGGAATGCCATGCGCTTCACATCGGAGTAGCCATCCGGGAAGCCTGAAGCGCTTTGAAAACGCATGTGCTGCGGCTGTTATTCATAGCGTGGATGACTTTGATCAAAACAATCGATTTCATCACCCTTCCGGAATCGTGCATGGACAAAAAAGAGCCTCACGCACCAATCACACGCTGCTCTATCGCGTGACGAAAGCTGCCTTAGGAATAATCCAAAGGAGAAAATCTTCGATGCGCCCTGACGTGCAGTGGAGGTCGTGCCGAGAAAGTGAGTTGCAACTGGCCGACAATGTCGGGCGACCATGGTCGCTTCGGAGAATGAAATCGGGCCAGTTCACGGGGGCGGTACTGTTATTCGTCGACGGCCGCCCTTCCCAAGAACAGGCGGCATCGCAAGTTGGTTCTGCCGGTGAAAACGACATCGCCGGATACATGTCAGCAGCCGCTCAGGATTGGATGATCCAGCCAAGCTCTCGGCGTGATGGCACTGTAGGCGTCACAGTCGAAGCATCTCATTGATCGTTTATGAGGCTTTCTTCGATGCCGCTGATGCCTGACGGGCGGTCGCAGCAGGCGACAACACGCCTATTTAGTTGGAAACAGTCGAGGTAAGCCAATTTGGCTTCCCGTTACTATTTGGAGAAAGAAATGCTGTGCCTAGGAATCAGCGGCGGACTTGACCAAGTCCATGAAAACCGATTCGAGCGTCCGAACGCCTTTATGCACGATGGCGCCGCGGTGCTCGTCCGAGACGGAAAGGTGATAGCCGCCGTAGAAGAGGAACGCCTCAATCGAATCAAGCACTCGAACAAGCTGCCAAGTGGTTCGATTCAATACTGTCTCTCGACGGCCGGGGTTCAGCTCAGCGACATTGATCGTGTCGCGGTCTACGCCAGCGAGCCCTATGCCAACGCCATGCTTGAAGGTATGTCCGCTTCCCAACCGGACATTCTCTCCACTCCGTTGGATGCTAAAATGTTGGTGCAGAACCTGTTAGCGCGTGAGTTCGGCACTAAGTTGGACAGTTCGCGTATTTCATTCGTAGGTCATCATCAGGCGCACGCCGTGAGCGCCTTTGCAATGTCGGGCTTCGAACAAAGTCTCATTCTAGCGATTGATGGCTGTGGTGATTTCCTGTCGGGCCTTGTGGCGGTAGGGTCTGGCACAGAAATTACGCAAATCGAGGCTTTCCCGGAGGACAATTCTCTTGGGCTGTTTTATCTCGAGACGATCCGCTGTCTCGGCTACGGCATGTTCGACGAGTATAAGGTAATGGGACTCGCGCCCTATGGCGACCCCGCTCCCTATCGCGAGCTCTTCGAGCAGTTGTACGAGCTCTCCGCCAACGGTGGCTACCGTGTTCACCTCGACCGCATCGGTCCGGCGTTGCTCCGCAACATCGAGATCAGGCGAAAGGGAATGCCTTTCACCCAGCAGCATCGAGATGTGAGTGCGTCACTGCAGGAAGCGCTTGAGCGGATCGTGTTCCACATTCTCCGGCACCACCGTGAGGCCACCGGCATGAAGCGGTTGTGTCTGGCGGGAGGGGTAGCCCACAACTGCACGATGAACGGCAAGCTGCTGTATTCAGGGCTTTTCGAAGACATCTTCGTGCAACCCGCGTCTCACGACGCTGGCTGCGCATTGGGAGCTGCGCTGATAGTCTCTAACGAGATGGGCCGCCCCGCGCCGCGTGAGCGACTGCAGGAGGTCTATTGGGGTCCTGATCTCGGGAGCGACCGCGCCGTGGAACAGGAACTGAATGCATGGTCCGGACATCTCGAGGTTGAACGCTCTTATGACGTAGCGAGCAGTGCAGCCCACTGGATCACCAACGGCGCCGTGATCGGCTGGGTGCAGGGTCGTTCGGAGTTTGGGCCACGTGCGCTGGGCAACCGCAGCATTCTTGCCGACCCTCGGCCCGCTGCAAACAAGGACCGGATCAATGCCATGGTCAAGAAGCGCGAAGGCTATAGGCCTTTCGCACCATCTGTGCTGGAAGAGGATGCGAGCGAATTTTTCGACCTCCCGGACGGTAAGCACGAATTTCCATTCATGAATTTCGTCGTTCGCGTGCGTGACTCAAAGCGCGCCTTGTTGGGTGCCATTACGCACGTCGACGGTACGGCTCGGCTGCAAACAGTATCGCGCGATGCCAACCCAGCTTACTGGGAGGTCATCAATGCCTTCAAGAAGCGGACAGGCACTCCAATTCTGCTCAATACGTCCTTTAACAACAATGCTGAACCGATCGTGGATACGGTTGCAGACGCGATTGCCACATTTTTGACGACAGAGCTGGATGGACTTGTGGTCGGGCCCTTCCTGGTAAAAAAACGGGCTGCAACGCTGCAGGATTGGACTGCGCTTGCGATTTCATTGCCTCCCTCAGTCTCCCTCCATCAAACCCGTGCTTACACAGCGCGAGATCATCAGGAGACTGTCTGCGAGATTATTCCGAACCACTCCAGCATTGACAGTGTGCGAATTTCAAACGACTTGTTTAATCTACTGATGCGGATCGAGGGCGAAGCCGTGTTGCGAGATCACCTCAATATGATTGAGCCGGATCAGGCCAGGCATGCAGCTCTAATGGAGGGCCTGCGAAGACTGTGGGAGCAGCGCCTGGTTCGGTTGCATCCCTCACAAGCTGGTCGGATGGATCATGGGTCCGATCAAACGCTGGACCAGCCCAATAAGCAATCAGCCTGATAGAGATGCACCTCAAGCTCGGCCAATCAAGGGTGTTTGTCGACCCCGCCTGCGAGCTCCCGCTGTGATTACGGGGTCGTCGCCTACGCGGCGGCGCCCACCACCATCTCCATCAGTCGCTTCGGCGACAAAGCCAATCATCTCCCGTAAGAGAAGTGCTTTCGGGCAAGGTCTGCAGGTTCAAGGAGTTCGTTGAAGGCGCCGCCATCTGGAGCTGCGTCGAGCGCATCATCGCGCATGGTCGAGCTCGGCGCCCAAGGGAAATCGCCCAATTCGACACGCGTGCGTTTGCGCCTCATTCAAAACCGCTGCGCGGGTGGTCGAGGTGAAATCGGAAGTCCGTCTGTGCCAGCCGACGACGTTCCCGCAGCGCATCCTGCACATCGCCCTCGATCGCATTCCTCAACTCGCGACATACGACGGGGCGCAGGCGCCGGAAACGAACCCGCCCACCGCAACCTGCAAACTCCCGCCTGTCCTCACGACGGAGCAATCCTGTCGCCTGACCAGGCGCGTGGAAAAGCATCACAAGGGTGACCACAGCGTCGCTTCAGGCCGTCAAACGCTATTGCCGTGCGTCAAGGCGAACTAGGTGACCCGTCGGGAAGCCGGCACCAGCGGCTTTGTCGGGACAAGACACATGCTATTGGGATTTGACCGCCGCAGCCGCGAGCATCGCTTCTCCCATCGCAATGGCCCCTTGGGCACGCAGCATTTCGCCAGGGTTCTGAATGTCGCGCAACTCTTTGTTCTGGCTGAGTTTTGATTTTCCAACCAGGCCGGTGATCTCGATCTCCAAGGCGACGATTGCCCTGACCATCGTGTCGATGAAGTCCTTCGGCGCGTCGCCCATCTTCCATGGGACCGGCTGCGAGGCTTCTTGCATGTGAGTGAGCTTCGCCACGTTGCGGCGCACATACCGCTCATCATCCCGGACAGTGATGCGTCCGTGGGCATGGACGACGAGATAGTTCCAGGTCGGCACCTGCTTGTGGAATTCATGCTTGCTCGGATACCAGTTCGGCGAGATGTAAGCGTCGGCCTCACGGAAGATTACGAGAACCTCATCGCCATTGGCGACTTCCTCCCAGACTGGGTTCTTGCGAGCGACATGGCAATTGAGAACGCCCTTGTCTCCCTTCGAGCGGTCAAGCTCGAAAGGGAGGTGGTTCGCGTCCAGCGTGCCTTTGCTTTGGGTGACGAGGATACCCAGCGGGTGTCTCTCGATAAGGTCAAACAGGGCGTTCTGATCCGGGACGGCAAAATGAGGCGGAACGTACAACGGTTTATCTCCTGTCGCGAATGTGCGGTTGTTAGTAATCGGCGGGGCCTTACGGAACGTGCCCCTGAATCTTCGCTGCCGTCGACGAGTGCCCCGGATTTCGGTGTCCACCACGCTCAAGCACCGCCATCGTGAAGTGGGCGGGCACATCAGATGCCGCCGCATATGAGTGAGGTTGGTCAGTGACAAGCCGCGCACTCTCGCCTTCGCTTAAAATTTCCACGTGGGTACCTACCACAACGCTCAGGGCACCCTGACTGACCGAGATCAGCTCGCGCGTATCCGGACTATGAGCGTCCGCGGAAAACACATCGCCCGGCATCATGACCCAACTCCACAGTTCGAACATCGTGCGTCCCGAGGTCGACGAATGCAGTTGCGCAGAGCTTCCCTTGGCGCTCGTCCAAAGCCTCCTGGTCTCTGTCCGCTCGATGGGAAGGCGCACCGTGGAAAGGTGCTCGTTCAACAAATCGGCCACCGAGAGCGAAAACGCCGCCGCCAGCCGACACAGTATGCCGATACTGGGGTTCGCCCTACCCTGCTCCAGCGCGACCACGGTTCCCTTCGATAGGCCACTTAGTTTAGCCAGGCGATCCAGGGTCAGGCTTTGGTCACGCCTCAAGTCTCGGATCCGGGCTGCTATCGCTTGCCCAAGCGCTTGCTCGGCATCAAACGCTTCCGTAACATTGGTCATTATATTGACTTGGGTCCTCGGCTCACGTATTGCGGTCAGTATAATGACCGGCACGAAATTGCAACTGCCCGTTAGGAAGGAATAACCGATGCGTTTTGAGACGAAGGCGATCCACTGCGGCCGAGGTGTCGACGCGTCCACGGGGGCCGTATCCATGCCGCTGCACACCAGCACGACGTTCGAACGAGGCGCCAACGGGTCATTTCCGTCCGGCTTCGAATACACAAGGGATGGAAATCCGACACGCAATGCGTTCGAGGCGGCCATGGCGACGCTTGAGGGAGGGGGAGACGGCATCGCCTTCGCTTCGGGCATGGCCGCAATCGCTGCAATTTTCGAGAGCCATCCGTCGGCGGGTCGGATCGTTCTGCCGGATGACATGTATTTCGGCATTCGTTCGCTGATCGAAGAGACCGACATTGGGTCTCGCTTCGACTTTGTCCCCGTCGACATGCGCGATTTGGACGCTTTGCGCGCCGCGGTGACATCGAAGCGGACTGGCCTCGTCTGGGTCGAGACGCCGTCAAACCCGATGATCCGCGTTGTCGACATTGCGGCCATCTGCGCAATCGCGCACGAGGCAGACGCCTTGGCGGTGGTGGACAATACGTGGGCCACCCCAGTGCTTCAACTGCCACTCGAAATCGGGGCAGACGCGGTGATGCACTCGGCGACAAAGTACATTGGCGGCCACTCGGATTTGATGGCCGGTGTCGTCATTGTCCCAAACGCGTCACCCCTCGGTCGCCCATTGCGGATGGTCCAGAAACACAAGGGCAGCGTCGCAGCGCCCTTCGACTGTTGGCTGGCGTTGCGGGGCCTGCAGACATTGCCGGTCCGCATGCGCGCCCATTGCGAAGGCGCCCAGAAAGTGGCCGAGGCCCTGGCGTCTCATCCGCGCGTCGAAAAAGTGCTCTTTCCTGGTTTGCAAACTGATCCGGGACACGATCTTGCTACGCGGCAAATGAGCCATTACGGAGCGATGCTATCCTTTATCGTCGAGGGCGGAGCCGATGCTGCAATGGCCGTGGCCGGCCGCCTGAAGATTGTTGTCCGGGCGACAAGCCTTGGCGGGACGCATTCTCTGATAGAGCATCGCGCATCCGTTGAAGGTGCGAAGTCCAAAGCGCCAGGCGGATTGCTGCGAATTTCTGTAGGGCTTGAACATCCTCAGGACATTATAGATGACCTGATGCAGGCCCTAGGCGAAACCTGCAAAGCGGGAGTCCAATGACGGGTGCAAGAACTCTGGCGCCGCTTTACGTGACGGCTGGCGCAGCCGACGATCGGCAGAACAATGTTCCTGCTGAGTAGAACGCACGTCCTCTGGTGAACCGCTACCGCCGTGTCGCATTGTCTCGGGCGTGGTGGTCGCCTGGGTGATGAACGTCTTCGGGTTTCCGGACGATGGCCACGCGCTCGACCGGATAGCGGAAATACCCAGATTTGCCGTTGACCTACTGCTGCTCGACCTCGTCGGAGATCGCGGTCAACAGATGGGATGGATGTGCTGGCACTACGGCAGTTTGACAAGCCGGCCATCGGGGCGCTAGCACCGTCCAAAGCCAAGAGTCGCAGGGCAGAACTGACCGCACCCAGCGGGCTGCGGGACCCATCAGCTAACGGCCAGGTTGGTACCTCAAGGCGCATCAGCACCATGGATGTCACATTATCCTTGTTGCGAGCGCGATTTCGGAACTTCGTTGTGACGCAGTCTGTGCACAGAGCGCACCGCTGTAAGCAAATGAGCGGACGAACGACACCCAGTGGAGGAGAGAAGTGATGCGGCGTCAAGATCCTCCGCGCTTTGCGGCAAACACACTGATCCCTCTTCACAACCCGGTCTTTCGTTCTATCTGGACAGCCACGCAGATATCCAGCCTTGGCTGGCTGGTGCAGAGCGTGGCTATAAGCTGGCTCATGGCGACGATTTCAGCCTCCGATCTAATGGTTGCGCTCGTACAGGCTGCATCGACACTGCCCGCGTTCTTCTTGTCGATCCTTGCTGGAGCCATTGCAGACAGCTTCAGCCGCCGCGGCGTGATGCTTGCCGGACACTGCCTTATCGCACTGGCATCCACGGCGCTGGCACTCGCTGTGGGACTGGGCTTTGTTAGTCCATGGCTGATCCTGGGACTGAGTTTCTTGGCCGGATGCGGCTTTGCCTTGAACGATCCAGCATGGCACGCGTCGGTAGGCGATATCCTGGAAAAGCGCGACATACCCGCCGCAGTGACGCTGATGTCGGTGGGCTACAACGTGGTTCGGAGCATAGGACCGGCGCTGGGCGGTGTAATCTTAGCTTTGCTAGGCCCCCTTACGGCTTTCGCCCTCGCTGCGCTGAGTGACTTGGTCCCGTTGAGCGCTGTTCTGCGCTCAAAGTGGCAAGTTCGCTTTTCGCCTCTTCCGCGCGAGCGGATGACTACGGCCATTCATGATGGCATGCGATTCACGGCAATATCCTCAGAGATCAGAGTGGCGATTGTGCGTGCAACCCTATTCGGGCTGTCAAGCATCTCGATCCTTGCTCTGCTCCCCCTCCTGGTTCGCGACCAGCTGGCGGGAGGGCCAATTGTTTACGGGGTGCTATTGGCTGGCTTCGGCACAGGCGCCTTCATAGCCGGCATTGGCAGCAGCTACTTGAGACGCATTACGTCCCAGAACCGATTGATCACGCTCGCATCCGTTGCTTGCGCAACGTGTTGCCTTTTGATGGCCCTCACATCGTCGGTGGCTGTGGCGGCGATCGCGCTTGCAATCGGTGGCGCTGGCTGGGTTGTCACCTGGACCGGAACCGACGTGTGTGTGCAGTTGGCAAGCCCCAGGTGGGTCGTTGGTCGGACCCTGTCCATCTATTACGCCCTGACCTACGGCGGCATGGCAGCGGGCAGCTGGATCTGGGGTGCTGTCGCGCAGTACTATTCGCTGACGTGGGCTTTGGAAGGTGCTGCAGCGGCACTGTTGCTGGTCGCGGCTGTGGGAAAGCTATTGCCAGTGCGGCTATGGGAGGAATCGGATCAAGCGGCCGTCGACTTCAGGCCACCAGAACTGGCCCTCCCTTTGAAACCCAGGAGCGGTCCGATCGTGATCAAGGTGGAGTACTCGATACCCGAGGAGAGTATCGATGAATTTCTGAGCTGCATGCGCGAAAGGCGGCGCGTTCAGAGCCGCGCCGGTGCGCGGGACTGGACCCTCCAACGCGACCTTCAGAAGTCGACGCTTTGGACCGAGACATTCCGCACGCCGACATGGACGGACTATCTTCGTCTAAACCATCGGCTGACGGTGAATGACAGGGAGGTAGGCGAGCGCCTTGCCGCTCTGCACATGGGTGATTCTCCGCCTCGCATCTCACTTTCAATCGAGCGGTCGACAAGCCCCGCCCCCGGCAGCCAAGTCCAGCCTGTGCCTTTTGTATCGCGCCCGTGAGATAACCAAGACTTGTCTGGGCTTGGACACGGAACGAGCTACTCCTTGATTTGTCGAGCCTGCCCGGATTGCAAATCGTTCCGGCCGGTTAGGCGAGCATGAGAATTCGCGCGGCAATTATGTCAATCACGGGTCCCATGTTCAGCCCGCCCCCCTCTGCCGCCAGATCGGCTTGAGCACGGATTCAGGTCGCCCGTCCTTTGCATAGCGGCGGGCAACGAATAGCAAGGGGGCGGAGGGTATCCCCGTCTGCGAAGCGGGCAGAGGAGGAATCCGCAAGGCGGGTTGCTGGGGAGAGGGGTCGCGCGCCTCTTTCCGCCTCACTTAGAAACGTGCGGCCAAGCACGTTCATGTCGGCCGTGGGCGGCCGCAACAATTGCCTACAAGGCGCAAGCGTCGTCACATATTAAGCGTAGCCGCGCGACAACCATCGTACGCATCCGGTGAAGACCGCAGACGTGCGCATCCGGCAGCCAGGAGAACCTGAGCACCGGAGTGCTGGGGTCAAGCTTTCTT
>NZ_JAMYLX010000010.1:0-267471 GCF_040318265.1 Mesorhizobium sp. M1252 | reverse complement strand
AGGGAGTAGGGAGTAGGGAGTAGGGAGTAGGGAGTAGGGAGTAGGGAGTAGGGAGTAGGGAGTAGGGAGGTGGCGTCTCGACCAATCTTCTCTACTGACTACTGACTAATCCCTAATTCCTACTGCCTAATCAAATTCGTTCGCCGGCAAGCTCTTCCGAAATTGCCGCGACCTGGTCCTGGGCGCTGCGCATCATCGGATAGATGGTAAGCACCTTCTGCCAGGCTTCGAGCGCCGATTGCTTGTGGCCGGTGGCGGCCATGATCTGGGCCAGGCCGGAAAGCGCGCCGAAATGGCGTGGTTCCAGCTGCAGCGTCTGGTCGATGTCGGACATCGATTTCCCGAAATTCTTCATCATGTAATGGACGGTGGCGCGCCGGTTCCAGCCTTCGGCATATTTTGGCTGCAGGATGACGACCTGGTCGAGGAAGTCGAGGGCGACGTCGAACTTCTGGTCGTCCATCGCCTTTTGCGACCATTGCATCATCAGGTCGATCGAGGCGCTGCCGGACTGGAACCATTCGCCCCAGATGCGCCCGGCGATGCGCTCGGCCGCCTTTTCGTTGCGCTCGCGCTTCAGCTCGGCAAACAGTTGGTCGAGCCTGGCTTCCCTGGTCAGGGCAACCGGCGGCTTTGCCGGCGGATCGTCCGCCGACGCCGGAGCGACGCCGAAAAGAAACAGGGTCGCCAAAAATGCAAAAAGAATCCGCATCACCGGAATCTAACCCCGGACGGCGGATCGTCAAACTGAAATTAGCGTGAAAGTGCCTGGAACCAGGCAATTACCATCGTATGGACGGAGACAACGAGCCTCCGGCCGAACACTCAGCCCTGGCGCGCCTTGTAGCGTGGAGCGGTCTTGTTGATGATGTAGACGCGGCCCTTGCGGCGAACCAGCTGGTTGTCGCGGTGACGCGCCTTCAGCGCCTTGAGCGAATTCTTGATCTTCATGGTCTTGCCCGTCGGTCTGGGCCCTGTCCGGGCCGAATTATTAAGGCGCGCCTGAAAAGCGCGCCTTTGAACTTGCGGTGGCTCATAAACGAGGAGCCTTGCCCGTGTCAACCGCAAGCGTGCTGGATAGAGGCCGAGAATGGCTTTGGCCATCAAATATCCGCCATCTCGGCTCCACGCCATTGCGCGGCCGAAGGCGGGCTGGAATGGTGCGGCACCCGCAAGCCGATTTGGAGACCTCCATGCGCCTGTTGTTTGTGTCCGCGAGCCTTGCCGTTATGGCAGCCGCCTCCATCGCGCAGGCGCAGGAATGTGACCGCAACGACGACAGCCAGCAGATGATGAACATCTGCGCCGGCGAGGACTATCTGGCCGCCGATGCCAAGCTCAACCAGGCCTACAAGGATCTCGTCGGTCACAACGACGACAAGGGCAGGAAGCTGCTGCAGGTCGCGCAACGCGCCTGGATCGCCTTCCGCGACGCCGAATGCGCCTATACGACGACAGACAGCGAGGGCGGCTCCATCCATCCGATGGAGGTTTCACAATGCCTGACCGAACTGACGGACCAGCGCATCAAACAGCTCACCGCGGGCGCCAATTGTAGGGAAGGCGATGCGAGTTGCGCCAGCCCCGACGAGGACGGAGATCTGAACGACGAGCTGCAATAGGGGCTCGAGCCACGCCCTCGCGCAAAGTGCCGGAATGGCTTAGCTACGGCGGCTGATGCGCGTGAAATGGCCCATCTTGCGGCCTGGGCGCGCTTCCGCCTTGCCGTAGAGATGCAGCATCAGATCGGGCTCGGCGAGCAAAGCGGGTACGCGCAGCACATCGTCGCCGATCAGGTTTTCCATGACGCAGTTTGAATGCCGGCCAGGGTTGCCCAGCGGCAGGCCGGCAATGGCGCGGATATGCTGCTCGAATTGCGAAACGATGCAGGCGGCTTCCGTCCAGTGGCCGGAATTGTGCACGCGCGGCGCCATTTCGTTGGCCAGCAGCGTGCCATCGGCAAGAACGAAGAACTCGACGCCGATGACGCCGACATAGTCGAGGGCCGACAGGATTTTCGCTGCCGACCCGTGTGCCGTCGCCGCCGTCTCCAGCCTGATCTGGGCCGGCAGGGTCGAGGTATGCAGGATGCCGTCGCGGTGGACGTTCTCAGCCGGATCGTAGGCGGCGACCGCGCCGTCCAACCCGCGCGCGGCGATGACCGAGATTTCGCGCTCGAAAGCGACGAAGGATTCGAGGATCAGCGGCACATTGCCCATGGTCTCGCATGTGCCGGCAAAGCCGCCCGTCTCCATGTTGCGGAAGACGCGCTGGCCCTTGCCGTCATAGCCCATGCGGCGGGTTTTCAAGATGCCGCTGCCACCGAACTCTCTCAGCGCCGCCGTCAGCTCGTCGTCATTGTCGACGGAGCGGAAATCCGCTGTCCTGATGCCGATGCCGTCCAGGAATAGCTTCTCCGCCACCCGGTCCTGGGCGACTTCCAGCGCCCTGGGTGGCGGATAGACCGGGACCTTGGCGGCGAGCGCGCCGGCAGCCGCTACCGGCACATTCTCGAATTCGTAGGTGACGACGGCGCTGACTGCCGCCAGTTCGGCAAGGGCGTCCGCATCGTCATAGGCGGCGGTGATCTGGCGGTTGGCGACCTGAGCCGCCGGGCAATCGGCCTGCGGTTCGAGGATAATTGTGCGGTAGCCGAGGCGCGCTGCGGCAACAGCCAGCATGCGGCCGAGCTGGCCGCCGCCGATGATGCCGATGCTCGATCCCGCGGGCAGGCTCACGGCGCGTCCGTCGGTTCGGTGGCGACCCTGGCGGTTTGGGCGGCGCGCCAGGCATCCAGGCGGGCGGCAAGTTCTTCGTCGTTCAGCGCCAGCACGGCGGCCGCCAGAAGGGCGGCGTTGGCCGCACCCGCCTTGCCGATGGCAAGCGTGCCGACCGGAATGCCGGCCGGCATCTGGACGATGGAGAGCAGCGAATCCTGGCCGGACAGCGCCTTCGATTCGACCGGCACGCCGAACACCGGCAGCGGCGTCATCGCCGCCGTCATGCCGGGCAGGTGGGCGGCGCCGCCGGCGCCGGCGATGATCACCTTGTAGCCGGCCGCCTTGGCGCCCTTGGCGAAATCATAGAGGCGGTCCGGGGTGCGGTGGGCGGAGACGATCAGCCGCTTGTGCGGAATGCCCAGCGCCTCCAGCGTTTCGGCGGCGTGGCGCATCGTCGCCCAGTCGGACTGGCTGCCCATGATGATGGCGACGTCGGCGCGGTGGTCGGTCAAGCGCATGCTCCCGGCGGTAAAGGCGCGCCTTAGCGGAATTCGGGCTGGCCCGCAAGGATGGCGGCCGCCGCAGCCTAGTCCGGCCAGCGCAGGGCGCCGGATGAATCCTTTCGCGGCTGTCTCATCGCATCCGCCGGCCTGTCGGCCGCGGTGAGCACGGCGCGGAGGCGTTCGGCGACGATCTCGGCCTCGCCTGGGTGCAGGTTGCACGGGTCGAGGAAGAAATGGCCACGCTCGACTTCGTGGTTGCGCACGATGATGGGCGGCGATCCGGCCGCCAATGCCGAGGCGAGGCCGGCGGCACTGAAGCGGCTTTCGGGGGAGACGAAGATCTGCAGCCGGTCAAGTGGATTGGCGGTCGGGTCGGGAATGATGTTTGCGACGATGCCGGGTATTCCCTGCAGCGAATCCCTCCATAGATGGAGCGCCGCTTCCTCGCGTCGGCGGATGCCGGCATGGTCGCGCTTTTCCCAGGCTTCGAGCGCCGCGATGGTGCCGGCGATGCTTTCCTTGCCGACCTTCATGGCGCGGGCGACGCCGCGGTTCTGCAGATAGGCGGCGCGGACCAGATCCTTGCGGCCGGTGACGATGCCGCTGGTCGGCCCCGAAAGGAATTTGTGGCCGCTATAGACGACGATGTCGGCGCCGCGCGCCAGGAAGCTGCGCAGGTCATATTCGGAAGCCGCATCGACGATCACCGGCACGCCCCTGGCGTGGCAGATATCGCAGAATTCCTCAAGGGAAAGCATGCCGTATTGCACGGTGTGGTGCGCCACGACGTAGAGCGCCGCCGCCGTGCGCTCGTTGATAGCCTCGCGCACATGATAATCCTGCGTGACGCTGACCGTGCCGGCCGGAATGACCTTGGCGCCGGCGACGCGGATCGACTGGTCGATCGGTGCGCCGTAATTGACGATATGGCCAAGCTGGATGACGACTTCGGACTTCAGGCCTTCGGTGTCGTCGGGCAGCCGTTCGATCGCCAGCAAATTGGTGCCGGTCATTGCCCCGGCGATCGCCATTGTGATGCCTGAGGCGCAGCAGGCGGTGATGAAGCCGGCCTCGCCGCCGGTGAGGCGGGCGGTGATCACGCTTGCGGCGCGCTGCAGATCGTCCATCTCCACCCATTGCGAGGCGATCTCGGCCATGGCGCTGATCGCCTCGGGAACGATGATCGAGGCGCCGAGCGTCGTCATCGTGCCGGAGACGTTGATGATCGGCCGCAGTCCCAGCCGTTCACGGATCGTGGTGTTGGAGCCGGTGTCGGAATAGGTTTTCATGTTCAGCAATCCCTTGACGGTCAGGCGGCGATCTCGACGACCGCTTCGATTTCGACGGTGATGTTTCCAGGCAGCGAGCCGACCCCGATCGCCGAGCGGGCATGGCCGCCGATCTTGTCGAAGACGCTGGCGAACAGGTCCGAGCAGCCATTGACCACTTTCGGGTGGTCGCTGAAGGTCGGCGTCGCATTGACGAAGCCGAGCAATTTGACGACGCGCACGATGCGGCCGAGATCGCCGGCGGCGGCGTGCATGACGGCGAGCAGGTTGAGGCCGGTGAGGCGGGCATGCTCATAGGCCTGCTCGACGGTGACGTCCTCGCCGACCTTGCCGGTGCACAGCGTGCCGTCGGCGCGCAGCGGCCCTTGACCCGAAAGAAAGATCAGCCGGCCGCTTTCCGCATGGGTGACGAAATTGGCGATCGGCGTCGGCGGCTCGGGCAGCGTCAGGCCGAGCTCGGCGAGCCGGATGTAAGGCGTCATGGAAGAATTCTCCTTGGGCCGGCCTGTTGTTTTACGCAATTCCCAAGGGAAAGCGCTTCGCGCTTTTCCCGGGAAAACCGCTTACACTTTTCCTGGAATTGCTTTGGGCCGCCCATGTCAGAAATGCGAGGCGCGGAACCGCGCCAGGAAAGAGCGCAGGCGCTCATTGGTGGTCTCTTCGGCAAGGATCTCCTTCGGCGGGCCAACAGCGCTGACACCGCCATCGGCCATGAAGACAATGCGGCTCGAAGCGTCGCGGGCAAAGGCCATCTCGTGCGTGACCATCACCATTGTCATGCCGTCTTCGGCCAGGCTGCGCACAACGGCCAGCACCTCGCCGACCAATTCGGGATCGAGCGCGGAGGTGATCTCGTCGAGCAGCAGGATCTTTGGCTCCATGGCGACTGCCCGCGCTATGCCGACGCGCTGCTGCTGGCCCCCGGAGAGTTCCGCCGGCAGGCTGTCGGCCTTGTGGGCGAGGCCGACGCGGCTCAGCCAATGCTCGGCGATCTGGCGCGCCTCGGCCTTGCTCTTGCCGCGCACCTTGGTGAGGCCGAGCATGATGTTGCCGGCGGCGGTGAGGTGCGGAAACAGGTTGAAGCTCTGGAACACCATGCCGGTTTCGGCGCGCATATTGGCAAGGTCGCGCTCGCTGCGCCGCTGGCGCGCGCCGGCCTCACGAAAACCGACCTCCTTGCCGTCGATGCGGATCGAGCCTGAGTCGTAGCTTTCGAGAAAGTTGACGCAGCGCAGCAGGGTGGTCTTGCCGCTGCCGGAAGGGCCGATGACGGTGACCACCTCGCCCCTGTCCACCTTGAGGCTGACCGAGCGAAGCACCTCGACCGAACCAAAGGCTTTCGAGACCCCGGCAATGTCGAGAAGGGCAGCATTGTCGTTCGAGCTTGTGGCCATCGTGCTAGTCCCGGATGAAGGCAAAGCGCCGTTCCAGCCGCCGGCTGGCGTAGGAAAGCGCATAGTTGACGGCGAAATAGATCAAGGCGCCGAGGATGTAGAGCGGCATCGCCTCATAGGTGCGGCCGATGACCTGGTTGATCGCCTGCATCAGGTCGGTGATGCCGAGCAGCGAGACCAGGGCGCTGCCCTTGACCGCATCGGTGACGCCGTTGATCCAGGGCGGCAGGAAGCGCCGGAAGGCCTGCGGAAAGATGACGTAGGTGAGCCGCTGGCGGAAGGTCAGCCCAATCGCCATCGCCGCCTCGGACTGCCCTTTGGGAATGGAGCCGACGGCGCCGCGGAGATACTCAATGACCTGCGCGGTCTTGAACAAGGTGAGCGCCAGCACCGCCGCCGAGAAGGATTGCAGATGCAGGCCGATGGCCGGCAGGCCGTAATAGACGAAGAACATCAGCACCAGGATCGGGATGCCGCGGATGGTGTCGGAGAAGATGCGCACGGCCCAGCGCAGCGGCGCCGGGCCGTAGACCAGGCCGACGCCGAGCGCGACGCCGGCAATCAGCGACAGCACCACGACCAGCAGCGACACCCACAAAGTGATGGCGAAGCCCTGGGCGAGGAACGGTACGGCGTAGAGGATCTGGCTCAGCATGTCAGCGCGCAGCCCTGAACCGGCGTTCGACCAGCCGCAGTCCGAACAGCAGGGTGTAACCGGTCACCAGATACATCGCCGTCGTCACCAGATAGACCTCGACGATGCGGAAGGTGTTGAAGTTGATCCACTGGGCGCCGAAGGTGAGCTCGGGCACCGAGATCACCGAGGCGATCGACGTGTCCTTGAACAGCGAGATGAAGGTGTTGGACAGCGCCGGCAGCGTGATGCGCAGCATGGTCGGCAGGCGCACATGAACCAGCCGCTGCCACGGCGTCAGGCCGATGGCCTTGCCGGCATCGAGCTGGCCGCGCGGCACGGCTTCCAGGCCGGAGCGGAACACCTCGACCAGATAGGCGCCGCTATAGACCGACAGCGTCAGCACGAACGAGGTCGGCGCGTCGTAGGCGACGTCGATCACCGTCGGCAGGCCGTAGAAGACAAGATAGACGAGCAGGATCAGCGGCACGTTGCGGATGAATTCGACGTAAGCCGCAATGATGGCGCGCACCACGCGTCCGGCCGAGACATACCAGACCGCCAGCACCAGGCCGATGACGACGCCGATGGCAATCGAAATCACGGCAAGCTCGAGGCTGAGCAGAAGGCCGCCCCAGAGCTTGTCGAAATGGCGCCAGATCAGGTTGAAGTTGAGCGTATAGCCCATGCGTCTCCCGCAATAACCAAGGGGATGCGAACTAGAAGGCGGAAGGGCTAACCCTTCCGCCAGCACTTGTCAGACAACCGGGAAACCGGGATGGCGGGCCGGCGGCTCTTGGCCGAAATAGTCCTTGAAGGCGGCGTCGTAGAGTGCGGTCTCATGGCCGAACATGGCGATGGTGAAGGTCTGGTTGACGAAGGTCAGCCAGTCCAGGTCGCCCTGCCTGACCGCCGCGCCGTAGAGCATCGAGTACCAGCTCTTGCCGGCATCGAAATATTTGTCGGGGTTGCGCGAGGCCAGCCAGCGCACGGTTGAAAGATCGACAGCGGCGGCATCGGCGCGTTTCGATTCCAGTGCCTGCAGCACATTGGCCTGGGTGTCGATCTGCAGCACCTGCGCCTCCGGCAGGGCGTAATGGACCGAGCTTTCGGCATCGACATTCTGCAGGATC
This sequence comes from Mesorhizobium sp. M1252, assembly GCF_040318265.1. Classification (NCBI taxonomy): domain Bacteria; kingdom Pseudomonadati; phylum Pseudomonadota; class Alphaproteobacteria; order Hyphomicrobiales; family Phyllobacteriaceae; genus Mesorhizobium; species Mesorhizobium sp. M1252. Next base: position 259,798 of record NZ_JAMYLX010000010.1, on the reverse strand, counting down.
GAGATGCGCGTCGCCGAGCCGCCGGCGAGCAGCTTGTCGAAGGTCTTGTTTTCCGCAGTCGGCAGCGTCAGCAGGGCGACGCCCTCGACATAGTATGGCCTGGAGAAATGGATCAGCTGCGAGCGCTGCGCGGTCATGGTCATGAACTGGATGGTGATGTCGACCTTGTTGGTGGTGACATTGGGGATGCGCTGCGCCGGATCCTGCATGACGAACTCGACCTTGCTCGGATCGTCGAACAGACCCTTGGCCAGGATGCGGCCCATGGTGATGTCCATGCCGACCAGCTCGCCGGCATCGTTTTCGAAATGCCATGGCGCGTTGGTGCTGCCGGTGCCGACGATCAGCTTTCCGCGGTCAAGCGCGGTGCGCAGAACGCTGTCGGATGCGGCTTGTGCCGCCGCCTTTTCGGCGCTGACAGCGGTCATCACGCCCGCCGTTGCAAGCCCGGCCATGCCCAGTTTCAGAAAATCTCGCTTGGATGCGTCGTTCACTGCGACCTCCTGTTGTTTGAGTTCCCCTTACAGACACACGTGTCGCCGACCTGATTGTCTCTTACAATAGACACATGTATCCTATACAAGACAGATACTAACATCAGGAATCAGTTATGCAAGACAGCAATGGACTCACGGATCGGGCGGAGCTTGGTCCAGCCGGGAGCCCGACGCCCGACAAGACCTCCGGCTCGCGCGAGAAGGGCCTCAACCGGGTGCTGGAGATCCTGGACTTCCTGCATGTTACGCAGCGCGCCATCGGCATTGGCGATCTCGCCAAGGGGGTGAATGCGCCGCGCTCCACCACCTATACGCTGGTGCGTTCGCTGGTCGATGCGGGTCTCCTGGAGATGGAGGGCGACGGCAACCGGGTCTATTTCGGCAAGAAGCTCTACCTCTATGGAATGGACTATGTCAGGGGCAACGACCTGCTTAGGCGGGGCCGGCAGGAGGTCGACAATCTGTCGCGCGAGACCGGCGAGACCTCCGAATTGTGCATGCTGCAAAGCGGGCGCTATACCATCGTCCATTCCAGCCCCGGCACCAGGCCGTTCCGCATCAGCTCGGCCACCGGCCTGCAGATCCCGCTGCCATGGACGGCATCGGGGCGGCTGCTTCTGGCCGGATTGGAAAGGGCCGCCATCCAGGACATGGTCTCGGAAGACGACCTTTTGCTGCCCGACGGCCGCAGGCTGCAGTTCGACGACTTCGTTGCCGATATCGCGACGGCCAGAACGACCGGCTATTGCATCACTTCGGGGCTGGTCGACGCCTACACCAAATGCCTGGCCGCCCCTGTCTTCGCGGCCGCCGGCAAGGTCGAGGCGACGATGTGCCTGGTGGTGCCGATCGACACTTCAGCGGAGAAGACCGACGAATTGCTGACGTTGCTGCGCCATCGCGCGGCGCGGCTGTCGATAGCGGGGTGAGCAGTTAGGCCCCGAGGCCGTCGGCTAAGCGATGATGTCCGGAATGATCTTGTCTTCCAGCGCCATCAGCCGGTCCTTGAGGAAAAGCTTCTTCTTCTTCATGCGCTGGATCTGCAAGGGGTCGCAGCCCATGGCGATCATCGCATTGATGGCCGCGTCGAAATCGGCATGCTCCTGCTTCAGGCGGGAAAATTCGAGGCGGACATCGGCCTTTTCCTGGTCGGACATTCTCTACCGTCTGCATGTCTGCGGCGCCCGGCAATGGGCATGATTGGGCGGGGGCGGCATCAATTGCCGCCGGCGCGCAGCCAATATCACATATCACATTGTCGTGGAATGCTACCACGCAGCATTCGACATCGCAGCCGGATGGTGGCAGACTGTCATGGTGCCGTCACAGATGCGACCTGCGGTGGACGTGCCTTTGACGGCTGCAATCGAGGAAACCATGAAAGGGAGAACCAATCATGTCTCTTGCATCCCATCTTGATGAGTTGCAGCGGAAACACGGTGATATCGAACGCGAGATCGACGATGCGATGAACCATCCATCGGTCGACGACCTCGAAATCGTGAATCTGAAGCGACGCAAGCTGGCACTCAAGGACGAGATTGAAAAACTGAAGGCGAAACCGACGAGACACTGACGCCCTTCCAGGATTAGACGCGCCGCCTTGGCGCGTGACTATCGCTCCGGTGGCGACATGCCGCCGGAGGCCTGTTTTTGCTACTAATTCCCATACTGTTGGCCGGCGAAACCCGTCTGTGGGGTCGCCGCGCTGCTGCGATTTGGCGGCTCTGCTTGTCTGTCGCCATTGACAAGCCATCTTTGCTCCTCCACCTCATGCCCGAACCTCAGCGCTATGCGCTGATAGCTGATTGAGCGTGCGTCGACGTGGACGTGTGTCGCTCGGGTGATCAAGAGGCTGCCGGCATGACCGGGTATTTTTCCTCCCCCTTTGCGCGCCGGACATCGGTCGGCGTCGATGTCGGCGGCGTGGTCGTCGGCGGCGGCGCGCCGGTCGTCGTGCAGTCGATGACCAACACCGACACGGCCGATATCGACCAGACCGTCGCGCAGGTTGCGGCTTTGCATCGCGCTGGCTCCGAGATCGTGCGCATCACCGTCGATCGTGACGAGAGCGCCGCCGCCGTGCCGCGCATCCGCGAACGGCTCGAGCGGCTCGGCATCAATGTGCCGCTGGTCGGCGACTTCCACTATATCGGGCACAAGCTGCTGGCCGACCATCCAGCCTGCGCCGAGGCGCTGGCCAAATACCGCATCAATCCCGGCAATGTCGGCTTCAAGGACAAGAAGGACCGCCAGTTCGCAGCGATCGTCGAAATGGCGATCAGATACGACAAGCCGGTGCGCATCGGCGTCAATTGGGGGTCGCTCGATCAGGAGTTGCTCACCCGGCTGATGGACGAGAACCAGAGCCAAGGCTTCCCGCTGACGGCGCAGGAAGTAACCCGCGAGGCGATCGTGCAGTCGGCCATCCTGTCGGCCGAAATGGCCGAAGAGATAGGCCTCGCCCGCGAAAAGATCATCCTGTCGGCCAAGGTCAGCGGCGTGCAGGATTTGATCGCGGTCTATACCGAGCTTGCCACGCGTTCCAACCATGCGCTGCATCTTGGCCTCACCGAAGCCGGCATGGGATCCAAGGGCATCGTCGCCTCGTCGGCTGCCATGGGCATCCTCTTGCAGCAAGGCATTGGCGACACCATCCGCATCTCGCTGACGCCGGAGCCGAATGGCGATCGCACGCGTGAGGTGCAGGTCTCGCAGGAACTGCTGCAGACCATGGGCTTCCGTCAGTTCGTGCCGATCGTCGCCGCTTGCCCCGGCTGCGGTCGCACGACCTCCACCGTGTTCCAGGAGCTCGCCCAGAACATCCAGGCCGATTTGCGCAAGAACATGCCGGTCTGGCGGGAGAAATATCCCGGCGTCGAGAACCTCAAGGTCGCGGTGATGGGCTGCATCGTCAACGGCCCCGGCGAATCCAAGCACGCCGATATCGGCATATCGCTGCCCGGCACCGGCGAGACGCCGACCGCACCCGTCTTCGTCGACGGCAAGAAGTCGGCGACGCTGCGCGGTCCGTCGATCGCCGCCGATTTCGAGAAGATGGTTGCCGACTATATCGAGCAGCGGTTTGGCCAACACGGCAAGGCTGCGGCCGAATAAGCCATGCGGGGGCTGCTCAAAGCCGGTGTGATCCTGCTCTGCGGGCTGGGTGCCGGACAGGCGCTCGCCGATCCACCGCAATCGCGCTCGGCGGCGAAACGATTGATTGGCCGTGTCTGTGACCTGATCGAGACGCATGCCGAGCGGAACGGCCTGCCGAAGGATTACTTCGCCCGGCTGATCTGGAAAGAAAGCCGCTTCGATCCCAATGCGGTTAGCCCGGTCGGTGCCGAAGGGATCGCCCAGTTCATGCCGGGCACCGCCAAGATGCGCGGGCTAGCCGATCCTTTCGACATCGACCAGGCGATCCCGGCTTCGGCGAAATATCTCGCCGAAATGAAGACCGGCTTCGGCAATCTCGGCCTGGCGGCGGCTGCCTACAATGCCGGCGAGAGCCGGGTTTCGCGCTGGCTGGGTTCCGGCGGTTTCCTGCCCATGGAGACCGAGAGCTACGTCTTCGACATCATGGGCGAACCGGCCGACAAGTTCTCCGACAGCGCCTACGCCGGAACGATCGAGCCGCTCGACGCGAAAACCAGCTTTGCCGTCGCCTGCCGCAAGCTGCCGGTGATCATGTCCAGAACCGTGGCGATGGCCTCGATCAATGTGAAGCCATGGGGCGTCCAGGTGGCCGGCAATTTCCGCAGGGGAGCTGCGATCAATCAGTGGCTGCGGGTCAGGAGCCGGTTTCCGGCGCTGCTGTCCGGTCGTGACCCGGTGGTCAGCCGGGTGCGCACGCCGATCGGCCGACGCGGCATCTACGCCGTCAGGATCGGTGTCGACGACCGTGCCGCCGCCAACGTCATCTGCCAGAAACTGCAAAGCGTCGGCGGCGCCTGTATCGTCGTGCGCAACCGATAGGCCGAGGGGGCGACATGACGGCCAAAATCGTCCTGCTCAATGGCGTCGGCAGCGCCGGCAAAAGCTCGATCGCCAGGGCGCTGCAAACGATCGCCACCGAGCCGTTCCTGCATGTCCAGATGGATGCTTTCATCGACATGCTGCCGCCGGCGCTGCAGGATCATGCCGACGGGTTTTCCTTTGAGACGGTGCTGGAGGACGGCAAGCCGTCGGTGGTGATCAGGAGCGGGCTGATCGGCGCGCGAACCATGCGCGGCATGCGCCATGCCATCGCCGCCATGGCCGGGCAAGGCAACAATCTCATTGTCGACGACGTGATCTTCAATGACGAGATAGCGGAGTACCGCATGCTGCTGTCGGGTTTCGATCTGCATCTGGTCGGCGTCATGGCGCCGCTGGAGGTGCTGGAAGCGCGCGAGGCCGCGCGCGCCGACAGGCTGCCTGGCCTGGCGCGCTGGCAATATGGACGCGTCCACAAGGGCATGGACTACGACCTCGAAGTCGACACCAGCCGGCTGACGCCGCTTGAATGCGCCCGTCGCATCCAGGAAAGATTCCGACTATAGTGGCCGGTGTCTTTGACACGATCGCAGCTTTTACCAATTGCCCAAAACGCCGATAGCCGTCTCTGGCCTGCAAAGTCGTGTCGATTAAATATTTATGAGCCTTGCTGTAGTAAGACAGGTCGAAATTTCTGGCGAGACCTTTGGGGCCGTTAACGGGGGAAATCATGCCGGTGACAAATTTCCTTGGACGCGTCGTCGGTGAACTTGAAACGCCGCGCGCCAAACGGCCGTTCGGTTCTGGCTGGCTGTCCGGCTCGATTGGCTTGCTTGCCGGGGTCACCGCCCTGCTGATGGTCATCGTGCTGCGCTACCCGTCGCTCACATCGATGCCGGATCTGGCCCCCATCCACCAGATGCTGTTCTTCAAGCCGGTGCTCTATTTCGTCCTCATCTCCGGCTATATCCTGGCGATCCTCAGCATGACGCTGCGCAGGCAAAAGACGCTCGGCGCGGCAGCGATGTTCACTGTGCTGCTGGCGTCGCTGGTCGGCATGCTTCCGGTGCGCCATCAACTGCACATCGAAGGGGTGTTCTTCGGGCTTGATTTCTTCATCCTGAACGCCCTGTTCATGGGTGTGCTGTTCGTTCCGCTCGAACGTCTTTTCGCGCGCAACAAGGATCAGACCGTGTTCCGCGACGAATGGCGCGAGGACCTGTTCTACTATCTGGTCTCATCGCTGCTGGTGCAGATTTTGACCTACCTGACCTTGGCGCCGTCCAACTTCGTCAATGCGCAGGGCGCCCTTGGTTCGGTGCGCGCCTGGGTCCACGACTTGCCGTGGCTGGTGCAACTGCTGGCGGTAATGTTCCTGACCGACCTTGCCCAGTATTGGGTGCATCGGGCCTTTCATCGCATTCCCTGGCTGTGGAAGTTCCATGCCGTGCACCATTCCGCCAAGTCGATGGACTGGATTGCCGGTGCGCGCATGCATTTCCTGGAAATCATCGTGCTGCGCAGCCTGACGGCCACCCCGATGTTCGTGCTGGGGTTCGATGAATCGGCTATCCAGACGTATATATTGATCGTCTACGTCTATTCGTCTTTCATCCATTCCAACATCGGAACCAGTTTCGGTCCAGTCGAAAAGGTGCTGGTGTCGCCGCGTTACCACCACTGGCATCACGGCCTCGAGAAAGAAGCGATCGACGTAAACTTCGCCATCCATTTCCCGCTGCTCGACCGGCTGTTCGGTACCCACCATATGCCCGAAGGGCGCTGGCCGAACGGCTACGGCATTCACGGACATCCCGTTCCGAACGGATACTGGCAGCAATTCCTCTATCCCTTCCGGCGCGGCTAGACTGGAGTCCTTCGCGAAGCGCGCGTGTCACCGCGCCTGGCGAGGTTAGCCCAATCCATGACAAGCGACAGAGCCCCGAGATGCGTGACGGCTACATAATCTGCGGCACGCCGAGAACCGGAAGCACCTTGCTGTGCGGCCTTCTGGCCTCGACGAAAACAGCCGGCGATCCGCACTCGTTCTACCGGCGGCAGGACAAGGCGGAATGGGCCGAAGAGTGGAAATTGCCGCATCCCGAGACGATGAGCGCGCATGATTTCGACCTCGCCTATCTCGGTGCGGCAATCAGCGCGGGAAGGGGCGGAACGGGCGTCTTCGGCTTGCGCCTGATGCGGGAAAACCTGGATGAACTCTCGGCAATCCTCGACCGGATCTACCCAGACCTGCCATCGGACAAAGCACGCTTTGAAAAGGCCTTCGGGCGGGTCCTCTACATCCATCTTTCGCGCGAAAACAAGCTGGCGCAGGCGGTGTCGCTGATCAAGGCCGAGCAGACCGGGCTTTGGCACATCGCGCCCGACGGAACCGAGATCGAACGAGTCGCACCGCCGCAGGAACCCCGCTACGATTTCAAGCGGATCCAGCGCGAGCTTGCCGAACTCGAAGCCTATGACGCGGGCTGGAACGTCTGGTTCGCGGAGCAGGGGATCGTCCCGCTGCGCATCGGCTATGAGCGCCTGTCAGGCGATCCGGCAGCGGCATTGGCATCCATCTGCAAGGCCCTGGGCGTTCCGGCGCCGAATGCCGCCGACGTAAAGCCGGGCGTCGCCAAGCTCTCGGACGAGATTAGTCTGGACTGGATGCGCCGCTATCGTCTGGACGCGGCGATTTGATCAAGCCCTCTTTACCGCGACCGTTTCGCTGAGCCATGTGCCGATCTTGCTGCCGAGGCGGTCGGGCGACACCGGCTTGGGCAGATAGTCGTCCATTCCGGACTCGATACATTTGTCGCGGTCGCCCTTCAGTGCGTGCGCGGTGACGCCGATGATTGGTGTGTGATTGCCACTCGCTGCCTCCGCCGCCCGGATGGCGCGGGTCGCCTCGTAGCCGTTCATCTCCGGCATGGAGACGTCCATGAGGATCAGCTTCGGCCGCAGCGCCCGGTACATCTCGACGGCCGTGCGGCCATTGCTGGCGATGCGGTAGCTGAGGCCAAGCCCATTGAGGATTTGGCCGAACACCAGCTGGTTCACGTCATTGTCCTCGGCGATCAGAATATCGATCGGGCCGTTTGGCGTGGCGATCGATTCAGGCACTGTGGCCGCCGGAATTGCCGGGCCGCGAATGACGGTGAAGGCGGGTGGCGTCACGGGTGCCGCCTGCGGAACGACAGGCTCGCGAACGAACTGGGCCTTGCCGATCTGGGCCCGCGCTTTCTGGATGGCCGAGATGACGGTGCCGAGCAGGATGGCCGAGCGCGCCGGCTTGGTGAGATGCGCGGCGATGCCGAAATCGATGACCATCTTGCCGAAATCGACCTGGTCGACGGAGGTCAGCAGCACCACCGGGATGGCGGAGAGACGGCTGTCGGCGGAAATCGCCTTGGCGACATCGGCGCCGTTCATGCCGGGCATCTGGTAGTCGAGGATGATGCAGTCGACCGCAGCACCGAGTTGGCTGGCCCGGTCTAGAAAGGCGAGGCCGACGGCGCCGCTTTCGGCGGCCGCGCAGTCGAAGCTCCAGCTTCTGAGCTGCTCCAGCAAGATCTCGCGGTTGACCGGGTTGTCGTCGATGACCAGCACGCGGGCGCCGGTGACATCGACCGGCACGATCTCGTTGCGCGTGTCCTGCTGATGCGCCGGCAGCGGCACGGCGAACCAGAACACCGAGCCGCGGCCGATCTCGCTTTCGACGCCGATCTTGCCGCCCATCAGGTCGATGAGGCGGGCGGCGATGGCAAGGCCGAGGCCGGTGCCTTCATGGCGGCGCGTCGACGAGCCGTCGACCTGCGCGAATTTCTCGAACACGTTCTCGAGCTTCTCGGCAGGAATGCCGATGCCTGTGTCCTCGACGCGGACCTTGAGCTGGACGATGCCGTCGACCACCTCGCCGCCGACATCGATCAGCACATGGCCCTTCTCGGTGAACTTCACCGCATTGCCGAGCAGATTGGTGACGATCTGACGAAACCGTCCGGCATCGCCGACGACATGGGCAGGCAGGCGCGGGTCGACACGCACGATCAGCTCGAGGTTCTTTTCGGCGACGCGCGCCGACACCAGTGTGGCCACGTCCTCGACCGCTTCGGCAAGCCGGAAGGGTGCAGGATCGAGCGTCAGCTGACCGGCATTGATCTTGGAGAAATCGAGGATGTCGTTGATGATGGTGAGCAGCGCATTGCCGGACTTGACGATGACTTCGGTGAAGGTCTTCTGGCGCGCGTTAAGCTCGGTCTTGGCGAGCAGTTCGGCCATGCCCAGCACGCCATTCATCGGCGTGCGGATCTCATGGCTCATATTGGCCAGGAATTCCGATTTGGCGCGGTCGGCCGCTTCGGCCTTGAACAAGGATGCGGCGGATTCGGTGAAGGCGCGGCGGATCGCCTTTTCCATCGGCCGGAAGATCCAGAGGGCAACGATGGCAAGAACCGCGAACAGAAGGCCGCTTGCCCACAACAGCAGCCTGTCGCTGGAGGCGTCGGCCAGATGGCGTTCGCCATCCATGGCGGTACGCACACGCACCAGCATCGGCTGGACGAACAGGTCGTTCTGGTTGAGGATTTCGCGCGAACTCCATTCGTCGGTCTGTTGCGCCGCCGACATCAGGTTGAAGTTGCGCACGATGTCGCGCGACGACCAGAACAGGTCGCCGTTGACGGCGGCCGACGAGAGTTCGTCCAGCGTTTTGGCCGATAGGCTCGGCTTGATCGCGGCCAACTCCGCGGACAGTGTTTCGATCTCGCTGGTCAGGCGTTGCGAATGGCCGCGCGCGGCGGCGGCAAGGCCGTCACGGGTTTCGGTGCGCCAGGTCGTGCTGGCGGTTTCGGCAAAGCTGGAGGCGTTGCGCAGGTCGCGGGTGAAGACGACGAGATTGCTGCTCAGCGCGTCGATGTCGTGGCGGAAGGAATTGACGCGATTGAGCGCAAACATCACCGCGGTGGAAGCCAGCGCAAAGATGAGCAATCCCGAGATGTAGCGGATCCGGATCGAGCGGATGAAGAAAGAATATTCCGGCATGCGCAACCCCAACACATACGCATCATTTTAACGGTCGGGATTACGCTTGATTTACATTAAAATTCCGTTCGCGCCTGGCGGGCCGTCAAGATCCTGGCTGCACGTGCCCGGAGTTGGCGCCATAGAGGGTGGCATCGCATTCGCGCATCATGCGCAGTGCTTCTTCCTCGGTCAGGCCGAACTTGCGCATCATGCTCCGGATTTCGGGGCCTACAGCTATCTCCACCGGTCTTGCCGCCTGGCGGGTCTTCCTGGCCTTTTTCTTGGACATCAGTACGTTTCCCGTCTTGACCGACACATGTTTCGCATCAGCCCTGGCCCGGCCTCACCGTGCTGCGCCAGACCATGGGCGCATGGCAGATCAGGCGGCTGCCAGCCTCCTCCCGCGCGCCGGTCGCGAGCCGCACGGCGCGCCTGGCGATCTCCTCGATCGGCGGCGAGAACGTCGTCAGCCGGTAAGAGGCCCAGTCGGCCTGTTCAATGTCGTCAAAGCCGATGACGCAGAGATCGCGGGGTACGTTGATGCCGAACTCGTGGCGGGCCGCATCGAGAAAGCCGCACGCAATCAGGTCGGTCACGCAGAACGCCGCATCCGGCCGCTGCCGGCCGGAAAAGAGCCGCCTGGCGCCATCGGCTCCGGTGGCATAGCCGGTGCGGCCCTCGCGCCACACGGTCACCTCCAGCCCTTCCTTCTGCGCGGCGGTAAGGAAGGCGGTTTCGCGGGAGAGCAGGCTGGGCGTGCCGGCAGCCGAGGTCACCAAAGCGGGGCGGGTACAGCCGGCCCGGATGAAGGCATGCAGCGCTGCCTCTGCGGCTGCAGCGTTGTCGACACCGATATTGTGCGGGCCGTCGAAGCGGTCATCGCGATTGATCAGCACCAGCCGCTGGCCGTTCTCAAGACAGGTGCGGATCAGCAACTGCGGCGGCGAGCCGGACAGAACGATGCTCGCATCGGCGCGATAGTTCAGCGTGTTGCGCAGCGCCTGGTCGACATGGTGGCTGGGGCCGGAGGTGTTGAACACCATGGCCATTTTGCCGGCGTCCCGCAGATGTTGGGTCAGCGCCTTCTGCAGGCGGGCATGATAGGGCGTGTCGCCATCGGCAACGATGAGGCAGACAATGCCGGTCGAGGCCCGCATCAGGCCGCGAGCCAGATGGTTGACGTGATAGCCGAGTTGCTCGGCCGCCAGCATCACTCGCTCGCGGGTTTCCCCGGAAACGGAAGCGCCGGGCGTGAAGGTACGTGACACCGCCGAACGTGAAACCCCGGCGAGGTCGGCAACCTGCTGGGCGCTGGAAAAACCGGTGCGGATTCTCGGAGCCGTCAAGCCAACGCTCTCGCTGCTGTTTTCGTGATTCTTTGCACGCCCGTGCAATGTAATGCAACTCTTCTGCCATTGCCACCCACCGCACTTGACAGGCATGGCCGAATGCAACAGCTTTGCACAGCCGTGCAATACAAGCCGGCTCAAGAGTGGCATCGGAGGAATACCCTGTCCATTTCGCCGAAGACGGCATTGAGGGCGCGATTGTCCGGACCGGCTGCATGAGCAGGGCGGCGGCGCATCCGAAGGCGGACCGGCTGTCCAAGGCCGAGATGGACAGGCGTGCCGAGGTCTGCCGGAAACTGCTTGTCACGGCCGGGCAACTGGCGATGGAAGGCTATGCCCGGCAGGGCGCCGTCCAGCCGGTGGCGATGAAAGGCCCGCAGGATTTTCTCACTGAAACCGACGGTAAGGTCGAGGAGCACATCCGCGCCACGCTGGCAGAGGCTTTTCCGCAGGACGGGTTTTTGGGCGAGGAAGGCGGCGGCATCGGCTCTGCCCGCATGTGGGTCGTCGACCCGATCGACGGCACCGCCAATTTCATGCGCGGTATTCCGCATTTCTGCATTTCGATAGCTTTCGTCGAGGACGGCCGCAGCGAGATCGGCGGCATTGCCAATCCGGCCGTCGGCGAAACGTACTTTGCCCGTCGCGGGCAAGGCGCGACGCGCAATGGCGCGCCGATCCATGTGTCGCCGACGCAAGCGTTCGACCGCGCCTTTGTCGAGTTCGGCTGGTCGCCGAGGATTCCCAATCGCGACTATCTGGACAAGGTGAGCCTTGTCTGGGCACTCGGCGCCAATGTGCGGCGCTCCGGCTCCGGAGCGCTTGGGCTGGCCTATGTGGCCGACGGCCGCTCGGATGCCTATGCCGAGCTGCACATCAATTCGTGGGACTGCCTGGCCGGATTGCTGCTGGTGGAGGAGGCCGGCGGCCGGGTGAACCGGTTCCTCGACGGCGATGGCATGGCGAAGGGCAATCCCGTGCTTGCGGCAGCACCCGGTGTTGCGGCGACATTGTCCCAGGTGATCGGAGTGCCGCTCGACGACGGGTAGATCGTTTCCAGTGAGAAGACAGGGAGGAATATCGATGAAGACATTTGACAGTAAGCGAGGCTTGCGCGCCGCCTGGCTTGGCCTTGGCGCGGCGCTGGCCATGTTCGGATTGGCGGGTGCCGCCCAGGCGGCCGATCGCAGCCTCACAATGTATTGCGCCGTCGACGAGGCCTGGTGCCGGGCGATGGCGACCACCTACCAGAAGGAGACGGGCGTCAGCGTCGACATGACCCGCATGAGCGCCGGCGAAATCTACGCCCGCCTCCGGGCCGAGAAGGACAATCCGCAAGCCGATATCTGGTGGGGCGGCACCGGCGACCCGCATCTGCAGGCGGCGGAAGAGGGCCTCACCCAGGAATACAAGTCGCCGCAACTGGCAAACTTGCGCGACTGGGCGCTGAAGCAGGCCGACAGGTCGAAGAACCGCACGGTCGGCATTTATCTCGGTGCGCTCGGCTATGGCTACAATGAGGAAGATCTGAAGCAGCGCGGGCTGACCGCGCCGGCGTGCTGGGCCGATCTGGTCAAGCCGGAATTCCAGGGCGAGATCGAGATGGCCGACCCGAATTCATCGGGCACGGCCTGGACCATGCTTGCCACCATCGTCCAGCTGATGGGCGAGGACAAGGCATTCGACTATCTCAAGCAGCTCAACAAGAACATCGCCGAATACACCAAGGCAGGGGCCGCGCCGGCGCTCGCCGTCGGCAAGGGCGAGACGCTGATCGGCATCTCCTTCCAGCACGACGTGATCAATGCCGCGAAACAGAACCCTGCCGTGAAGGTGGTGTCGCCTTGCGAAGGCACCGGCTTCGAGATCGGCTCGATGAGCATCGTGACGGGCGCCAAGCATGCCGAAGAGGCGCAGAAATTCTACGACTGGGCGCTGAGCCCGGATGCGCAGAAGCTCGCGGCGCCGAACGGCAGCTTCCAGATTCCGTCGAACACCGCCACGCCGGTGCCGCCCGAGGCGCCGGACCTCTCGAAGATCAAGCTGATCGACTACGATTTCGCCAAATACGGCTCGTCGGCCGAACGCAAGCGGCTGTTGAAGAAGTTCACCGACGAGGTCCGCAATGGCGGCTGAGCGCGTTCTTTTGCGCTCGCTCTAGCATCTGATCGCCGGCTGCCCCTCGCCGCGGCCGGCGCACCATCCTTTGGCAACAGAAAGACATTGAATGGCCGCGGCCGGTTCCATGGTCAGTTCCGCTCCTGGACGAAGCGCGCTCGCCTGGGTAATGGCCGCGTGGGCGAGCTTCGTGCTCTTGCCTTGGTACAAGGTCGAAGGCGGCTTCCTTTCGTTCGACTGGCTGGCACAGCCGGCGGATGCGACGCCGGCCATCATCCTGGCGCTCGGTGGCCGGCCCTGGCTGTTGCCGCTTATCCTGCCGCTTCTGCTGGCGAGCTGGCTGGTGGCGCGCAACAACCCCAAGAGCCTGGCGGTTGCAGGCGCGGCGGGCCTGCTGTGGCTGGCCATCGAAGGCTTTTCCATCATCCATTCGGGCTGGGGATTTGGCTTGCTTACCCGGATCGCCGGCACGCCGGGACCGATGCAGCCCGGGCTTGGCTGGGGCGCGGCGCTCTATGCCGTGGCGATGCTGATGTTCATCGCCGAGGCGCTCGCTGCGCGGGGATGGTGCAAGGGCGACCGTTTCGTCGTCGGCTCGCTCTCAATCGTGATTGCTTCGCTGATCCTGTTCGTCGCCTATCCGCTGCTGTCGATCCTCACCTCGGCCATCAAGGACAATGACGGCAATGTCGTGCCGGCGCTGTTCTTCGACAAGATCTTCAGCGCCAACATATGGAGCCTGCGCTGCCTCTATGGCGAGGGCTCCTGCGGCGTGGCGTGGAACACGGTGGCGATCGCAGTCCTCGTCGGCTTTTTCTGCACGGCGCTCGGCCTGGCGCTGGCGCTGATCGCGCTACGCACCAAGCTGCCGGCCAAATGGTTGCTGCGCGGCCTGTCCATCCTGCCGATCATCACGCCGCCCTTCGTCATCGGCCTGGCGCTGATCCTGCTGTTCGGCCGCGCCGGCATCGTCACCAACCTCATGTCGGTGCATCTCGGCATTCCGCGCAGCCGCTGGATCTATGGCATGGCCGGCATCACCATCGCGCAGGTGCTGGCCTTCACGCCGATCGCCTTCCTGGTTTTGGTCGGCGTGCTGCAAGGGGTCAGCCCGAGCATGGAGGAGGCGTCGCAGACCCTGCGCGCCAGCCGCTGGCGGACGTTTCGCACCGTCACCTGGCCGTTGATCCGGCCGGGCCTGGCCAGCGCCTTCCTGATCTCGTTCATCGAGAGCATGGCCGATTTCGCCAATCCGCTGGTGCTGGGCGGAAACTTCAACGTGCTGTCGACCGACATCTTCTTTGCAGTGGTCGGTGCGGCGCACGACCAGGGCCGCGCGGCGGTGCTGGCGATCGTGCTGTTGATGTTCACGCTGGCAGCCTTCGTCATCCAGCGCCGCTGGATCGGCAGCCGCAGCTACGTCACCGTCGCAGGCAAGGGCGATGGCGGCGTACCGGCGACGCTGCCCAAGGCCTTGCGGATCGGCTGCTACGCCGCCGTCGTTCCGTGGCTGGTTCTGACCATCGTGGTCTACGGCATCATCCTGGGCGGCGGTTTCGTGCAATCGATCGGGCGCGACAACACGCCGACGCTCGAATATTTCCTCACCGCCTTTTCGATCGAGAAAGGCGTCAATGGCTGGTTTTTCAGCGGCTCGGCCTGGCCGTCGCTGCTGATGACCATCGGCCTGGCGCTGGTGGCGATGCCGTTCACCGCGGCGCTCGGCATCCTGACGGCCTATCTGCTCGACCGGCAGCGTTTCGCCGGGCGCACCATGTTCGAGTTCCTGGCCATGATGAGTTTCGCCATTCCCGGCACGGTGATCGGCGTCAGCTATATCCTTGCCTTCAACGTGCCGCCGGTGCAGTTGACCGGCACCGGGCTGATCATCGTCATCTCCTTCATCTTCCGCAACATGCCGGTGGCGATCCGTGCCGGGCTCGCCAATCTCGGACAGATCGACAAGAGCCTGGACGAGGCATCGCTGACGCTTGGGGCGCGGTCTTTTGCTACCTTGCGGCGGGTGATCCTGCCGATCCTGAAGCCGGCGATCGTGACCGCGATGATCTACAGTTTCGTGCGCGCGGTGACGGCGGTCAGCGCCGTCATCTTCCTGGCGAGCGGCCGGTTCAATCTCGCCACGGTCTACATTGTCGGGCGCGCAGATGTCGGCGAATACGGCATCGCGATTGTCTATTCGGCGGTGATGATCGTTGTCATGATGGTCATCCTCATCGGCATCCAGCTGCTGGTCGGCGAACGCCGGCTCGGCCGGCGCCGGCCTGGGGCGGAAGCCGTGGTGGCAGCAATCTGATGGGGAGAAGCGGCGTGGATCAGACGGCGAAGAATGCTGCCCCGGTTGTCACGGACAGGCCGGCCGTGCGGTTCGAGGGCGTCACCAAGAAATACGGCGCGGTGATCGCCGTCGACAATGTCAGCTTCGACATCGCGCCGGCCAGCCTGGTGACGCTGCTCGGGCCCTCGGGTTGCGGCAAGACGACGACGCTCAGGCTGATCGCCGGGCTGGAACAGACCAGCACCGGGCGCATCCTGATCGACGACAAGGATGTCACCTTGCTGTCCGCCGCCGAGCGCGATGTCTCCATGGTGTTCCAGTCCTATGCGCTGTTTCCGCATATGAACGTGATGGAGAATGTCAGCTACGGCCTGCGGGCGATGGGGCTTGGCAAGGCGCAGGCAGCCGAGCGCGCCGCCGAAAAGCTGTCGCTTGTCGGCCTGTCCGGCTACGAGAAGCGCCAGCCGAGCGAGTTGTCCGGCGGCCAGCAGCAGCGCGTCGCGGTGGCGCGCGCCATCGTGCTGGAGCCGAAGGTGCTGTTGTTCGACGAGCCGCTGTCCAATCTCGACGCCAAGCTGCGCCGGCGGGTGCGCGACGAAATCCGCGGTCTGCAGCAAGATCTGGCGCTGACCATGGTCTATGTCACGCATGACCAGGAAGAGGCGCTCGCCGTCTCCGACCGCATCATCGTCATGAACGCCGCTCGCGTCGCCCAGGACGGCACGCCGCGCGACCTCTACAACGAGCCGACCAACCGTTTCATCGCCGACTTTATGGGCGACGCCAATCTGCTCGATGTCGAGGTGCTTTCCAGCAATGCGACCAGTGCCAGGGTCAAGGTCGGACCCTTGCTGCTCGACATGCCGGCTCGCGGTAACGCTCCGGGACCGGCGATGCTCGCTGTGCGCCCGAATGCCGTGCGAATCTTGCCCGGCCAGCCAGCGGGCACCATGAAGGGCCAGGTGGTCAAGAGCTCGTATCTCGGCGACCACATGGAATACCGCATCGCGATCAGCGATCCGGCGGTCGAACTGTTCGCGACATCGCCTGATGTCACACCCGCTGTGGCGGAAGGGACGATGGTCGGGATCGATTTCGATCCGGCGAAGATCGTGCTGATCAAAGACGATTGAACGCGCCGGGAAAGCACCTTCGAAAAAATCCAGCCTGAATGTCACACCGGCCGGACCTGCCTCGTCATGATGGCGTACCCAACACAAGGACTGCAATCATGACCGCCAAAATCGACCTCTTCGCCGCCGCCCCTGCGCTGATCAAGCAGTGGCAGCGCGCATCGACCGAACTCTCCGTCGCCGCCGGGCTCGAGCACAGCCTCAACGAGCTGGTGAAGCTTCGGGCGTCGCAGATCAATGGCTGCGCCAACTGCATCAATCTGCATGCCACCGAAGCGCGCGAGAATGGCGAGACCGAGCAGCGCATCTATCTGCTGCCGGCCTGGCGCGAAGCGCCCTGCTACAGCGACCGCGAGCGTGCCGCGCTCGGCTGGACCGATGCGCTGACGCGCCTCTCGGAAGGACAGGACCGCGAAAGCGCCTATGATGATCTTAAGGCGCATTTCACCGAGGAGGAGCAGGTGAAGCTCACCGTTTTGATCAACATCATCAATGGCTGGAACCGCATCGCCGTTGGCTTCGGGCTCTACACCGACGCAGCAACGATACGCGCCAGCGCCAAGGCGGCCTGATGACGGCGACGGCACCCGACGACGCGGCAGCGGGCTTCGGCCCGCTGCGTCCGAAGCTGATGCGGGTCGCCTATCGCATGCTGGGCTCGGTGAGCGACGCCGAGGATGTCGTGCAGGATGCCTTCATCCGCTGGATGGGGACCGACCGCTCGCAGGTTCGCGAGCCAGAAGCGTTCCTGCGCCGCACGGTGACGCGGCTTTGCCTTGACCAGCTCAAATCCACGCGGCGCCAGCGCGAGACCTACATCGGCCCTTGGCTGCCCGAGCCGATCGTCGAAGAGGACGATCTTGAAGATGTCACCTTGCCGCTGATGTTGGCGCTGGAGCGGCTTTCGCCGCTCGAGCGGGCGGCCTTTCTGCTGCACGATGTGTTCGGACTGGAATTCGAGGAGGTCGCGACCGCCATCGAGCGCGATTCAGCCGCCTGCCGCCAGCTTGCCGCTCGCGCACGGGGCCATGTCCGCGAGGCGCGGCCTCGCTTCAAGGTGGAGAAGCAGCGTGGCCTGGAGATCGCCGAAGCCTTTTTCGTGGCATCGCGCAGCGGCGACATGGAGGCGCTCGGCGCGCTGCTGACGGAAGATGTCAGCGCTCATGCCGATGGCGGCGGCAAGCGTCCGGCGGCTTTGGCGCCGGTGCTGGGCTTCGACGCCGTCATGAAGCAATACGCGCAAGTCGCGGCCTGGCTGCGCGACAATCGCTCGACGCTGGTGCGCATCGGCTTCGTCAATGGACTGCCGGGGTTCGTCACGCGGGAGGCCGATGGCGAACTGCAGACGACCGCGCTTGACATCGAGGACGGGAAGATCGCGGCCGTCTATGTCATGCGCAATCCCGACAAGCTCAGGCATCTGCGTTAGACCCGATTGAATCGGAGCGAAATACCGGTTCGGCCCGCCTCCAAAAGCCGGCCCTTCCTGTGTGCGACCCGAGGACGATGTCAGGGCTGCCCTTTGCCGCTGCCGCCACGACCTCTAGGATGCCTTCTCCCCGTCACGTGGCTGGATCAGCCTGCGCGCGGCATCTGCTCCTGCCGCAAGGAAGCGATCCGACAATTCGGTCCCTGCCACCGCGCGGGCCAGTTGAAGCGCGCCGATGAGGGTCGCAAAGACGCCCATGGCAACGCCTTCCGGATCCCTGGCCTGCGGAAGCGCTGCAGACAGCTGACGCACCAGAACCAGCAAGCGTTCGGTATAGACTTGTCGCGTTTCGAGCGGCTGACGCGCGAGTTCCGGGAGCAGCGCGGCGTTGGCGCAGCCCGTTCCCGGATTGTCCCGGTGCCCGGCTGACAGATACGCCGCTATCCCCATCTCCGGACCACCGGCGGCCAATACCTCTTGCAGTTGCTGCACCTGGCTCTCTAGCGCCGCTACCAGGCTTTCACGCACAAGCTCCGCCTTGGATTGGAAATGCGGATAGAAGGCTCCGTTCGTCATCCCGGCGTCGCCCATAATGGCTGCCAGTCCAGACGCGGCGATGCCGTCACCGCGAAAACGCTGGGCTGCGACCTCCACGATGCGATCGCGGGAGGCGTCCTTTCGGCCCTTTTCGTAGCGCATGGCTGCTATTCCTTTCTGCTATTGCATTACGATCGTAATGTGATATTATGATCATAATTCAACCAGCGAACGAAAGCTAGCCCCAGTGGCTTTGGAGCATAAAAAATGAATGCGAACTCTGGAAAGACCGCAGTCGTGACCGGAGCCTCTTCGGGCATCGGCCGCGCCAGTGCCGAGGCCTTGGCGCGGGCGGGGTATACCGTCTTCGGGACAAGCCGCAGCAAGGCCGGCAACGGCCCGGCTAAGGTGTCCATGCTGACCTGCGACGTGACCGACGGGGAGTCCGTCAGCGCCCTCGTTGCAACCGTGCTGGCCCAGACCGGTCGTATCGATCTGCTGGTGAACAATGCCGGTGTCGGCCTGCTTGGCGGCGCCGAGGAATCTTCGGTCGCACAGGTGCAGGCTCTGTTCGACGTCAATCTGTTCGGCGTCATGCGCATGACCAATGCGGTGTTGCCGTCGATGCGGCGCCGCGGCCAAGGGCGCATCGTCAACATCGGCTCGATTCTAGGATTGGTGCCCGCGCCATACTCAGCGCACTACTCGGCGGTCAAGCACGCGCTGGAGGGCTATTCGGAATCGCTCGATCATGAGGTTCGCGCCTTCAACATTCGCGTCTCGGTCATCGAGCCGGCATTCGTGCGCACCGTCTTCGACCAGAACGGCATCGAGCCGGATTCCCTGTTGAAGGACTACGATCAGGCGCGCGCCGGTCTCAAGGCGCTGCTTGCCGATGTGATGCCCAAAGCCGATCGGCCGGAAGTGGTGGCGGATGTGGTCGTCAAGGCAGCGACCGACGCCCGTCCGCGACGGCGCTATACCGCAGGGAAGGCAGCGCGCCAGGTCAGCCTGCTGCGCCGCTTCGCCCCCGCGGAGATGTTCGACAAGACCTTGCGCAAGCAGTTCCGCTTGCCGGTCTGAACAACGGCGGGACGGAGAATTTCACGCACAAACGGCACACCAACAGGCACTTCAGAAAGTCACTGCCATGAAGGCATTCGTTGTCGACAAATATAACAAGAAAGGCATTTTGCGGCTGGCCGAGATGCCGGAGCCGGAACTGCTGGACAATGACGTCCTGGTCGAGGTCCATGCCGCAGGAGTGAACCTGCTGGATTCCAAAATCAGAACCGGTGAATTCAAACTCATCCTTCCCTATCGCCGGCCCTTCATTCTCGGTCACGACGTGGCTGGAAGGGTTGTCAGGGTGGGCTCGAAAGTCCGCAAATTCAAACCCGGCGACGCCGTCTATGCGCGGCCGCGCGACGGCCGGATCGGGACATTCGCCGAATTCATCGCAATCGATGAAGCCGACGTGGCGCTGAAGCCGGCGAACCTCAGCATGGAAGAGGCGGCCTCGATCCCGCTGGTCGGTCTGACCGCCTGGCAGGCTCTCATCGAGAGGGCGGGTCTGAAGACAGGCCAGAAGATCTTCATCCAGGCTGGCTCCGGCGGCGTGGGGACATTCGCCATCCAGTTGGCAAAGCATCTCGGCGCGATCGTTGCGACAACAGCGGGCGCGGCAAGCAACGATCTGGTCAGGGATCTCGGCGCCGATGTCGTCGTCGACTACAGGAAGGACGACTTCGAGAAAATCCTGTCGGGCTACGACGTCGTCCTGAACAGCCAGGACGCCAAGACGCTTGAGAAATCCCTGACTGTGCTGAAACCGGGTGGGAAGCTCATCTCGATTTCCGGTCCTCCGGATCCCGAATTTGCCAGGAAACAGGGACTGAACGTGGTGCTAAGGCTGCTGCTGCGCCTGCTGAGCCGTGGTATCAGGACCAAAGCCAAGCGCCGGGGCGTGGGATTTTCGTTTCTGTTCATGTCGGCGCAAGGTGAGCAACTGAGCAAAATCACGTCCCTCATCGAAGATGGGGCGATTCGCCCGGTCGTCGACAGGGTCTTTCCTTTTGAAGCGACCAATGAGGCGCTGGCTTACGTCGAAACAGGACGCGCCAAGGGCAAGGTCGTCGTCAAGGTCAGATAGCGCGCCCAGTTGCTTTGGGGCATTTGAGAGACACCAAGCAAGGCAGCGCAAGGCCGACAAATTCCGAAAACGGTTCGGCATCCGATTGCCCAAACCTCAGTTGTTCCGGATTGCCACGAAGCTTGCCGCTGCCTTCAGCAAGGCTGCCTGTTCACCGTAAGGCTCAAGCAATTCATGGGCCTGCTTGACCAGCCCATGGAGCTGGCTGCGCGCCCAGTTCGCGCCATGCAGCGCCACCAGCGTCGCCTTGCCGGCGGCTGCGTCCTTGCCGGTCGCCTTGCCCATCTGGCTGGCATCGGCGGTCAGGTCGAGCAGGTCGTCGGCGAGCTGGAAGGCAAGCCCGACCGCCGAGCCGAATTCGGCCAGCCGGTCGCGGTCCTGCGGTGCGGCGCCGGCAATGATCGCGCCGGCTTCGCAGGCGAAGCGGATCAGCGCGCCGGTTTTCATCGCCTGCAGCCGGATAATGCCGGCTTCGTCCGGCCTGCTGCGCTCGGCTTCGAGATCGAGCGTCTGCCCGCCGACCATGCCCCCAGTGCCGGCCGCGCGCGCCAGCGCCAGCAC
Organism: Mesorhizobium sp. M1252; assembly: GCF_040318265.1. NCBI lineage: Bacteria > Pseudomonadati > Pseudomonadota > Alphaproteobacteria > Hyphomicrobiales > Phyllobacteriaceae > Mesorhizobium > Mesorhizobium sp. M1252. The sequence continues at coordinate 238,723 of NZ_JAMYLX010000010.1, read as the reverse complement.
CAGCGCCGCCCTGCGCTCCGCCGGCAGCGCCGTCGCCTCATCGGCGAGGACATCGAAGGCAAGCGTCAGAAGCGCATCGCCGGCAAGTATGGCGGTAGCTTCATCGAAGGCCTTGTGCACGGTCGGCTGGCCGCGGCGCAGATCGTCGTCGTCCATGGCAGGCAGATCGTCATGGATCAGCGAATAGCAATGCACGCATTCGAGCGCCGCCGCCACGCGCATCGCCGCCTCGCCATCGGCGCCAAAAAGGGCGGCACTTTCCATGACCAGGAAGGGGCGCAGCCGCTTGCCGCCGTTCAGCACGCCATGGCGCATGGCCGCCATCAGACGCTCCGGTCGGGCGATCTCGCCGGCAAGCGTGCGGCCGTCGAGCAGCAGCCTGAGCCCGGCCTCGATCGCCGCCGCCCGCCCCAGAAGTGCGGCCTCAAAGGCCAATTGCTCGTCTTTCGTCATGGCCGGGAGCGGTAGCCGACACTCAGACGTTGCGCAAGAAGCCTCGCGCCATTATGCCGGAGGCGGGAGAGTGGCGCGGGTGGGGGCGGCTTGACGGAACCGATCGTCGATCATGAAACCGAAGGGTTTGAGATGGCGCGACCAAGGCGCGTGAACCGCGCCGGTCTGAAGCGCCTGGCACGGCGCGGCCTGGTTGTCGCCGTCGTGCTGGCGGCGATACCCATTGTGCTGACCTTCCTCTATCTGCCGTCCTTCGTGCATCCGATATCGACCTTGATGGTCAAAGACCTCACGACCTTCTCCGGTTACGACCGGCGTTGGGTGTCGATCGACGATGTGTCGCCGGTGCTGGCCAATTCGGTGATCATGTCGGAGGACGGTCAGTTCTGCTTCCATCGCGGCATCGATCTTGGCGAATTGCGCGGCGTCGTCGACGATGCGCTGGCCGGCGAGGCGACGCGCGGCGCCTCGACCATCACCATGCAGACGGTGAAGAACCTTTTCCTGTGGTCGCGGCCGCTGGGCTCGGTGCGCAAGGTGGTCGAACTGCCGCTGGCCGTCTATTTCGATGCGGTGATGTCGAAACGGCGGATCATGGAAATCTATCTCAACATCGCCGAATGGGGGCCGGGCATTTACGGCATCGAGGCGGCGGCCCAGCATCATTTCGGCGTTTCGGCCAAACAGCTGTCGCGGCGGCAGGCGGCATTGCTCGCCGTCTCGTTGCCCAATCCGATCGCCCGCAATCCGGCCAAGCCCGGTCCGGGTCTGCGGCGGCTGGCGTCGCTGATCGAACGCCGCGCCGGCCGTTCGGGCGCGTATGTCGGTTGTCTTGATTAGGTCGAACCGCTGCCGCCTCAAAAAAAATCGCCACGGTGCTGGCCAAAACGGCGCAGGGCGTGTATAGGCACCCGACTTTCTCAGATTATGGCCCTGACGCGGCCCTTTCACGAGGGCTATCGGGGCATTTTGACCATGTAGTGGAGCATATCCATGGCCGTTCCGAAACGAAAAACCTCTCCGTCCAAGCGCGGCATGCGCCGCTCGGCCGACGCTCTCAAGGCCCCGACCTATGTCGAGGACAAGAATTCCGGCGAAATGCGCCGCCCGCACCATATCGACCTGAAGACCGGCATGTATCGCGGTCGCCAGGTGCTGACGCCCAAGGAAAGCTGAGACCAGCTTTCGAAGGGTTTGAATGCCAAAAGAACCGGCCATTGGCCGGTTTTTTTGCGTTTGGTGCGCCGCGCCGCCAACTATGCCAAAGACCGGGCGCCCGTGGCGATACAAGCTGCGGCGGCGGTGCTGTATTGAGTCCGCATGCCTTGTCGCGGCGCTTCCGCGCGATGATCGACCGGCTTCAGAGGGACCGCATGACCAAGCTCACCACAGCACCCCGCGATATCTTCCAGACCTTCATGAACTTCCCGCTGGTCGAGGACCTCGATGCGCTGAAGGCGGATGTCGCCATCATCGGCATGCCTTACGGCAGTCCCTACACGATCGACGAGCTGGTCAACGACCAGACCAACGCGCCGACCGCGGTGCGGCGCGCCTCGCAGCGCATCAGCCTCGGGCTCGACCGCTATGATTTCGACATTGGCGGAACCCTGTTCGACGGGCAGGACGTCAAGGTGGTCGATGTCGGCGATGTCCCCGGCGATGCCGCCGGCAGCCACTACAGGTTGGCCGAAACGGCGATCCGCAAGATCCGCGTCGCCGGCGCCTTGCCGATCACCATTGGCGGCGATCACGGCATTCCAATCCCGATCCTGCGGGCGCTTGACGGCGAAGGGCCGATCACCCTGGTTCAGATCGATGCCCATCTCGACTGGCGCGACAATGTCAACGGGGTCAGGGAAGGCTATTCCAGCCCCATCCGCCGCGCTTCGGAGATGGCACATATAGCCGGGATTTTCCAGCTCGGCATCCGCGGCCAGGGCAGCGCCCGGCTCGAGGAGGTCGAGGCGGCCCGCGCCTACGGCTCCAACATCGTCACCGCCAATGAATGGCAGGATATCGGTACGGCGGCGCTGCTCAAGCGCATCCCGGACCGTGGCCGCTATTACCTGACCATCGATGCTGACGGTCTCGATCCCGCTGTCATGCCGGCGGTCGAAGGCCCGGCGCCTGGCGGCATCAGCTACCGGCAGACGATCGAACTGATCAAGGGGCTGTTCGCCAAGGGACGTGTCGTCGGCATCGACATCGTCGAGATCGCGCCGGCGCGCGACGTCAACGAGATCACCTCGATGACCGCCGGCCTTTTCATCCTCAACGCTATCGGCGCCGCCGTGCGGACAGGCCAGTTCAAGCGCTGAATCCCGGCGTGTCGGTGGTCAGCCGGGGCAACTGTGGCTGACAGGGTTGTTTCGCGCGGTCTTTTTCCGTGTTTGCGGGCGCTAGCGAAAAATCTTGACGGCGTGCCTGCGGGGCATTCTACAGAAGGTGCCCCCATTGTTTAGGCAATTCCTTGGGAAACCGCTTTCCTGGAATTGCTAGAGGAGACGCCTGATGTTCGGTGCCATCCCGCTGCTGATCGTGCCCTTCGTGGCCTACAATCTCGGACTCCTCGGAATATTCGGCAGCGGCGACGATCCGTGGGCGACCGAGATCTTCTCGTTCAGCATGATGTCGGGCGGGGTGTTCTCGATGACGCTCGGCGACCTGATGGTGGTGATCGGGCTGGTCTTCCTGTTCCTGGAAATGGTGAAGTCGGTGCGCACCACCAACGCTTCGATCATGGACCATCTGTTGTCGACATTGGTCTTCGTGGCGTTCCTGGTCGAGTTCCTGCTGGTGAAGGGCGCGGCGCACTCCGTCTTCTTCACGCTGATGGTGATCGCCTTGTTCGATGTGCTGGCCGGGTTTTCGGTGTCGATGCGGTCGGCGAGTAGAGACATAAATTTGAACTAGCCGCCTTCGTTGGATGGTCGCATCCGTTCGCGATTGGCGTGGCTGCTCTTTCTGGTCGTCATCCCGGGGTCTGCGCCGCGTAGCTTCGCTCCTGCTTCGCCCTGGGATGACGAAGCTCCCCCTCAGCCCGGATCGGCGGTGAAGCCGGCGGCTTCGATGCCGGCGATGGCGGCGGCCTCGTCATTGTCCGACGTATCGCCCGAAATTCCGACGGCGCCGATGACGGCGCCTGCCTTGTCGCGGATCAGCACGCCGCCGACGACCGGCAACACGCGTCCACCCGAGACGTCCGAAATGCCGGCGACGAGATGCGGCCGCTCCTTGGCGAAAGCCTCGACACGGCGCGAGCCCATGCCGATGGCGAGCGCGCCATAGGCCTTGCCGGCCGACATTTGCGGGCGCAGGAACGAGGCGCCGTCCTGACGCTGGAAGGCGACGAGATGCGCGCCGGCATCCAGCACGGAAACGCCGAGCGGTTTAAGCTTCATCTCGGCGCCCTTGGCGAAGGCGGCGTCGATGATGTGCTTGGCTTTTTCGAGGGTCAGTGCGGTCATGGCTGTCTCCTGATCAAAACGCGTCAATCATCGACCTGACATGCGGGATGCGAAATCCCGGTTGCGGTTGAAATGCTTCGCGCGGGAAAGCGGAATGGCGGGCTTTTGCGGATCGTGGCACATGGCGGATACGATCCCGCCGGCATCCAGATCGGGCGTCGATGAAGAAGGCCGCGCTATTTTTTCTTGGCTCGGGCCGCTTTCTTGACCGGAGCGGCGGGGGCGTTGGCGAGGTCTTCCGCTTCCTTGGCAAGGCGCAATGCCCGGAGCTTGTTGGTCTTGGCCTGGCGGGCGTCGGCCTCGGCGACATACTCCGCCATCGCCTTTTGCCGCACCGTGGCGGCCTCTTCCTGCTTCTTGAAACGCATATCCGCCCGGGCGCGGGCAGTATCCTTAGAGTTCTCGACCAAGAGCGTTATCCAATCCCGTAAATTATGTTTTTCAGCCCCTTGATAGCAGAGCCGGCCTGATAATGGGGAAATAAGTTGGTCAAGCGGCCGGGGCCTGGATGCCGCTCGACGCCTTGCGGGCGACCACCGCCTCATATCCGGCCTGCAATGTAGCGCGGACGGAAGGCCGCGCGGGTGTGGCGACAGGCGTGCCCAGATGGTCGTGGCGCAACTCGTCCATGAACTGCTCCCACATTGGCGGCCCGCCTTTCTCCAGCAGTTCGGCGCGGATCGAAAGCTCCTCGCTCACCGGCAGCCAGACGCGGCCCCAAGCGCCGAGATGCGCCATGATCGGCACCAGCGTGATGGCCATCTCGGTCAGGCTGTAGATCGCCTTCTGCTTGTGCGAGGGGTCGTCGGCCTTGGTCAGCATGCCGAGTTCCATCAGCCGCTTCAGCCGGTCGGCCAGGATGTTGGAAGCGATGCCCTCGATCGAGCCGTTGAGCAGTTCGCGAAAGTGGCGTTTGCCGCCAAAAATCATGTCGCGCAGGATGATCAGGCTCCAGCGATCGCCGAACACTTCCAGCGACAGATTGATCGGGCATCCCGAGCGGTGTTCGGTTTTCATCCGACTCTCCTCAAAAAACCGGTTGCATTATCGTATCAGTTTTATTATCGTGCAACCGATTGCAAAATGCAACCAGTTTGATTGGCCTTTGATTGGCCGATAGGAGGAGAGTCCCATGACAAGGGCCGCAGCACCCGAAATCGTCTCCCAGACGTTTGGCGATCCCGGAGATCCAGCCATTCTGCTGATCATGGGCGCCATGGCCTCGATGCTCTGGTGGCCGGAGGCGCTCTGCAAAAAACTCGCCGGCGAAGGCCGCTTCGTGATCCGCTACGACAATCGTGACACCGGCCTGTCGACCAAATATACGCCGGGCGAGCCGCCGTATACGTTCGACGACATGGCGGACGATGCGGTGCGCGTCCTCGACAGTTGCGGCATCGGCAAGGCGCATGTGATCGGGATGTCGATGGGCGGCATGATCGCGCAACGATTGGTGTTGAAACATCCCTTGCGTGTCATCTCGCTGACCGTAATCAGCAGTTCGCCGGTGGGGATCGACACATCGCAGCTGCCGGGGACGACCGAAGCCTATATGGAGCACTCGGCCGATGGCGCCAGGGTCGACTGGTCGAACCGCGACCAGGTGATCGGCTTCGTCGTCAAGGATGCGCGTGCGATCGCCAGCACCGCGCATCCCTTCGACGAGAAGGCGATGCGCGCGTTCGTCCAACAGGACTACGACCGATCCGGCGGCTTCCTGAGCGCGACTAACCATTTCATGCTGAAGAGCGGCGAGGATTTGAAAGGACGCCTGCGCGAGATCAAGGTTCCGCTGCTCGTCATTCACGGGACATCGGATCCGATCTTTCCGGTCGAGCATGGCGCAGCCCTTGCCGACGCTGTTGCCGGCGGGCGGCTTGTCCGCGTCGAAGGCGGTGGCCACGAACTGCATCCCGACGACTGGGGCACGATCGTTGCCGCCATCGTCACGCATACCAAGCCCTGAAGACAGTCTCGAACCTTGACACATTCGCCTCACGGAAATAGTTAAGTAAATGCTTCAGTGTTGGCGCTGGCTGGCACCGCTCCAGCATCCACGAACCGCAAACAGACGAGCAAAAAATGTCCCTGACGTTCCATTTCCATCCGCTGGCATCGTTCTGCTGGAAACCGCTGATAGCGTTTTACGAGAACGATACGCCCTTCACGCCGGTTATCGTCGACCTCGGCGACGAGCAGTCGCGGGCAGCGTTCCTGAAGGTGTCGCCGACCGGCAAGATGCCGGCGCTGCGTGACGATGCACGCAATCGCACGGTGCTGGAATCGACCATCGTCATCGAATATCTGGCCGCGCATTATCCCGGGCCGGTCGAGCTCATCCCGGCCGAGGCCGACCTTGCTCTCCAGGTCCGCCAGGCCGACCGTTTCTACGATTTCTACGTGCAGGCGCCGATGCAGAAGATCGTCGGCGACAGGTTGCGCCCGCAGGACAAGACCGATCCGTTCGGGGTCGATGAGGCGCGCGCGCAACTGCGCAACGCCTATGCGATCATCGAGGAGGAGATGCGCTCGAAACTCTGGGCGGCCGGGCCTACCTTCACCATGGCCGACTGCGCGGCCTCGCCGGCGCTGTTCTACGCCAACAAGGTCGAGCCATTCGGCGACAGCTATCCGGCCCTGAAACACTACCACGACCGCCTGCTCAAGCGGCCGTCCTTCGCCCGGGTGGTCGAGGAGGCGCAGCCCTACTTCAAGTTCTTTCCCTACAATAACGGCTGATCGCGATGCTGCACGATCCCGCCCAGCTCGACCTGATGTTCCAGGCGCTCGCAGACCCGGCCAGGCGCAGCATGGTCGAACGGCTGTCGCGTGGGCCGGCCTCGGTCAGCCAGTTGGCCGAACCGCTGGCGATGTCGCTGTCGGCCGTCGTCCAGCATCTCAACGTGCTCGAAGCAAGCGGGCTGGTGCGCTCGGAAAAGCTCGGCCGCGTGCGCACCTGCCAGATCGCGCCGCAGGCGCTGCGCAGCGCAGAACACTGGATCAACGAACGGCGGCTGACATGGGAGCGTCGGCTCGACCGGCTCGGCGATTTTCTCGCCGGGACCGAATGACCTGAAGCAGAGGAGAAATGACCATGCCCGGCAAAAGCAGAGCGGAGTTGATCCGCGGCTATTTTTCCGCCTACCAGGCGAATAACAAGGCTGCCGTCGCGGCGGTGCTCGCCGACGATTTCACCTTCACCAGCCCCTATGACGACGCCATCGACCGTGCGACCTATTTCGAGCGCTGCTGGCCGGACAGCCCGGCCTTCAGCTCGATCGTCATCGAGCGGATATGCGAGGACGAGGACGCCGCCTTTGTCCTCTATCGCTGCGAGACGGCGGACGGAAAGACCTTCCGCAACACCGAACTGCATCTGTTCCATGGCGACAGGTTGCGCGCCGTCGAAGTCTATTTCGGCGCGTCCTATCGCGACGGCGTCTTCGTCGCGCAGAAACCATCAAGCTGACCAAGAGGACCCGACCATGGCCGAACGATCCGTCGTCCACTCCACCTTCGTCCTCGAGCGCCTCTATCCAGTTGCGCCGGCGAAAGTCTATTTCGCGCTCAGCGATCCGGCCGCCAAGCGGCGCTGGTTCGCCGACCCCGACAACCCGATGACCCACAGGCACGAAATGGATTTTTGCGTCGGCGGCCAGGAGGTCAATGCCGGCGGGCCGAAGGACGGGCCGATCCACACCTATACCGCCACCTATCAGGACATCGTGCCCAACCAGCGCATCGTCTACAGCTACGACATGCTGTTCGGTGATGTCAGAATCTCGGTTTCGCTGGCGACAATTGAGCTTCGCCCGGAAGGCACGGGCACGCGTCTGGTGCTCACCGAGCAGGGCGCGTTTCTCGATGGGCACGACACACCGTCATCGCGCGAGCATGGTACCGGATTCCTGCTCGATGCGCTGGGCAAGGCGCTGGCAACGGACACTTGAAAGCCAGGGAGGCGAGCTGGAATCGCGGCCTATGCTTCCCAGAACTGATCAAGCCAAATATTGAGCTTGAGGAAGCCGCCACTGCTGACTGTATAGACCCGCCTCGTGCCCTCGGCCTTGGCCTGAACCAGACCGGCGTCCAGCAACACTTTCAAATGCTGGGACACGGCCGGGCGGGAGACTGGCAGGCCCGAAGCCAGTTCGTTGACGGTTTTCGGGCCACGCCGGAGCTCTTCCAGAAGATAGCGCCGGTTGGGGTCGGCAATCGCCATGAAGGCGTCAGAAAACATCATGCCTATACTTGTGGGGCAAAGCTTTTCAAATCTCAACCGTCGGCTTCCGCTTTTCTGAGCCGCAGTGCTTCAGGGGTGACCGAGCGATCGGCCGGCTGGGTCTTGAAGGCGTCGCGGTCTTCGATAGGCACCGGCGCGCGGCGGCTGATGCGCAGCAGCGTGTAGGCGGCGAGGCTGAGATGCGCCAGCGCGGTGGCCAGGAACAGGCCTTCGGGGCGGAGCCAGCCCATCAGGGCGGCAGCCAGCAAGGGCCCGATCATGGTTCCGAAGCCATACAGAAGCAGCAGGCCGCCCGAGACCTTGACGAAATCCTCCGATCGGGCGTGGTCGTTGGCATGCGCCACGGCGATCGAATAGAGCGTGTAGGCAAAGGCGCCGTAGGCGGCGGCGAAGACAATGACGAGGACGGCGGAACGCGGTTCGAACAGGAAGATCAGGATGGCGAACAGTGCGGCGCCGAAAGCCGCGCCCGCCAGCACGAAACGGCGGTCGGTCTTGTCGGAGAGGCGTCCGGCCGGAAGCTGCATGGCCGCGCCGGCAATAACGACAAGGCTCATCATCAGTGCGATCTGGGCGGTGGAGATGCCGATACGGGCGCCGTAGACGGCGCCAAGCGTGCCCCAGGCGCCATTGGCGATGCCGACCAACAGGCAGGCGATCGCCGACACCGGCGAGTTGGCGTAGAGACCTTTGACGTCGAGCTTGACGTCCTGCAAAGGCTTGGGAGACGAAGCCGACGACACCGCGGTCGGGATCAGCGACAGGCAGAACAATATGCCGGTGATCATGAACAGCGATGCCGATCTGACGTCGCCGCCGGCAACGATCATCTGGCCGCCCATGATCGAGGCATAGGTGACCATCATGTAGAGGCCGAAGACGGTGCCGCGGTTCTCGTTGGTGGCCTTCTCGTTCAGCCAGCTTTCGATGACCATGAAGGCTCCGGCCATGGTGAAGCCGGTGAAGGCGCGCAGCAGGATCCAGACATATTCGTCGATGATCAGGCCGGTAAGCAACGCCACGATGGCGCCCGAAGCGGCAAAGGCGCCGAACGCCCGGACGTGGCCGGCGCGGCGCACCAGGCGCGGTGCGAAGAAGCAGCCGGTGACGAAGCCACCGGCCCAGGCCGTGCCCATCAGGCCGAGCGATGCGGTCGAAAACCCTTCGAGCTGGCCGCGCAACGGCAACAACAGGCCGTGCAATCCCGAAGCCGCGAGCAGGAAAGCGGTGCCGCGAAGCAGCGAGAGGATCGGCCTGTAGCTTGCAAACATTGTTTGATCCGTCTGGAGATTCGGTGGCGGGGTCTGAAGACAGGCGCATTCGGGCTTTTCGGCGGCGGATGCTCAACGCCGAAACTAACGCGAAAACTAGCCGCGGCGAAACAGGGCTTCGGCCGCCGATTTGGTGCTGCCCTTGGTCTGGAGCTCGGCTTCGAGCCGGGCAATCTCCTCGCGCAGGATGCTGATCCGTTCGGTCAGGTCACCGACCGAAAGCAGCGACAGATCCTGTCCGATCTCATGCGGGCGGGCTTTCTTCTTGGGTTCGTCGTCGAAGATCGCCATCGTCGCTCCTCCCTATTCAGTATTGGGGCTGATTTGGCCATTTGCCTGATCCGGCAATCAGCATACATAGGGCAGGGGCGTAGATGCAAACAGCCGGCAAGAAGCTGGCAGCCGGCGGACCGAGACGGGAAATTTCATGGCGAGCGGACATAAAATTCCAGCCACGATGACGGCCATTGCAATCTCGCAACCGGGCGGGCCGCGGGTGCTGAAACCGGAAACGCGCGACGTGCCGGTGCCTGGTCCCGGCGAAATCCTGATCCGGGTGCGTGCGGCCGGCGTCAACCGCCCCGACGTGCAGCAGCGCAAGGGCGCCTATCCGGCGCCGCCCGGCGCTTCCGACCTGCCCGGTCTCGAGGCATCGGGCGAAGTGGCCGCCCTTGGCGACGAGATATCGCGCTGGCGCATCGGCGACCGGGTCTGCGCGCTGACGCCGGGGGGCGGTTATGCCGAATATGTCAAGGTTCATGCCGGCAGCGTGCTGCCGCTGCCCGCCGGCTTCACCCACACGGAGGCGGCCGCGGTTCCGGAAAACTATTTCACCGTCTGGCACAATGTGTTCGAGCGCGGCGGCTTGAAAAAGGGTGAGACGCTGCTGGTCCATGGCGGCTCATCGGGCATCGGCACCACGGCGATCCAGCTGGCGTCGGCCTTCGGCGCCTATGTCGTCACCACCGCCGGCTCGAAGGAGAAATGCGACGCCTGCCTGAAGCTCGGCGCCGACCGGGCGATCAACTACCGCGAGGAGGATTTCGTCGCGGCGGTCAAGGATGCGACCGGCGGCAACGGGGCCGACGTCATTCTCGACATGGTCGGCGGCGACTATATCGCGCGCAACTACGAGGCCGCCGCGGTCGAGGGCAGGATCGTCCAGATCGCCGTCCAGGCCGGCGCGGTGGCGAGCGCCGATTTCTCGAAAATCATGATCAAGCGGCTGACCCACACCGGCTCGACGCTGCGGCCTCGCACGGTCGAGTTCAAGGCGGCGCTCGCCGCCGCACTGGAAGCACAGGTGTGGCCGCTGCTCGGCACCCGGAAGGTAGCGCCGGTGATGGACATGATCTTCCCGCTGACCGACGCCTGGCGGGCGCATGAGCGCATGGAAGAGGGCGAGCATATAGGCAAGATCGTTCTCGACGTCGGCTAGATGGGGCGAGATTCAGGTGAGGCCGGCCTGCGAATGGCGGCTCCCTGCGCTTCCGGCCTTCGCCGGCCGAAGCCCTCATGAGGGGTTGCGGCAGTTAAGGCTACGGCCGGCGTAGGCCGGTGCTTCGTACTGAAGTACGCTCCGCTCCGGTTCTCGGGAGCCGCCATTCTCGGCTCGGCCTGACCTGAACCTCGCGCCATGCTCCGCGCTCAGCCTGTCGGCAAGATGAACAGAAGCTTAATGCTGCAATGCAGCATTTGCATTGCGGCTATGCAAAGACGTCTGTTCAATTCGTGGGCAGCACTGCCTATCTAAGCGTCATCGAAACGATTTGATCCAACAACTGGAGGACAACCATGAACCCGATCCGCGCTTTCCGTAACTGGCGTATGTACAACGAAACCGTGCGCGAGCTGAACAAGCTCAACGCCCGTCAGCTCAGCGACCTCGGCATCAGCCGCGGCGACATCGAGAGGATTGCCCGCAAGGCCATCTAATTCGAAGCCTGGTCGGCCGATGAGGCCTGACCACGCGGCAGAAGCAAGAGCCGCCGCAGACGGTATCCCGTCGCCGGTTCCGAACCCGCTGGACCCTGTCCGGCGGGTTTTGTCGTTTTGGACCCCCTGTACAACTCGGCATCAATGATCGCCGGAGCCGAGGTCCTCCTGGCCTCCCCCGCTGTCCGGTGTCCGACGGCTGCGCCCTGCGCCAAAAACATTGCGAAACGGCAGCGGAGCGGTTATACAGGCCGCGAATTTCCCATTTTGGTGGCTCTAAACCACCGCCCGCGCGGGAACGCGGGCGAACGAGAAGGATTTTTGAAATGGCCAATACGCTGCTGATGCCCAAGGCGACCGCCGTCTGGCTGGTCGACAACACCGCGCTTTCCTTCGAGCAGATCGCGCAGTTCTGCGGGTTGCATCCGCTCGAGGTCAAGGCGATCGCCGACGGCGAATCGGCGCAGGGCATCAAGGGCATGGATCCGATCATGACCGGACAGCTGACCCGCGACGAGATCGCGCGCGCCGAGAAGGATCCGAACCAGCGCCTGAAACTGTCCGACCCCAAGGTGCGGGTGCCGGAATCCAAGCGCAAGGGTCCCCGCTACACACCGCTGTCGAAGCGCCAGGACCGGCCCAACGCCATCCTGTGGCTGGTCCGCAACCATCCGGAATTGAAGGACGCGCAGATTTCGCGCCTGGTCGGCACGACCAAGTCGACGATCGAACAGATCCGCGAGCGCAAGCACTGGAATTCGGCCAATCTGCAGCCGATGGACCCGGTGACGCTGGGTCTCGCTTCGCAGATCGACCTCGACATGGAAGTCAACCGCGCCTCGCGCGGCCGCGAGCAGGCGCAGCCTGTCGGCGACACGCTGCTGCCGGCTGCCGTGACCGAGCGCCTGGTGCCGGCGCCGGAGAAGCCGAAGGACGAGGATGCCGAGCTCGACGCAAACGCCGTGTTCGCCAAGCTCTCGGCGCTCAAGTCCAAGAAGGAAGATGCGGACGACGAGTGAGGTTTGCGACAGTTCAACAAAAAAGCCCGCTTCGAGCGGGCTTTTTAACTGATTGTCGAAATCTCAGCTGCGCGCCGCCCGGTCCGGCGTCATGCCATAATCCTCGCTGCGCTCGACCGCGCGGTAGAAATCGGCGAGCTGCTTGCCGCGCTCCGGCTTGAAGATGCGGCCGGCAATGACCACCGAGGCGATGCGGTCGATGCGGAAGGCGCGGAAATCGTCGCGCATCTCGCACCAGGCAACCAGCGTCCATACCTTGCCCCAGAACCAAAGGCCGAGCGGGCGGATGTCGCGCCCGGTGCCGCGGCCGGCCTCGTCGCGGTAGTCGATGGTCAGCACCTGTCGCTTCTCGACAGCGCGCTCGATCACGTCGATCGCCTCACGCGCGGCGTCGCTCACCACCCACATCGGCGTGTGGATCTCGGTGCGGGCGATGCGGTCCTTCTCAGCGTCGGGCAGGACGGCGCCGATCTTGACCAGCGCCTCGTCGGCCGCACGCGCCATGGCCGCGCCGCCAAAGGCCCGCACCATGCGGGCGCCGGCGACCAGCGCGACGATTTCGTCACGCGTGAACATCAGCGGCGGAAGGTCGAAACCCTCCCTCATCATGTAGCCGACGCCGGCCTCGCCGTCGATCGGCACTCCGGTCGACTGCAAATCGGCGATATCGCGGTAGATGGTCCGCTCGGAAACCTCGAGCCATGTGCCGAGCTTCTGGGCGGTGACCAGCCGGCCGCCACGCAGATGCTGCACGATCTGAAAGAGCCTGTCGGCACGTCGCATCGTATGGTCCCTCGGCTGCTTGTCGATGAATGTCATGGTCCCAAAACCGGTTCCGGGTGACATCCATGTCCTGTTTTATGCTTGTCGTTCTCCCAAAAACCGCTGCGCACTTTTGGGCGACACGCATTATGGTTTAAGTCCTTCGCGCTTGCGCTGCACGGCGACGAATTCCGCGCCGAAGGACAACTTCTTCGTTGTCGGCGTGTTCACGTCGAGCACACGCCAGTACGGCGTGATATCGTTCAGCGTCATGCCGCGTTCGAGATCCTCATTGGCGGCTTCGGCGACGGTTCGCAGATGATAGCCGATGGTGACCGGACATGTCACTTGCGCCCCATGCTCGATGGCGAGCGCGGTGCGCAAGGCGTGTACATCCATCTCGAGGCCGTTGGGGATCGTGCGGATGAAATCATCGACCTGACGGGCCGTCGGCACCAGCATCGGCTGGCCCTCGACGACGTCGCCCATTGTGCGTGGCGTCGGCTTCACGCCGTTGACGCCCGGCGTGTTCAGCCTGTCGTTCCAGCTTTTCACCATTCATGTCTCCTGACACGTTTATGGCATGGTGCTCCTGACAGCATTCTGTCAGGAGCCTTCAGCATTGTCCGTAGCAGGCGCCAAAAGTCTTTGCGCCAGCCCAAGGCGTCGCCGCCCGGGGGTCCATGTCAATGATCCGGGCGTTGCGGGGTCCGCATCCAAGCATTGTCATGTAAAACGCCTCAGATCTCGCGAATGCGGCTGTGACCCTCATACATATCCGGCCAGCCAATGTCCTTGCGGATGTCCGCCGGCAAGGAGTTCAGGAAGCGCTGGGTACGGACTTCATTGCGCATCGTGCGGATCTTGCCGACATAGTGCTGTACGCTGTTCAAAATACCAAAGCTGTTCATGACCATCTCCTCTTCTCTGATGGAGACACTATCGCATACCCCTCCTGACAGCAGTCTGTCAGGAGCATGTCAGCTCGTTGAAGAAAGCTGCGAGGTGCTTGGCGGTCGGTTCGGAAACGAGCCTTTTGTCAGGAATGGCCAAGTCGACCGAGACCATGCAAGAACCGCTTTGACAGCCTGTCGCGATGCTGCTCAAAGGCGGGCATGTCGAAACTCCTCGCGCTCGTCATCATCGGCATGATGGCCATTCAGCTGATCAAGCCGCTCGGCTGGCCGGGCCTGAAGCGGCGCGGCGATTTCTGGAAGCTGGCCCTGATCGCCATGGCGGCCATCGCGCTGGCGGGTGCGCTGGGGCACTGGGCATAGCCTTGAGGGTCAGGTCGGGTCCACCGTTCCCATGGCAATCATCCGGATGGCGTTGAGGCTGGGCACGAAGAAGTAATCGCCACCGCGCGTCGTCATGAATTCCGGCAGGTTCGCCGCAATAAAAGGCGTGGCGTTGGCCGGGCCGGCCGGAATGACATGCTTGCTCGATTCGGCGCGGTTGCCGGTCAGCGTGCAGGTGTCGTTGCCGGTTTCGGAATCCAGGCCGTAGCTCATCCATTGCTGCTGGATGATATTCTGGCTCAGATCCATTGGAAGCAGGCTGCAATCAACAGTATTTGGAAATACTCGCGTCAGTTCTCTGAAGCCCACCAGTCCGAGCATGTGCCCCCTCAGGTCAATCGGCGAGCACCCATCCGACCAGATGTTCGGCCCAGGCGCGGTAACCGGCTTCCGAGGCATGAAAGCCATCGGAGGCAAAGCCGGCCTCAGGGTTGGTGATCGGCAGCCGTGGCGCCGGCACGGCGCCGCGCTCGAAACAGAGGCGCTCGCCCATGCGGTTCATTGCGGTAGCGCGGATTTCGAGTATCTTGCCGAGCAGCGGCGGCATGGCCGGCGCGCGGGTGAACTCCAGCACCGGCGACCACACCACGCGCGCCTCCGGCCATTTGGCACGCAGGGCGTAGAGCAGGCCACCGAACTCCTTCTTGAAGCGCGGTACCGAGTGGAAATTCTTGGTGTCGTTGGTGCCGATGGCGAGCACGATGTGCGTCCACGGATCGGACGACAGATTGGGCAGGACGTGGTCGCGGATCTGGCCCGACGTTGCCGAGTTGAAGCCGGCGGCGCGCCAGCGCACGGCAAGGCCGGTTCGTTTTGCGATCAGCATGGCAAGCTGCGCGGCAAGCCCGTCCTCGGAATTGCCGATGCCGACCGAGGCGGCGGAGGAATCCCCCAGCACCAGCAGCGAGATCGCCGGCGGCTTGCCGGATATCTCATGCATCACCGGCCCTTGTGCCGGCAGCATGCGGGTGGTGCGGCGGCGCACGCCGAGCCCTTGCCAGACATAAACGGGGTAGGCAAGCCAGGTGAGAAGGGCCGGGAAGCGCATGGCGATATCGTTTAGAGATCAGGGGCAGCCTTAGCGCAAGTTTCGCCTGGGGTGAACGAGCTTCTAGTCGCAGCAGTTCGGCTTGTCCGCCTGCTTGTCCTGATATTCGTCATGCAGCCGCACCCAGTCCATCAGGCTATGATAAGGGCCATTTTCGCCGCGGCCCTTCGGTGTCATGTCGAGATAGTCGTAAGTGCCGATCTGGGCCTCGCCGCCGCGGGCGCGCGACATAAAGGTAAGGAATATGTCGCCGTTCTCTTCCTTGTAGAAAACACTGGTGCCGGGAAGGTCCTTTGACGTGCGCGGACGCGTCTCGAAATTGTAGGTGGTGTCGCCGGCCGCGATCTGCTTGTCGGTGAAGGAGACCTGCATGTCGAAGTTGAAATCCGAGGCGTAGGACGACACCCAGTCGAATTTCCAGCCCATACGCTGCTTGTAAGGCAGCAGTTCCGCCAGCGGCGCGCGCGCAACGACCACCAGCGACACGTCGTGGTGCCTGAGATGCTGATCAGCGCCGTCTATATGGTCGGCAAGGAAGGAGCACCCTTCGCAGCGATGATCCGACCCTGGCGTCATCATGAAGTGGTACACGATGAGCTGGCTGTTGGCGCCGAACAGTCCGGCCAGGTTCTTCGGATCCTGCTCGGTCTCGAAGACATAGTCCTTGCGGATTTTCATCCAGGGCAGTTCACGCCGCTCGGCGGCGATGCGCTCGCGCAACCGGGTCAATTCCTTCTCGCGCGCCAGATGCGCCTTGTGCGCCTCAAACCAGTCTTCACGCGAAACCACCTTGTTGCGAGTCATGAAGTTCTCCCTGTCTGTTCACCCAAGGACGTTCGGGGTGGGCAGGAACCGACATCGCCGTCAGCTTTTGCCGAAAAGGAGATAAGGATGGGCGAACTCCGTCCCAAGCCCGCCTTGTCATAAACAAAACCCGGGCGCATCGGCCCGGGTTGTATGACAACGGGAGGACTGCGCTCAGGCGGCCTGTTCGAGGCTCGCCGTCCATCGTCCCAGCGCCGCCAGATGGTTCATGTGGGCACGATGGGTGAAGGCGGCCTGGCCGGCGGCGACGTTCGATGCCTTGCCGCTCCAGGCCTTTTGCGGGGCGGCCTGCAAGGCGCGGCCATAGGAGAAGGTCAGCTTCCACGGATGCGGCCCGATGGCGTTGATGGCGTTGAGGTTGGCGGTCGCCTCCTCGTCCGACTGCCCGCCCGAAAGGAAGGCGATGCCCGGCACCGCTGCCGGTACGGTTTCGCGGAACAGTTTTATGGTCTTTTCCGCGACCTCTTCGGGGCTGCTCACCTTGCCCGACTTCCTGCCGGCCAGCACCATGTTCGGCTTCAGGATGGTGCCTTCCAGCACAACGCGCGCCGCATGCAGCTCGTCATAGAGCTTGATCAGCGTTGCCTTCGAGATGTCGTAGCAGGTGTCGATGTCGTGCGCGCCGTCCATCAGCACTTCCGGTTCGACGATCGGCACGATGCCGGCCTCCTGGCACAGTGCGGCATAGCGGGCCAGCGCATGGGCGTTGGAGGCAATCGAATTGACCGAGGGCACGCCCTTGCCGGTGTCGATGTCGATCACCGCGCGCCATTTGGCGAAGCGGGCGCCGAGCTTGTAATAATCCGCGAGCCGCTCGCGCAAGCCGTCGAGGCCTTCGGTAACGGTATCGCCGGGAAAGCCGGCCAGCGGCTTGGCGCCGGCATCGACCTTGATGCCGGGAATGGCGCCCGCCGCCTTGATGATGTCGACCAGAGGCGTGCCGTCGGCAGCCTTCTGACGGATGGTCTCGTCGTAGAGAATGACGCCGGAGATGTACTTCGTCATCGCGTCCTTGGCGCGGAACATCATCTCGCGGTAGTCGCGGCGGCTATCGGCGGTCGATTCGACGCCGATGACGTCGAAGCGCTTCTTGATGGTGCCGGAGCTCTCATCGGCGGCCAGCAGGCCCTTGCCGCCGGCCACCATCGCGGCGGCAATGTCTTCGAGACGTTCGCTCATTTTTGCTTCTCCTTGACGGTGTTGTTCCGCGCTTAAGGGAAGTCTACCGCCAAAGGAATGGCATCGGAAAGCTCGAATCGATTGAAAGTTTCCAGCGCCTCGTTTGACGCCCTCGTCCGATCAGGCCTGCTTCTTCAGCACGTCGACGCCGGGCAGCGGCTTGCCTTCCATCCATTCCAGGAAAGCGCCACCGGCGGTCGAGACATAGGTGAAGTCGTCGGCGACGCCGGCATGGTTGAGGGCGGCCACCGTGTCGCCGCCACCGGCGACCGAGACCAGCTTGCCGGCCCTGGTGCGGGCCGCCGCGTGCCTGGCCGCAGCCACCGTGGCGTGGTCGAAAGGCTCGATCTCGAAGGCGCCAAGTGGGCCGTTCCAGACGAGGGTCGCGGCGCGGTCGATCCATTCAACGATCGTCTTCACGGTCTTTTCGCCGACATCGAGGATCATGCCGTCAGCCGGGACATCCGCAATGGCAACGGTCTCGCTGGCCGCGCCCGCCTTGAATTCCTTGGCGACGACACCGTCGACAGGCAGGATGATGGCGCAGCCGGCTTCGGCGGCCTCGATCATGATCTGCTTGGCGGTCGCGGCAAGGTCATGCTCGCACAGCGACTTGCCGACAGCGGTGCCACGCGCGGCGAGAAAAGTGTTGGCCATGCCGCCGCCGATCACCAGCGCGTCGACCTTCTTCACCAGGTTCATCAACAGGTCGATCTTGGTCGACACCTTGGCGCCGCCGACAATGGCGACGACAGGGCGGACCGGATTGCCGAGCCCCTTCTCCAGCGCCTCGAGCTCGGCCTGCATGGTGCGGCCGGCATAGGACGGCAACAGCCGCGCCAGGCCTTCGGTCGAGGAGTGCGCCCGGTGGGCGGCGGAAAAGGCGTCGTTGACGAAGATATCGCCATTGGCGGCGAGCCGCTCTGTGAAGGCCGGGTCGTTCTTCTCCTCGGTCTTGTGGAAGCGGGTGTTTTCCAGCAGCAGCACATCGCCCTTGTTCATGGCGGCGACCGCACTGCCCGCCGTGTCGCCGACGCAGTCGCCGGCAAAGCCGACGGGGCGGCCAAGCACCTCCGCGGCAGCCTTGGCGATCGGCTCCAGCGAGAATTCGGGCGAGGGACCATCCTTCGGGCGGCCGAAATGCGCGAGCAGGATGACCTTGGCGCCCTTGCCGGACAGTTCGGCGATGGTCGGCGCGATGCGTTCGATGCGGGTGGCGTCGGTGACCTTGCCGTCGGCGACGGGCACGTTGAGGTCGACGCGCACCAGCACGCGCTTGCCGCTGATATTGCCGATATCGTCGAGTGTCTTGAAGGCGGCCATGCTGATACCTTTCCGTGAAAAATCGCCGGGACCATACCTCGCATCGATGACGATGCAAGGCTTGAGCCGGGGTGCGAGCTAAATTTTGAGATCAAGGCGAAGGCTGTCGTGATGATGCGGGACGTCAGCGTGAACCGATCGCTTGTCAGCCTTCGGTCGTTATCTTTTCCGCCGTCGGCTCAAGGGCCTTCTCATTGGCTATCGCCTCTGCAGTCTGCGTCTCGGTCGGCTGGTGCCAGTTGCGGATGAAGGCGGAGACCCGATCGCCGATCTCGCCGGCGCTCAGGAACACCGGAACCCGCGCCACCGGCGCGGTCGGCTCGAAGGAGAGGCCGAGACCGGTGATCTTGCCCTTGTCGTCGACGTCGCGGACGATCAATTCGATCGGGCCGATCAGCACCCGGTCGGCATATTCGGCATGGCCGCCGAGCCGCGCCGTCACCAGCGCGCCGACGGTGAGCTTCTGCTCGGCTTCGCTCAATCCCGGAGTGTATGCGGCCTCGAGCTCTGCGGCCGAGCGGGCGGGATCGACGGCAAAGGCGCCGAAGAAGTCGGCATCCTCGGGGTCGACTACGGCGCGGCTGGCAAACAGCTTGTCAAGCAGGCGCGGATAGCGGTCGGGCACGAAGATGTAGACCTGGTCGCCGGCCGCGAGCCGGCCCATGTCCTGGAAACGCATCGAGCGGCCGTCGCGCAGCACCAGCGAGGGCCGTGCCCAGCGCGGGATGCGCTCGCCGCGCGCCACCGGGCTGCCGGGCGCGACGCGGTAGGCGAGCAGTTCGTGGTGGGCGGAGCCCGGCAGTTCGAGTTCGACCTTGTCGAGCGGCCCGAGCCTCGCCGGCACGATCAGGCCGAGCCGGCGCGCCAGCGGACCGACCGACCAGCCCTGCACCACCAGCGATACCAGCACGATGATGAAGGCGACGTTGAAGATGGTGCGGCCGTTCTCCAGTCCGCCGAGCAGTGGGGTGATGGCAAGCAGGATGGACACGGCGCCGCGCAGGCCGACCCAGGAGACGAAGGCGATCTCGGGACGCGGCAGGCGGAACGGGATCAGGCAGAGCCAGACGGCGACAGGGCGCGCGACAAACATCAGGAACAGGCCGAGCAGCACCGCCGGCACCATGATCGCCGGAAACTGCGAGGGTGTCGCGAACAGGCCGAGGATCAGGAACATGATGATCTGTGCCAGCCACGACATGCCGTCCTGGAAGCGCTTCAGGATGGTGACGGCGCGGATGTCGGAGTTGCCGGCAATCAGCCCGGCGAGATAGACCGCCAGGAAGCCCGAGCCGCCAATGGCGCCGGCGGCGGCGAACACCATCAGTGACAGGGTCAGCACGAAGATCGGCAGCAAGCCATGGTCGAGGTTGAGCCGGTCGACGAGGCGCACGATGCCGAGCCCGCCAAGCACGCCGACGACGGCGCCGAGCCCCATATTGAGGAGGAAGCCGAGGATCAGGTCGGTGACCAGCACATGGGTCTCGGGATTGGCGTGGGCGGCGATGATCTCGACCAGCGTGATGGTCAGGAAGATGGCGATCGGGTCGTTGGTGCCGGATTCGACTTCCAGTGTCGCGCGCACGCGCTCGCGCAGATTGATTTCGCCGGCGCGCAGCAGGAAGAACACCGCAGCCGCATCGGTCGAGGCGACGGCAGCTCCAAGCAGGAAGGATTCCAGCCAGCTGAGGTCGAGCAGGTAATAGGCGGCGGCGCCGAACAGGCCAGTGGTCAGGATTACGCCGAAGGTCGCCAGCGACACCGCCGGTCCGGCCGCCTGGCGCAGCGCGTTGAGCGGCGTGCCGAAACCGGAATCGAACAGGATGACCGCCAGCGCCAGCGAGCCGGCAAAATATGCCACGCGCGCATTGTCGAATTCGATGCCGAGACCATCGACGCCGCTGGCGAGGCCGATGCAGAGGAAGAGCAGCAGCAAAGGGGCGCCGAAGCGGAAGGCGATCAGGCTCGAGAACGCTGCGGCGACGACTAGCGCTGTGCCGACCAGCGTGACGAGATAGATCGCATGCTCCATCCGTGATTTGCCCCTCGAATTCCTCTTTCTACCGATTCACGGGAGAGTGGGGCGAAGGCATGGCCGGTGCAAGGCGCAAGGATGGCTTTTTGCCTGATGCCGCTGATTTTCCGGCGTTTGGCGGCTTGGCGCGCGTTGCCCGCCGCCCTGACGAAAAACGCCCGGACAAGCCGGGCGTTCGAAGCTGCGAGACGATGCCTTCAGGTCAGGCGATGGTCTTGCCGAAGGCGACCGAGGTGTCGGCCATGCGGTTGGAGAAGCCCCACTCATTGTCGTACCAGGACAGCACCGAAACGAAGTTGCCGTCCATGACCTTGGTCTGGTCGAGCGCCAGGATCGACGAGCGCGGATCGTGGTTGAAGTCGATCGACACATTCGGATGATGGGTGACGCCGAGAATGCCCTTGAGCTTGCCGTTGGAGGCAGCGATCACCGCTTCGTTGATCTCCTGCACGGTGGTGGCGCGCTTGGCGATGAACTTGAAGTCGACAACCGAGACGTTGGGGGTCGGCACGCGGATCGAGATGCCGTCGAGCTTGCCCTTGAGGTCGGGCAGCACCAGGCCGATCGCCTTGGCCGCACCGGTCGAGGTCGGGATCTGCGACAGGGCAGCCGCGCGGCCGCGGTAGAGATCCTTGTGCATGGTGTCCAGCGTCGGCTGGTCGCCGGTGTAGGAGTGGATCGTCGTCATCATGCCCTTTTCGATGCCGACGGTCTCGTGCAGCACTGCGGCCAGCGGCGCCAGGCAGTTGGTGGTGCAGGACGCATTCGAGATGACGATGTGGTCCTTGGTCAGCTTGTCGTGGTTGATGCCGTAGACGACGGTGAGGTCAGCACCTTCGGCAGGCGCGGAGACCACGACGCGCTTGGCGCCGGCGGTCAAATGCGCGGCAGCCTTGTCGCGGGCGGTGAAGATGCCGGTGCATTCGAGCGCGATGTCGATGCCGAGTTCCTTCCACGGCAGTTGCGCCGGGTCCTTGATCGCGGTGACCTTGAAGGTCTCCTTGCCGACGGTGATCTGGTCGCCCGAGACCGACACTTCGTGCGGGAAGCGGCCGTGCACGCTGTCATAGCGCAGCAGATGCGCGTTGGTCTCAACCGGGCCGAGGT
This sequence comes from Mesorhizobium sp. M1252, assembly GCF_040318265.1. Classification (NCBI taxonomy): domain Bacteria; kingdom Pseudomonadati; phylum Pseudomonadota; class Alphaproteobacteria; order Hyphomicrobiales; family Phyllobacteriaceae; genus Mesorhizobium; species Mesorhizobium sp. M1252. The sequence continues at coordinate 216,755 of NZ_JAMYLX010000010.1, read as the reverse complement.
CGTTGACGGCGACCACGTCGATATCCTTGCGGCCGGATTCATGGATGGCGCGCAGGATGTTGCGGCCGATGCGGCCAAATCCGTTGATGGCAACTCTGACGGTCATTTTACTCTCCCTGGGAGCTGGAGGCGGCAGATGGGTCCGCAGCTTCATAGCGGCGGATGGCACAAGAATCCAGCCGCAGAAGGCCGAATTTAAATCGATTAGGTTGGTCCAGCCCCGCGAATCCGCCTTGGAGGTGCGCGGGACTGACCCTGATCTTACTTGCCGTGCAGGCGGGCTTCCGCCGCCTTGGCCGCGGCTTCGGCGGTGATGCCGAAATGCGGGTAGAGCTGCTCGATGGTGCCGGAAGCGCCGAAGCCGGTCATGCCGATGAAGATGCCGTTGGAGCCGATCAGGTGATCCCAGCCCTGGCGGATGCCGGCCTCGATCGCCATCTTGATCGGCGCGTTGCCGATCGTCTCCTTGCGGTAGGCGTCGCTCTGCTGGTCGAACAGTTCGAAGCAAGGCACCGAGACGACGCGGGTCGGGTGCCCATGCTTTTCAAGCAAATCACGGGCGCCGAGCGCGATCTCGACCTCGGAGCCGGTGGCGAAGATCGTCACCGCCGCTTCGCCGCTCGCCGCGGCCAGTTCATAGGCGCCTTGGCTGCTGAGGTTCCTGGCCGAGTGCTCGGTGCGCACCGTCGGCAGGTTCTGACGGGTCAGCGCCAGGGTGGACGGGGTCTTTTCCGATCCAATGGCGATCTGCCAGCATTCGGCGGTTTCCACCGCGTCGGCCGGGCGGAAGACATTGTGGTTGGGGATGGCGCGGAGCGCCGCCAGGTGCTCGACCGGCTGGTGGGTCGGGCCGTCTTCGCCCAAACCGATCGAATCATGGGTCATGACGAAGATCGAGCGGATGCCCATCAGCGACGCCAGCCGCATCGACGGACGGGCATAGTCGGAGAAGCACATGAAGGTGCCACCATAGGCGATGAGGCCGCCATGCAGCGTCAGGCCGTTGAGGGCGGCCGCCATGCCATGCTCGCGGATGCCGTAGTGGACATAGCGCTGGCCGTAATCGTCCGGCGTGATGTTCTTGGTCTGGCTGGTCTTGGTGTTGTTGGAGCCGGTGAGGTCGGCAGAGCCGCCGATGGTTTCCGGCACCGCGCCATTGATGACTTCCAGCGCCATTTCCGACGATTTGCGGGTGGCGACCTTCGGCTTGTCGGCCGACAGCTTCTTCTTGTAGTCGGCAATGACGGCATCGAAATTCGACGGCAGCTTGCCGGCGAGGCGGCGCTCGAACTCGGCCTTCAACTCAGGCTTGGCCTTGGCCAGGCGGCCTTCCCAGTCGGTGCGCGGCTTGACGCCGGCCTTGCCGGCGGTGCGCCAGGCGTCGAGAATGTCGGCCGGAATTTCGAAGGGCGGCGAGTCCCAGTTGAAGAATTTCCGCGCGCCTGCGATCTCGTCGGCGCCGAGCGGCGAACCGTGCGCCTTGTTGGTGCCGGCCTTGGTCGGGGCGCCGAAGCCGATGGTCGTCTTGCAGGCGATCATCGTCGGCTTGTCGGAATGGCGGGCGGCTTCGATGGCGTAGGCGATCGCCTCGGGGTCGGTGCCGTCAATGTGGCTGGCGTTCCAGCCCGAGGCCTGGAAGCGGGCGACCTGGTCGGTGTTGTCGGCAAGCGAAACCGGACCGTCGATCGAGATGTTGTTGTTGTCCCAGAAGACGATCAGCTTGTTGAGCTTGAGGTGGCCGGCCAGCGCGATGGCTTCCTGGGAAACACCTTCCATCAGGCAGCCGTCGCCGGCCAGCACATAGGTGTAGTGGTCGACGAGGTCGTTGCCGAAGGCGGCGTTCATGATGCGCTCGCCGAGCGCGAAGCCGACCGAATTGGCGAGACCCTGGCCGAGCGGGCCGGTCGTCGTCTCGATGCCGGTGGCATGGCCGTATTCGGGATGGCCGGCGGTCTTGGAACCCAGCTGGCGGAAATGCTTGATCTGGTCGAGGGTCATGTCCTCGTAACCGGTCAGATGCAGCAGCGAGTAGAGCAGCATCGAACCATGGCCGGCCGACAGGATGAAGCGGTCGCGGTCCGGCCAATGGGGGTTCTTCGGATCATATTTCAGGAAGCGGGTGAACAGCACTGTGGCGATGTCGGCGCAGCCCATGGGCAGGCCGGGATGGCCGGACTGGGACTTCTCGACGGCGTCCATGGAGAGAAAACGGATCGCATTGGCCATCCGGTCATGTTGTTCACGCGACGTCATGGTACCTCCGGGGTGGGGATTTGTGGGCTTGGCAGAGCCCAGGAAAGAGTGCGCGACACATAGCAGCCACGGGCTTTTAGTCAACAAATCGGCTGCACATTTGCCGGTCTTGTGAAGGCTTTGAGACCTTATGGGGCGACCTACATTAGCGTTAGCGGGGGACAGTCGCGAGAGCTTTGTTGACCTTGCCTTCACCCGGTGCCTAATGTTTCCTTGTTAACGCGTTCTGAACGCGAAGCGATTCGGTGATGGGCAGGGCACAGGACGAAGGCCATGACCGGCGAAACCACACTCAAGGAAGTCATCCACAGGCTGGGCAAGGCCATCGAGGGGCTGGAAAACGCCGTCGCGGCCAAGCTCGAGCACGAGCGCGACTATTCCGAAGCCGAGGCTGAGGTGCAGCGCATGAACGCCGACCGTTCACGGCTGGCGCAGGAACTCGACAATTCCGAAGCCCGCGCCGAACGGCTGGAAGATGCCAACAAGGAAGTGTCGCGCCGCTTGGTGACCGCCATGGAAACCATCCGCGCGGTGCTGGACAGGTAGGAGCTGCAGGCCATGGCACAGGTCACGGTTTCCATCGACGGCAAGCAGTATCGCATGGCTTGCGACGAGGGTCAGGAAGAGCACCTGATCGACCTCGCCGAGCGGTTCGACCGTTATGTCTCGCATCTGAAGGATTCGTTCGGCGAGATCGGCGACCAGCGGCTGACGGTGATGGCCGGCATCATGGTGATGGACGAGCTTTCGGAGCTGCAGAAGCGGGTCAAGGGCATGGAGACCGAAGTGCAGACGCTGCGCAAGACGCGCGACGAAGCGCTGACCAAGGCCGACAAGAACGACACCGTGCTGACCAGCGCGCTCGGCGCGCTCGCCCAGCGCATGGAAGACCTGGCCACGTCGCTGGCGGTCAACAAGGCCTGAGCCTTCCCCGCACAAACGAAAGATTGTCGGCCCAACGTCGGTCCGTAGAACGAAAGTGCTCGTTCCGTCGCCAATAATAGTTTCCTATTGTCCTGCAGCCGCGATTTTTGCGCTAAGATGCGGGAATGCCGGAGCGTTGACGCCGTCCACGGCCGCTCCTGACGAAATCTGTTGCTGGGGAAATAACGCCATGAGCCTTCGTATCAACGACATCGCGCCGGACTTCACCGCCGAGACCACGCAAGGGCCGATCAAGTTTCATGACTGGATCGGCGACGGCTGGGCGATCCTGTTCAGCCATCCGAAGAATTTCACCCCGGTCTGCACCACCGAGCTGGGCACGATGGCGGGGCTCGAAGGCGAGTTCAAGAAGCGCAACGTCAAGGTCATCGGCATTTCCGTCGATCCCGTTGCGAGCCACGACAAGTGGCAGGCCGACATCAAGACGGCGACCGGCCAGACGGTGAACTACCCGCTGATCGGCGACAAGGACCTCAAGGTGGCCAAGCTTTATGACATGCTGCCGGCGGGCGCCGGCGAGACGTCGGACGGCCGCACGCCGGCCGACAACGCCACGGTGCGCTCGGTCTATGTCATCGGGCCGGACAAGAAGATCAAGCTGGTGCTGACTTACCCGATGACGACGGGCCGCAACTTCGACGAGATCCTGCGCGCGGTCGATTCCATGCAGCTGACGGCCAAGCACCAGGTGGCGACGCCGGCCAACTGGAAGCAGGGCGAGGATGTGATCATCACCGCCGCGGTTTCGAACGAAGATGCGGTCAAGCGTTTTGGCGCTTTCGAGACGATCCTGCCCTATCTCAGGAAGACCAAGCAGCCGTCAGCCTAGGTTTTCTCCGTCGGAGCTATTTGGGGCTTCAGTCCTATTTGTGGCAAGGCGTGCTTGACCGGCGCGCTTTGCCAGATGACCATGCTCTTGTTCAACCCGACGGAGAAAACGGTTCCTGTCGGGCAAGGGGCAGGGGGGCCGGACATTGGACATCGCTTCGGCCAAACCTGAGGTCGCCGGCTTCTACGACAAGCAGACCGGCGCCATCCAGTATGTCGTCACCGACCCGGTGACGAGACGCTGCGCCGTCATCGACCCGATCCTCGATTTCGACGAAAAATCCGGCGCGACGGCGACCAAGAATGCCGACGCCTTGCTGGATTTTATCCGCGAAAACGGGCTGGAGCTCGAGTGGATCCTGGACACCCATCCGCATGCCGATCATTTCTCGGCGGCGCACTATCTCCGGGAAAAGACCGGCGCGCCGACGGCGATCGGCGACAGGATCATCGAAGTCCAGGCGCTGTGGAAGGCGATCTACAACTGGCCGGATTTCCCCGCAGACGGCTCGCAGTGGGACCGGCTGTTTGGGGAAGGCGAAACGTTCATGATCGGCAACCTGCCGGTCAAGGTGCTGTTCTCGCCCGGCCACACGCTCGCCTCGATCACCTTTGTCATCGGCGACGCCGCCTTCGTCCACGACACGCTGTTCATGCCCGACAGCGGCTCGGCAAGGACGGACTTTCCCGGCGGCAGTGCCGCGCGGCTGTGGCATTCGATTGAGGGCATTCTGGCGCTGCCGGACGATACGCGCGTGTTCGTCGGCCACGACTATCAGGCCGGCGGCCGCGAGCCGTGCTGGGAGAGCACGGTCGCCGAGCAGAGGGCAAAGAATATCCACCTCGTTGCGGCGCGCAGCGAAGCCGAGTTCGTCGACTTGCGCGAAGCGCGCGACAAGACACTGCCGATGCCGCGGTTGATCCTGCATGCGCTGCAGGTCAACATGAATGGTGGACGGCTGCCGGAACCGGAGGCCAATGGCCGAAGGTATCTCAAGTTTCCGCTGGATGGGCTGTAGATCGGTTCATGCTGTAGGCGCCGTCGCCGAAGCTGCCAATCTCCCCCTCAAGGGGGGAGATCAGCTGTTGCCCGACTTTCGCTAACCGCCGACGGACGACAAAACAAAAAAGGCGGCGCCGGTTTCCCGACGCCGCCTTTGTTCCTTAGCCGAACCCACCCTTACGCCGCGGGCTGCGCCTCGATCGTGCGCAGCGCCTGCATCTGGCGCTTGGCGGCGGCCTTGACCGCGTCCTGCACCTTCTCGAAGGCGCGCACCTCGATCTGGCGCACGCGCTCGCGGCTGATGTCGAACTCGGACGACAGTTCTTCCAGCGTCAGCGGCTCCTCGGCGAGGCGGCGGGCCTCGAAGATGCGCCGCTCACGATCGTTGAGCACGGCCAGAGCGCCCGACAGCATGCCGCGGCGGTTTTCCAGCTCGTCCTGCTCGATCAGCATGTCTTCCTGGCTTTCGTGGTCATCGACCAGCCAGTCCTGCCATTCGCCGGATTCACCTTCGCTGGCGCGGATCGGCGCGTTCAGCGACGCGTCGCCGGACAGGCGGCGGTTCATCGACACGACTTCAGCTTCCGACACGTTCAGCCGGGTGGCGATCTCGGTGATCTGGTCGGGCTTGAGGTCGCCATCGTCCAGCGCCTGGATCTTGCCCTTCACCTTGCGCAGGTTGAAGAACAGGCGCTTCTGATTGGCGGTCGTGCCCATCTTGACCAGGCTCCACGAGCGCAGGATGTACTCCTGGATCGAGGCCTTGATCCACCACATGGCGTAGGTAGCGAGGCGGAAGCCACGCTCGGGTTCGAATTTCTTGACGGCCTGCATCAGGCCGACATTGCCTTCCGAGATCACTTCGCCGATCGGCAGGCCGTAGCCGCGATAGCCCATGGCGATCTTGGCAACGAGCCGAAGGTGGCTGGTGACGAGCTTGTGCGCAGCGCTGGTGTCTTCATGCTCGGCGTAACGCTTGGCGAGCATGTACTCTTCCTGCGGCTGAAGCATGGGAAAGCGGCGGATTTCTTCCAGGTAGCGGCTGAGGCCGCCTTCGCCGGAAACAATACTGGGTAGTGACTGGGCCATGATTGCGCCCCCTCTCTATTGGAGTGATGCCCCCGAAACGCGGCGGGCATGTGACGCGAGCACCAAAAGGCTCGCCCGCGGCAACTGAGTTATATAGGAACAAAACCAGAAAAGACAGGCATTTGTTCAACACGAAACAGTGTGTCACGCTGAAGTGAACAATGCCGCTCAGGTTTTAGCTGGCTTGTTTAGACGCAATTCCGGACGGAAAACCGTTTCACACTTTTCCTGGAATAGCTGGGGTTCAGAGTTTGCGAAAGCCGCCGACGAGTTCCTCCATGTCCCCCGGTATCGGCGCCTCGAACCTCATCGATAAATGGGTAGCCGGGTGCCGAAATGCAAGGAGCCAGGCATGCAAAGCTTGCCTGGAAAACGCCTTGACCTGACCCTTCAGCAGTTCAGGCAGCCGGTTGGCCTTGGTGCGGAAGGCCTGGCCGTAATCCGGGTCACCGATGACGGGATGGCCGATATGGGCCATGTGGACGCGGATCTGGTGGGTGCGGCCGGTTTCCAGCCGGCATTCGACCAGGCTGGCGGTGGCAAACGCCTGCTGGCCCTCGCCGAAACGCTCCTTGACGGTGAAATGGGTCACGGCGTGGCGGGCGTCGTCACGGCCTTCCGGCACGACGGCGCGGCGCACGCGGTCGGCGGCACGGCCAAGCGGCGCGTCGACCGTTCCGGTCGGCCGCGACGGGATTCCCCAGACCAGCGCCAAATAAGCACGTTCGAGGTCGCCGGTGCGGCCGTGGTCGGCAAAGGCCTCCGACAGCGCCTTGTGGGCGCGGTCGGTCTTGGCCACCACCATGACGCCGCTCGTTTCCTTGTCCAGCCTATGGACGATGCCCGGCCGCCTGACGCCGCCAATGCCGGAAAGACTGTTGCCGCAGTGGTGGATCAGGGCGTTGACCAGCGTGCCGGTCCAGTTGCCGGCGCCGGGATGGACGACGAGGCCGGCCGGCTTGTTGATGACGATCAGCTCGTCGTCCTCATAAAGCACGTCGAGCACGATGGCCTCGCCTTGCGGTTCGGCCGGTTCCGGCTCGGGCATGACGACCGATACGCGCTCGCCGGCACTCATCTTGCGCTTGGTCTCGTCGACCGGCTTGCCGTCGATCGAAACGGCACCTTGCCGGATCAGCATCTGCACCCGGCTGCGCGACATGTCGGGACCAAGGGCGCTCGCCAGCCACTGGTCGAGGCGCTGGCCGGCCGCTTCCGCGCCGGCTTCGAGCACGGTTGGCGCCGCCTCTATGAATTGTCCAGCCTCTATCAATTCAGGGGTCTCTTCGCTATGAGCGCTCATCGAAAAAAGTTCCGGAAGTTCTGCCATGGCCCGGCCCGTTGCCGATGAAGAAGAAAAGCCGCTCGATCCCGAGATCGAAAAGGTGCGCGGCAGGCTCATCCGTTTCATGGCCATCAATCTCGGCCTGCTTTTGCTGGCCCTTATGGTGGTGATCGCAGCCATTGTCTACAAATCGCGCAAAGCGCCGCCCGCGAACCCGCCGCTCGCCAACGACATTCCAGTTCCGCCCGGCGAGCCGCTCGCGGCCGACATAGTGCTCCCGGTCGGAGCCAAGGTGATCAGCCAGGCTCTGTCGGGCAATCGCATTTCGATCGACGCCGAGCTCAGCGACGGCAGCCGCACCATCTTCGTCTACGACATCGCCGAGCGCCGTATCATCGGCCGCTTCGCCATCCGCAACAAATGAGCGGGCCGAAACAATGACCGGGTTTGCCGACCATCGCCGCATAGCAACCGTCACGCTCGTCGTCGCCGATTATGACGAGGCGATTGCCTGGTATGTCGGCAAGCTTGGCTTTGCGCTCTGCGACAACATCGATCTCGGTGACGGCAAGCGCTGGGTGACGGTAACGCCGTCGGCCGGGCAAGGCCCCCGGCTGCTTCTGGCGGAAGCGTTGGACGATGTGCAGAAAAGCCGCGTCGGCGACCAGACCGGCGGCCGCGTGGTTTTGTTTCTCGAAACCGACGATTTTGCCAGGGACCATGCGACGATGCTGGAAAACGGCGTCGATTTCCATGAAACGCCACGCCATGAGCCGTACGGCACCGTGGCGGTTTTCGCCGATCTCTACGGCAATCTGTGGGACCTGATCGAGCCGAAACGCTAAGTCCGCAAACCGAGATTGCACAGAAGCGGTCCGGCGGTTCGAAGCCCAGTTGCTTTTTCCAAACCGTCAGCCTATATCGCCGGTTCTTGAACGCGCCCATCGTCTAGCGGTCAGGACACCGCCCTCTCACGGCGGGAACAGGGGTTCGATTCCCCTTGGGCGTACCAAACAACGACTTTCCTTCCGCATCATCGAAAATTTCGGGCAGCAGCCGCGCGGATCGCGTGTGACCGCGAGGGTCGGCGGCATCAGCGAAATTCGGCAAGTCCGCGCACCCGAATACACCCAATTTAAGTCAGGCCGCGACGCTTGAAAGCGTAGCGATCTCTGTTACTTGCGGTGCGGGGATAGCATCTGCGGCAACGCGGATTTGGTTTGGCATAGCAGGCATGAATTCGGCAAAAATGATATGCCCGTGCTGTCACGGCAGCGGGCAGGTTTTCGATTGCTTGAAATGGCGTGAGTCGAAAGGGCATTGCTGCCCGCAAGGTACGCATCGGGCCGGCTGTCCCGGGCAGACCATGGCATGCGCCGAATGCGCGGGCCTGGGCACGCTGGCGGAGGCCGAACTCAGAGCCGTTGCGTAGCCTCAGGTCATGCAACCTTAAGCCTCTTTCACCATCCAGCGCCGGCAGTCTCCGCGAGCTTGTGGCGCGGCGCTGCCAATTGCACTAGCATCATGTACGAAGCCTAGCCAAAGGGCTCTTTGCGGCGCCCAAGACGCCGGGGAACATAGGCGAGGGTCGGGGAGGAGGACACCGATGCAGAAATTGCAGTCGCAGGGCGTCCATCACATCACGCTCGTCGGCGCCGGCCGCCGGACCTCGATCGATTTCTGGGAAGGCGTGCTCGGCATGCCGTTCATTTTCGAGCAGCCCAACCTCGACAAGCCAAGCGAAAGCCATCTTTATTTCGATCCCGGCGACGGCAGGCTGATCACCGTCTTCACCGACGAGAGCCGCACGCCGGTCAAGCGGCGCACGCCCACCGAACCGGGCTGCGTCCATCATATTGCGTTCTCGGTGTCGCGCGTGACCTTCCTGCAGGCGGTCGCCCGGCTCGACGAGCGCGCCATCAAGCACAGCGGCGTCAAGGATCGCGGCTTCATGGATTCGATCTATTTCGAGGATCCGCTCGGCCTCTTGATCGAACTGGCGTCCTATCGCTTTGAGCCGCCGGCCGGCTTCACCCACGCCGATGTGCTGATGCAGGCGCACAAGCTGCGCGTTGCGCGCGGCGACTACAACATCGCCGAAGTGCACCTTGCCGACGCGATCCAGACGCTGGTCGAACGGTCGCGCGCGACCTTGTCGGACGACCGGACGCCGAAGAATCCATACTGACGGCCAGCAAAAGGGGAGGACCATAATGGCAAAGACAGTTAAGAGCGCTGGCAAACCAGCGGCCAAGCCAGCAGCAAAAGCGGCAGCGAAGCCGGCCGCAAAGGCGGCCGTAAAGGCCGCGCCGAAGGCAGCCGCGAAGCCGGCCGCGAAAGCCGCGACAAAGCCGGCTACTAAGATGTCGGGGCCGAAGGTCAAGGCGGCGAAAAAACCGGCGCTGAAGCTCTCGATGCTGAAGCCGAGCGTCAACAACATGACCGTCCGGGTGTTTGCCCGTGCGGCCGGGTTCGACGCCGCCGAGACCGACGCTTGGGGCCACACGCGCTCGCCCGAATATATGGCGCGCAATCCGGCGCATCTGACGCCGATGATCGAGGACAAGGGGCTGCCGCGCGGCGTGCTGTGGGAGAGCTGTGCCATCATGCAGTATCTCGCCAACAAGCACGGGCTGGAGAAATTCTATCCCAAGGCGCCGGCCAAGCGGGCGATGGTCGACAGCGCCATGTTCTACCTGATCGGCACGCTCTACCCGTATGTGGCGCGCGCCACCTATCCGGCGCTGGGTTTTCCGCATTACGCCGGCGAGGTCGGCCATAGCGACGCTCATCCGGAGAAGAAGTCCGAGGCGCAGAAGGCCGCCATGGCCGCCATTGCCGAGCCGCTGGAGGTGTTTCACTCCTTCTTCAGGGACGGCAAGCCGTTCATCGGCGGCAAGCACCCGTCGATCGCCGACATACGCCTGGCATCGACGCTGGAGTTCCTGGCCGTCATCGATTATGCGCTGCCAAAATGGGCCAAGGAGTATGTCGCGGCGATGGAGAAGAAACTCGGCCAGGCCTATGCCGAGCCGGCCGGCGACGTGCGCGGCTACATCGCCTATGTGAAGTCGCAGGCCAGCGCGCAAAGCTAAGGATTCATTAACCAGAACGCTGTCTATTGAAGGCACCGCGCGACCACGGATGTACTGGCGCAAGGGTGAAGGGAAAGGTCGGCGCAATGCCGGCCTTTTGCTTTTCGCCGATGCGCCATCAGGCGCGTCTCATGCTGTAAGACATCAGGCATATTGCCATCGTCTGCTTCGACCCTACCATCATGGTCGGCGGACGACACACGAGGAGCTTTGCGATGAAGGGCGTAGCGAGAGTGTTTGCGATTGCCGGTGTTGTGTCGGTCGGAGGCTACCCGTCCGATGCCGCGCCGCTCGACACGATGGCGGAGGTCGGCGATGCCATCCAGGCGTGCTGGACGCCGCCGGCGGGTGTTGGAAATGCCAGCGTCACCTTGAGCTTCAGCTTCAAGCGCGACGGCACGCTGATTGGCCCGCCGCGGCCGACGGCGATCAAGGTCGATGGCGATGCGGATACCAGGAAATCATTCGTCGACGCCGCAACCACTGCCCTGCAAAAGTGCCTGCCGTTGAGCTTCTCGCCGACGCTGGCGCAAGGCGTCGCGGGCAATGTCTTCACCGTGCAATTCGCTTCGCCCAAGCAGTAGGCGAGCGGGCGAGCGTTTCACCGTTTCACAGAAACGGCGACCCCCTCTCTCGTTGTCTTGACGCAATTCCCAGGGGAAAGCGCTACGCGCTTTTCCCGGAAAAACGACTCACACATTTCCTGAAGTTGCTCTGATCAGTTGTGCGGGCGTCTGATATCGACATGCCGCTGCAGTTCCGGCGCCTCGAAGACGTAGTCGGCCCAGGCGGATTCCGGAATCTGTCCGGCCAGATAGCATTCCAGCAACAGGCTCTGTTCGGGATCGAGCGCTCTCGGCGCCCGCTCATGGTCCAGCCCCAGCGAGTGGAACAGGTTCCTGGTCAGGCCAGAGACAGTGAAGTGAATAGACATCTTCGTCTCCTTTGCCCGACACAACGCGAGACACCGGAGAAAGGTTTCATCCGCAAGGGCCGATAACGCGGGATCGATGATTGCGGCGGCCCGGGCTCGCCCGAGCCTGGCCTCGTCTCAATCTTGAAACAAAAGTGTAATAGCGAATTTACAGGAACCGGCATAATACACTCGGCATAAAATACCTGGCGGTTGCTGGCGTCTCTTGAATTAGACTTACCTCCCGCATTGAGGCTCAATCGGCTGGAGCGGCGATCGGCTCCACAGGGGTACAAGGAACCAGGTGTCGCCGATGATGCGTTTGTGGCTTGTCGTGACCTTTGCACTGGTGTCGGTAGCGGCAAGCGTCCTCGGCATTTCGGCTTCCCTTGCCGATCCATGCGCCGCGCTCAGGAGCCAACTGGCACCGTCCGGCCGCAGCGGCGGGATCAGCTCCGAGCTTGCGCAGCTACGCCGCCAGCTTGCGGCGATCCAGGGGCTGGAGAGGCAACGCCGGTGCACGGCGCAAAGTGCGGTGGGGGGCTTCTTCAATGCTTGCGCCGACCTCGCCAAAAGCCGCACACAGGTGCAACGCCAGATCGTCGGCGCCGCGATTTCGCGCCGGGATGCGTCCGGACTGCAGGCCAGGCTCGTCGCGCTCGGCTGCAGGCCCGCCGCCGGGCAACAAAGACAGCGTCCGGCTGGCGCCATGATCGGCAGCAATTCGATGCTGTTTTGCGTTCGTCTCTCCGACGGCTATTTCTTCCCGGCGCCGAAATCGCAGTTCGTGCAAGGCGGCGATGTCAAGGAGATGGTCGATCAGTGCCGCTACATCTGCGACGATGCCGGCGTCGACCTGTACATGCTCAGGGACCCAAGCCTTGAAACCGAAGAGATGGTCGCGCTCGATACGCGCACATCCTACAAGGACCTGCCGACGGCCTTCAAATATCGCGATGATGCGAACTTCAGGGCCTGCGACCTCAAGCGCTATCACCGGCGCGTTGCCGAGCTGAGAGCGCGCACGGTGACGCCAGCCAATATGGCCAACGCGATCATTCCTTTGCCGTCAGCGAAGCCGGATCTTGGCACCGTGGCGCAACTTCCCCAGCCTGGCGCAGACGCTGCAGAGGCCAGGGGCGCCGCCCAGCGACAATCGGTCGAGCCATTGGCCGGCTCGCGGCCGGTCAGGGTGGTCGGGCCGGCTTTCTTCCCGGCGGAGTAACCTGCGCCTAGAGCGTTTCACCGAAACGGCGAACCGCTCTATGTCTTTGTTTTACGCAATTCCGGACGGAAAACCGTTTCACACTTTTCCTGGAATTGCTCTAGTACCAGCTATTCGCAAACCATCCTGTAGCGTTTGCCGGGTTCGCTGACATTCTTGCAGGTGAGCGGATTGGCCGGTTCGGAAGCCATGCTGGGCGGGCTGGACCTGACGTGCCGGCTTGGCGCAGCTATTTGTGTTGTGTGCCTGCGTGCCGCGAGCCGGTAGGGCTCCTGCGGCGGCGGCGTCGGAAACACACCGGCTGCCGCCTGCATCCGGCTGGCCTCAGTCTGCGACGGATCGCGATCCCAGACCCGCCTGATATCGAGCGGCTTCGGGATCACCACCGTGCCGTCATAGCTGCGTGCGCAGCCGCTGCCCGCAAGCAGCGCCAGGCACAGGAAACAAGGCACGATCCAACCGGTCATCAGCAACACCCCCGCCGACTTATAGCCCGGCCGGGGTTCCGCCGACAACCGGCGGAATACCGCAGGGCAATGTGGCTCTGGCCGCAGTCTGGATTGGTTATGGTTAGCGGATCATTAATGCTTCTCGGGCACATTCCGCCGGCGAACCGCTGAGGGGGTTCGGCCTTGGCTTTCGGGGTGGGAACGGGATGGCTGACGGGACTGTTGGAACACGCGGCGGACGCGGTTCCCGAAAAGGGGTGGTGAACGGCGAGGATACGTCCGTCGGGGGTTCGCCCGAAGCGCTGCGCGAACTGGTCGAGGCCGGCGCCGACTGGGTCTGGGAGACCGACGCCGAGCTGCGCTTTTCCTGGCTTTCGGAGAACTACCAGGCCGCCACCGGCATCGATCCCGCCAGCATACTTGGCCGTTTCCGCTTCGATTTCCTCAAGCAGATGGTGCACGGCAATCGACACGCCGCCGCGCATCTGGAGGATCTGCAGGCGCATCGGCCGTTTCGCGACTTTGTTTATGAGTTGAAGGGCGGCCGTCCCGGCTGCCGCTGGGTTTCGATCACCGGTTCCCCGCGGTTCGACGGCGAAGGCGAATTCATCGGCTATCGCGGCATCGGCCGCAACGTCACGGCACTGGCCGGTGCGCTGGACGAACTGCGGGAGGAGGAGAGCGATCCGCCGGCCGGCGAGGCCACGCAGCACCTCGCCGATCTCGAGCGGACGATGGATGCCATGCATATGGGCGTCGTGGTGCTTGACGCGAAGTTCGATACGCTCATCGTCAACAAGGCCTATCGCGAGCTCTCCAGGATTCCCGACGGCGCCGTCACGGTCGGCGCGCCGTTCAGCCTGTTGATGGAACTCAACCGCCGCAACGGCATCTACGGCGATCTCGATGAACAGCAGTGGCAGCACTACCTCGCCACCCGCATCGAGGAGATCAGCGCCGGCTCGGTTGCGCCACGCGAATTTCTCCATGCCAACGGCAGGACGATGATGTTCTCGGTGACGGCATTGTCCGGCGGCAAGCGGCTGTTGACCTACTACGACGTCTCCGAGCTCAAGCGTCGCGACGCAGAGATCGAGAGTGCCAACGCCAAAATCACGGAGACCTTCGCCAATCTTCGCACGATGGTCGACCAGATGCCGATCGGCGTGCTTGTCCTCGATGCGGACATGCGCGCGGAGGTGATCAACCGCGCCTTCTATGATTTCTGGGAAATCGATCCCCGACGCGCCGGCATCGGCTGCGGCTTCCGCGAACTGATGCAGGCCAGCCGCGATATGGACCCGTACGGTGCTGACGATGCGGAATGGCAGGACCACATCGCCGAGCGCGAAGCAGAAATCTCGGCCGGCCTGGTGGGCTCCAGGCAATTGCCACGCAATGACGGCCGTACGCTGATTGCCTCGCTGGCGCCGCTCGCCGGCGGCAAAAGGCTGATCTCCTATGTCGACGTCACCAACATGAAGGATCGCGAGGCTGAACTCGCCCAAGCACTGGAGAAATCGCGGCTGGCCGAGGCGGTGATCAACGGCGTCAAGGACCCGATCTTCGTCAAGGACGACAATCTGCGTTTCGTCTTCGTCAATGAGGCATTTTCGGCACTGTTCGGACAGAGCCCGCAAGCGATGCTTGGCAGACCCGGCGGCGACTTCCTCAAGCAAAAGGACGCCGCGCAATTCGAAGACAGCGAACGCGCCGTGCTGGCGACCGGCACGCCCTACGAGGTCGAGGAGACTTTCGACGCCGAGGGCGCCAAGCGCTCGCGCATCGTGCGCAAGAACCGCGTCGGCATGCCCAGCGGCCGCAACTATGTCGCCGGTTTCCTGTTCGACATTTCCGACATGAAGCGCCGCGAGACCGAGGCCGAGGACGCCCGCAAGAATCTCGCCACGGTGCTGGAGTCGCTGCCGGCGGCCGTCATCATCTATGACCGCGACGACAAGTTCGTCTTTGCAAACCGCAAGCTGCAAGACACGCTGCCGGCGCTGAAACCGGCATGGCAGCCTCGCCGCAGCTTCCGCGAGGCGTTGGAACTTGGACATTCCGTGGGATATTTCCGCTTCAGTGGCGATCCGGAGACCGACAAGCTCTATGACGGCGATCGAGACATCTGGCTGGATGCCATTCTCGCCCGCTACCGCCTGCCGAACTCCTCCTACGAACGGTGCAATCCCGACGGCCGCTGGTATCAGGTCTACGATATGCGCACCGAGGACGGCACCTTCATCGGCGTGCGCGTCGACATCTCGGAGATCAAGAGCCGCGAAAAGGCGCTGCAGGAAAGCATGCGCCAGATCGACCTGTTCCGCCACGTCATGGACGAACTGCCGGTCGCCGCCTTCATCAAGGCGCAGGATCTGAGCATGGAATTCGTCAACAAGGCCTGGTGCGCGCTGACCGGCATCCCCAAGGAGGAGGTCATCGGCCGAACCGATCTCCAGCTTTTCGGCATAGACGACGCCGAAACCTACACCCATGACGACACCCAGGTCGTCGTCACCGGCCGCGGCCGCGAGATCGAGGAGCCCGTTACCCATCGCGACGGCACGGTGCGGCAATTGATGACGCGCAAGAGCCGGCTGGTGGCGCTCGATGGGTCGGTGCACCTGGTCGGGTCCAGCACCGACATCACCGACGTCAAGGCGCGCGAGCAGGCGTTGGAAGAGAGCATGCGCGAGAACGAGGTGTTCCGCAATCTCATCGACAACGTGCCGGTGTCGATCTACGCCAAGCGCTCCGACCTCAGGCAGTTCTACGTCAACAAGGGCTGGTGCGACCTCACCGGCCTCCGCAGGGAAGACGCGATCGGCAAGACGGACATCGAGATTTTCGGCGAGGACGGCGAAGCCTTCGTCAACAGCGATCTCGCCGTGCTGCGCACAGGCGATACACAGGAGATCGAGGAAACGGTGACGCTTGCCGACGGCAGCGTGCGCCACCAGTTCGCCCGCAAGGGCGCGATGATCGCGTCCGACGGTTCGCTCTATCTGATTGGGTCGACCACCGACATCACCGAACTGAAGCTGCGCGAGGCCGAACTGCGCGAGGCGCGCCAGCGCGCCGTACTGGCCGACCGCGCCAAGTCGGAATTCCTGGCCAATATGAGCCACGAGATCCGCACGCCGATGAACGGCGTACTCGGCATGGCCGAGTTGCTGGCCAAATCCGACCTCGATCCCAAGCAGAAGACGTTCACCGATATCATCGTCAAGTCGGGTAACGCGCTCTTGACCATCATCAACGACATACTGGACTTCTCCAAGATCGATGCCGGACAGCTGGTGCTCGACCCTGCGCCCTTCAACCTGCCCGAAGCGATCGAGGATGTGGCGACGCTGATATCGACGCGCGCCAAGGAGAAGGACCTCGAGCTCATCGTGCGCGTCGAGCCGGGCCTGGAAAGCCTGTTCGTCGGCGATGTCGGTCGCATCAGGCAGATCGTCACCAATCTGGTCGGCAACGCGGTGAAGTTTACCGACGAAGGCCACGTGCTGGTCGACGTGACCGGACAAAGGGGGCCGACGGGGACAAAGCTTACCGTTTCGGTCACCGACACCGGCATAGGCATTCCACACGAGAAACTGAAGCTCGTCTTCGAAAAATTCAGTCAGGCCGACACCTCGTCGACGAGACGCCACGAAGGCACAGGGCTCGGGCTCGCCATCACCTCGCGGCTGGTCGAGTTGATGGGCGGCGAGATCGGTGTCGAGAGCGCCGAAGGCAAGGGCTCGACCTTCTGGTTCACCGTGACATTGCCCAGGGCCGAGGAACAGACCGGACGGCGGATCTTGCCGGTCGACGTGACCGGCTCACGGGTGCTGATCGTCGACGACAATGCCGTCAACCGATCGATCCTGAGCGAGCAGATGGCGTCATGGACCTTCGATTCCTGCGCCGCCGAAAGCGGACCCGAAGGGCTCAAGGTGCTGGTCGCCGCGGCTGCCTATGGCGTGCCGGTCGATTGCGTCGTGCTCGATTATCAGATGCCGGGGATGAGCGGCGCCGAAATGGCGCGCGTCGTGCGCAACACCGCAGGGCTGGCCGACACGCCGATCATCATGCTGACTTCGGTCGACCAGTCGCTCGCCAACACCAGCTATCGCGATCTCGGCATCGACGCCCAGCTGATCAAGCCGGCGCGTTCCTCGGTGCTTCTGGAAACGCTGGTCGCCACCATCCAGCGGCACCATCACAACATCACGGGCGGCCGTGTGCTGCCGGCGGCAAGCAGCGGTTCCGGTGGCGGCAGGAACGAACCGTCGCCGGCAAAGCCGCCGCTCGCTGCCTCGGAACGCGCCCTGCTGCAACCGCCGCCGGTTCGTGCCCGCGCCCGGGCCGCCGGGGATGAACGCCGGCTCGACATCCTCGTTGCGGAGGACAATGAAGTGAACCAGATGGTGTTCACCCAGATAATCGGCGAAACCGGCTACAGTTTCGAAATCGTCGGCAACGGCCGCAAGGCGCTTGATGCCTTCGGCCGGCTTAATCCGCGCATGATCCTGATGGACGTCTCGATGCCGGAGATGAACGGGCTCGAGGCCACCGCCGCAATTCGCCGGCTTGAAGAACATACGGGTATGCATATCCCGATCGTCGGCGTCACCGCGCATGCCTTGAAGGGCGACCGCGAGCGCTGCCTGGAAGCCGGGATGGATGACTATTTGCCCAAGCCGATCAGCCCCAGGGCGCTGCTCGAAAAGGTCGAGCGCTGGGTCGGCATATCAGGCGAAGCCCAACGAGACGCTGGATAGCAACCTGCGGCGCCGGCCGGGATTCGGCCGCGCCGCAACAGCCAAGGCTATGGTGCGATCGCACCATATCAAAGCTGGCGCCCAGTCAGGACAATGGTCGCGACGAAACCGCTCATTCAGTTACGGGCGGGAGCAAGCGACCGCCGACAAGAAACAGCGTCGAATCTACCCCAACGGACCTGTTTTTGGCGATGGCTCGGCCAAGATTCGCTCTGGCCACGGGCAACGCGCTCCCGTCCGGTTTTTCTTTCTCGGCATCGCGGCCTGCGGTGTGCCGGGACTTGATGCCAGCACGAATCGCGCAAGCGTCTGATTCCAGCGGCACTTCCATCCCCACAAACCGGCTTAAAGGCTGCGGCTCACGAGGCGTCTGTGCGACGTTACCGGGCTGACACGAAACTGTCATGCGACTGTAATAATCGAAGGCTATTGGCCTCAGCGGGCGCCGGTTTGAAGAGGGCGCCAAGAGACCATCTTCCGAACAGGAGCAGGCCACATGAAGAAATTCCTCGTTACGGCATCGGCCGTGGCGGTAGCGTTCGCCGCATCGTCCGGTGTCGCCGCTGCGCGTGACCAGATCCAGGTCGCCGGTTCGTCGACCGTGCTGCCTTACGCCAAGATCGTCGCCGAGCAGTTCGGCGAAACCTTCACCAACTTCAAGACCCCGGTGGTCGAGTCCGGCGGCAGCGGCGCCGGCATCAAGGAGTTCTGCAAGGGCGTCGGCGAAGACACGATCGACATCGCCAACTCCTCGCGCCCGATCAAGAAGGACGAGCTGAAGTCCTGCGCCGACGCCGGCGTCAAGGACGTCCAGGAAGTCCGCATCGGCTATGACGGCATCGTCTTTGCCTCCGACATCAAGGGTCCGGACTGGGCGCTGGTTCCCGCCGACATCTACAAGGCGCTCGCCGCCAAGCTGGTGGTCGACGGCAAGCTGGTCGACAACCCGAACACCAAGTGGAACCAGGTCAATCCGAAGCTGCCCGACTGGGATATCGCCGCCTATATCCCGGGTGAGAAGCACGGCACCCGTGAAGTGTTCGAGACCAAGCTGCTCGACGCCGGCTGCGACAAGGCCGCTTTGAAGGCTGCCGGCATCGCCGACGACAAGGAAATCGGCAAGACCTGCATCGCCATCCGCAAAGACGGCAAGGCTGTCGACATTGACGGCGACTACACCGAGACGCTGGCCCGCATCGACTCCAACAAGAGCGGCGTTGGCGTGTTCGGCCTCGCCTTCTACGAGAACAATGCCGACAAGCTGAAGGTCGCTACCGTGGAAGGCATCGTGCCTTCGACGCAGACCATCGCCGATGGCACGTACCCCGTGTCGCGGCCGTTGTTCTTCTACGTCAAGAAGGCGCATCTGGGCGTCGTTCCCGGCCTCAAGGAATATGTCGAGTTCTTCCTTGATGACCAGATGATCGGCCCGGAAAGCCCGCTCGCCCAGTACGGCCTGGTTTCCGCTCCCGACGCCGAACGTCAGGGCCAGCGCGACGCCTTCGCCGCTGGAAAGACAATGTAATCAACGGACGGATCAGGGCGCGGATGAACTCCGCGCCCTGACTTCGCCGCTTGCCGAAACGGCTGCGGCGATCTGAATTTTCCCTGGGGTGGGTTATGTCGTCCTTGCTCGTACTCGCCATAGTCATCGCCATAGGCGTGGTCGCTTTTGTGGTCGGCCGCCAGCGCGCCGCGGCGCAGGATACCGGCAAGGTCAAGCCGCATTCGCGCGCGCATTATCATGGCTGGTGGGCCTTTCTGCTCGCGGTCCTGCCTGCCGTCCTTTTGCTCGCCGTCTGGGATATCGGCTCTTCCTTCTATCTCGACCGGCATATCCATGCCGCTTTGCCCGAGCGCACCGCCGACACAAAGGTGGCCAGCGAAGCGCTCGACGCCAGCCTGGTGAAGAGCCTGGCCAAGGGCCTGCGCCGGCTCGATGGCGATACCGCACTTCCCGCTACTTTCGCCGAATTGCAGCCGCTGCTCGCCGCCAAGGGCGTGGCACTGGCCAGTGACACCCAGGACTATATGATCCCGATCGCGGTCGAGGCGAACCAGGTCCAGGACCGGCTCGGCCTGTTCAGCGCCGTGCTGACCTTCGCGCTGTCGGTCGCCGGCGCCTTCTATGCGCTGAGGCAGATCGCGCCGCGCGCCAGGGCGCGCAACAACGTCGAGAAGCTGATGCTGTGGGGGCTGCTTGCGGCCTCGACCATCGCCATCCTGACCACGGTCGGCATCGTGCTGTCGATGCTGTTCCAGACCATCACCTTCTTCGAGAGCGTGTCGCCGATGAGCTTCTTCTTCGGCACGGTGTGGGATCCGCGTTTCGCCGCCGCCGGTTCCGGCGGCAGCCGGGGTCAGTTCGGCCTGATCCCGCTTCTTGCCGGCACGCTCTACATCGCCGCCGTCGCCCTTCTGGTGGCAGTGCCGGTCGGGCTGATGTCGGCGGTCTACATGTCCGAATATGCCTCGCGCGGTGTGCGCTCGGTGGTCAAGCCGGCGTTGGAACTGCTGGCCGGCATTCCGACCATCGTCTACGGCATCTTCGCCGTTGTCACGCTCGGACCGTTCTTGCGCGACCTGTCGGCGGCACTCACCGGCGGCTCGCCCTTCATCCAGGGCCAGAGCATCTTCACCGCCGGTCTGGTGATGGGCGTCATGCTGATCCCGGTCGTGTCCTCTTTGTCCGACGACATCATCACCGCGGTGCCGCGCGCAATGCGTGACGGCTCGCTCGGCCTCGGTGCCACGCGCTCCGAGACGATCAAGCGGGTGATCCTGCCGGCGGCACTGCCCGGCATCGTCGGCGCCATCCTGTTGACGGCGTCGCGCGCCATCGGCGAGACGATGATCGTCGTGCTGGCGGCGGGCGTCGCCGCCAATCTGACGGCCAATCCGTTCGAGGCGATGACGACCATCACCGTCAAGATTGTCAACCAGCTGACCGGCGATCTCGAGTTCAACTCGCCGCAGACGCTGGTCGCCTTCGCGCTCGGCCTGACGCTGTTCGCGCTGACGCTGGTGATGAACATCGTCGCCCTCTACATCGTGCGCAAGTACCGGGAGCAGTACGAATGACCGACATCCCCCTGGACACGATGGCGGGTGCCGTCGCGCGTCCGCGCCGCGACATCGGGCTGAAGGCGCGCTATGCCGCCGAACGCCGGTTCCGCATCTATGGCGTGATTGCGATCTCGGTGGGCCTGGCGTTCCTGGCCATCATGCTGATCACCATCGTCTCGAAAGGCTACACCGCCTTCTGGCAGACGACGGTGACGCTGCCGGTCACCTTCGACGAGAAGGTGATCGATCCCTCCGGCAAGCGCGCCACCGACCCTACCGTGCTGATCAAGGCGAACTATCCCAAGCTCGCCGAAAACGCGCTGGTGGCCAAGCTCGGCATCGATCCGGCCAACAAGCCGATGATGCTGAAGCTCAAGGGCTTCCTGTCGGAAGGCGCCCGCGTCCAGCTGCGCGACATCGTCTCCGCCGATCCGTCGGTGATCGGCAGGACGCGTGACGTCGACATCCTGGCTGCCGCGAACCTCGACTCGGCCTTCAAGGGTCAGATCGACCTCGGCGTCGATGAAGCGCGCCGCAAGGTGTCCAACCAGCAGATCGACTGGATGAACAAGCTTAAAGCCGACGGCGTGATGGCCGAGCATTTCAACACCGGCCTGTTCACCTATGGCGCCTCCAGCCGGCCCGAAACGTCGGGCATGGGCGTGGCGATCATCGGCTCGTTCTACATGATGGTGATCGTGCTGTTGCTGGCGCTGCCGATCGGCGTCGCCGCCTCGATCTATCTCGAGGAATTCGCCAAGAAGAACCGCTTTACGGACCTGATCGAAGTCAACATCAACAATCTCGCGGCGGTGCCGTCGATCGTCTTCGGTCTGCTTGGCCTTGCCGTGTTCATCAACTTCCTCGGCATGCCGCGCTCGGCTTCCTTCGTCGGCGGCCTGGTGCTGACGCTGATGACGCTGCCGACCATCATCATCGCCACGCGCGCCGCCCTCGCCGCGGTGCCGCCGTCGATCCGCTCGGCGGCCCTAGGTCTCGGCGCCTCCAAGATGCAGATGGTGTTCCATCACATCCTGCCGCTTGCCGCCCCAGGCATCCTTACCGGCACCATCATCGGCCTGGCGCGTGCGCTCGGCGAGACAGCACCGCTGCTCTTGATCGGCATGGTCGCTTTCGTCGCCGATTATCCGACGACGCCTTTCGATCCGGCGACCGCGCTGCCGGTTCAGATCTATATGTGGGCAAACGAGGCTGAGCGCGCTTTTGTCGAGCGCATGTCCGGCGCCATCATCATCCTGCTCGTCTTCCTCATGGCCATGAACATCACCGCGATCGTGCTCCGGCGCCGGTTCGAGCGGCGCTGGTAGAAAAAAGGCAATTTGGTATGAACATCATGACCGAACAGTCCCTTGAGAATGCAGTGGGCGACAAAATGAACGCCAAGTCGAACGAAGTCATCAAGATGCGCGGCGACAAGGTCGGCGTGTTCTATGGCGAGAAGCAGGCGTTGTTCGACGTCAATCTCGACGTCCGCCAGAACCAGGTGACGGCGCTGATCGGCCCGTCCGGCTGCGGCAAGTCGACCTTCCTGCGCTGCCTCAACCGCATGAACGACACCATCGATTCGGCGCGGGTGACCGGCAAGATCACGCTCGATGAAGACGACATCTACGACAAGAACATCGATGTCGTCGAACTGCGCGCACGCGTCGGCATGGTGTTCCAGAAACCCAACCCGTTCCCGAAGTCCATCTACGAGAACGTCGCCTACGGCCCGCGCATCCATGGGCTGGCCAAGCGCAAGTCCGACATGGACCAGATCGTCGAGCAGAGCCTGAAGAAGGCTGCGATCTGGAACGAGGTCAAGGACCGCCTGCAGGAGCCCGGCACCGGCCTGTCCGGCGGCCAGCAGCAGCGCCTGTGCATCGCGCGCGCCATCGCCGTGTCGCCGGAGGTGATCCTGATGGACGAGCCCTGCTCGGCGCTCGATCCGATCGCCACCGCCCGTGTCGAGGAGCTGATCGACGAACTGCGCCAGAACTACACGATCGTCATCGTCACCCACTCGATGCAGCAGGCGGCGCGCGTGTCGCAGCGCACGGCGATGTTCCATCTCGGCTATCTCGTCGAGGAGGGCGCCACCGACAAGATGTTCACCAACCCCGACGACAAGCGCACCCAGGACTACATTACCGGCCGCTTCGGCTGAGCCGTCCGGCGGGTGAATTTTCAGGCACGAGGACCAAGATCATGGGTGAACATACCGTCGCCTCCTTCGATGAAGAGCTCGGGCAGATCAGCAAGCTGATCCGCGACATGGGCGATCTGGCAGGCTCGATGGTCAGCGGCTCGACCAGGGCGCTGCTCAATTCGGACAATGCGCTGGCACAGCGTGTCGTTTCCGACGACGCCATCATGGATGCGCGCCAGCGCGAACTGGACGACCGCGCCATCACGCTGATCGCCAAGCGCCAGCCGATGGCCAACGATCTGCGCGCCGTGGTCGGCTCGATCCGCATGGCCGGCGACCTCGAGCGCATCGGCGATCTCGCCAAGAACATCGCCAAACGCGTCGGCACCGTGGGCTTGAGCGTCACGCCGCGCGACCTCTCGCACTCCATCGATGCCATGGCGCAGCTGGTGCTGATCCAGGTGCAAGGCGTCGTCGAGGAATATGCCGCCACCGATGCGGCAGCTCTTGCAAAACTCAGGAATGACGACGAGCGCATCGACGTCAAATACACGTCCGTGTTTCGTGAGCTCTTGACCTACATGATGGAAGACCCTCGCAACATCACCGCCTGCACGCATCTCTTGTTCTGCGCCAAGAATCTTGAGCGCATCGGCGATCATGTCACCAACATCGCCGAAAATGCGTATTATGTGCTGACCGGCCAGCAATTGCCCGCCAATCGTCCGAAGCAGGACGAGACGGCGATGGCCACGCCGGCCTGATGAGGGTGAACTGCCTATGATCGCGCCACGCATCATGGTCGTGGAGGACGAGGAGCCGCTAGGCGTGCTCCTCCGCTACAACCTCGAATCCGAAGGCTATCAAGTCGAGGTGGTGACACGCGGCGACGAGGCCGAGATCCGCCTGCAGGAAAACGTGCCCGATCTCCTGGTGCTCGACTGGATGGTGCCCGCTGTTTCCGGCATCGAGCTCTGCCGGCGGCTTAGAGTGCGGCCCGAAACCGAGCGGCTGCCGATCATCATGCTGACCGCGCGCGGTGAGGAAAGCGATCGCGTGCGCGGCCTGTCCACCGGCGCCGACGACTATCTGGTCAAGCCATTCTCGACGCCGGAGTTCATGGCGCGCGTGAAGGCGCTGCTGCGCCGGGCCAAGCCGGAAGTGCTGTCCAGCGTGCTCAAGGTCGGCGACATCGTGCTCGACCGCGAGTCGCACCGTGTCTACCGCAAGAAGAGCGAGATCAGGCTCGGACCGACCGAGTTCCGGCTGCTCGAATTCATGATGCGCCATCCCGGCCGCGTGTTCTCGCGCAGCCAACTGCTCGACAATGTCTGGGGCGAGACGATCTATATAGACGAGCGAACCGTCGACGTGCATGTCGGGCGGCTGCGCAAGGCCGTCAACAACGGCCGCATGCCGGATGTCATCCGTACCATTCGCGGCGCCGGCTACGCGATCAGGGAAGACTAGGATCCTGCGCGTCGCGCCGTTGCCGGCCATTCACGCGACATGCTTGCCGGATTTGGGCTGAATACCCGGCGCAAAAATCTCCTGGTCGACGAAGCCGAGCGCGCGCGTGGCACAGCCTTCGCGGATCAGCGGCAGCTCGTTGGGCTCGGTGTCGAAGGAGATCGACTTCGAGTGCTGGCCGCCGGCGGTCTGGGCGATCGCTTCGCGCAATGCCGGTTCGATCAGGTCGAACGCGGCGGCGCTGACGCCGACCATGGCGACGGGGGCCGGGTCGATCAGCGCAAACAGGCTGCCGAGGCCGAAGCCGAGCGCCTCACCGGCCCTGCGATAGGCTTCGCGCTCCGGTCCGTCCGTCTCTCGCGCACGAGCGGCCAGCGCCCGCATATCAGCGTCGCCGATATCGACCGGCTCGGCATCCTCGCCCATCATTTTGGCGCTGCGCCAGATGGCGTAGTTTCCGGCATAGGCTTCCACGCAGCCGCGCCGCCCGCAGCGGCAGAGCGCGCCGCCCGGACGGTGGATCATGTGGCCGAACTCGCCGCCCGAGGAATGGGTGCCGGTGAACAGTTCGCCTTTCAGCACCAGCCCCATGCCGATGCCGTGCGACAAGAGGATCGCGATGAAATTGTCGCGGTAGCGCTCGGGCTGGCGCCATTGCAGGGCCACCGCCATCATATTGCAGTCGTTCTCCATGGTGGCAGGAATGCCGAATTCCGCTTCCAACATGTCGGCGAAGGCAATGTCGGTCAGTGGCGTGATTGGCGACCACAGCATGGCCCGCGCCTGCGAATCGGTGATGCCCTGGATGCCCATGGCAATGCGGGCGATGCTCTGGACATCGAGGTCCGGGTCCGCGAGACGCCGCCCGACGATTGCTACGCATTCGCCGATCAGCTCGTCGCGCGGCATGGTCAGCGTGTCGAGCCGGCGCTGTTCTTCCGCGACCACCTGGCCGGCATAGTCGATGACGGTGACGGAGAGGAAGTTCAGCGACAGCACCACGGTCATGACCGCCGCCGCTTCCGGGTTGAGGCCAAGGCCGACCTGCGGCCGGCCGCGTTTCAGCGAGCCGGTCTCGCCAGGCTTGCCTTCAATCAGGATGCCTTCTTGAATTAGATCAGACGAGATTGCCGATATCGTCGAATGGCTGAGGCCGGTGGTCGCCGCAATCTCGGTCCGCGACGGCTGGCCGGCCCGGCGCACGGCCGAAATCACCATCGCCCGGTTGCGACGGCGCAGATCGTCGTGGCGGATCCCAACCGACATTTGTTTTCCTCCCGGCCTCCTCGCGCCTCATGATAGTGAAGGCGTTCGACGGCACCAGCCAAATATTGGCAGACGCCGGCAGCCCTGTCATTGTTTATTGCGGAGCTCGAAAAAATTCGGCAACGCCATCAGAATCCATCAGAATCGATGTTGACAGTGCCTTATCATTGAACCAGTATTTTTTCGAGGCTCGAAAAAATGGAGCCTCTGTGTGCCGGCCCTCGGGCCAGTTTTGTCGCGCCGCGCGCGGCGCAGGGAGGGTTTATCATGAACAGATTTGCAGCCGCCATGCTGGCGGGCGCCGCCATGTCGCTGACGCTGGTCTCGGTCGCGCAGGCGAAGGACAAGGTCATCGGCGTCTCCTGGTCGAACTTCCAGGAAGAGCGCTGGAAGACGGACGAGGCGGCGATGAAGACGGCGATCGAAGCCGCCGGCGACAAGTACATTTCCGCCGACGCGCAGTCCAATCCCGGCAAGCAGCTGACCGACGTCGAAAGCCTGATCTCACAAGGCGCCAACGCGCTGATCGTCCTGGCGCAGGACGCGTCGGCCATCGGCCCGGCGGTGCAGAAGGCGCTGGACGAAGGCATTCCGGTCGTCGGCTATGACCGCCTGATCGAGAACAAGGACGTCTTCTACCTGACCTTCGACAACAAAGAAGTCGGCCGCATGCAGGCCCGCGAAGTGTTCAAGGCGAAGCCCGAGGGCAACTATGTCTTTATCAAGGGCTCTGGCTCGGATCCGAATGCCGATTTCCTGTTCTCGGGCTCGATGGAAGTGCTCAAGGAAGCCATCGACTCGGGCAAGATCAAGAATGTCGGCGAGGCCTATACCGATGGCTGGCTGCCGGCCAATGCCCAGAAGAACATGGAACAGTTCCTGACCGCCAATGACAACAAGGTCGATGCCGTGGTTGCGGCCAATGACGGCACAGCCGGCGGCGTTGTCGCCGCGCTGACGGCGCAGGGCCTTGCCGGAACGGTTCCGGTCTCGGGCCAGGACGGCGACCATGCCGCTCTGAACCGCATCGCGCTCGGCACGCAGACGGTGTCGGTGTGGAAGGACGCACGCGAACTCGGCAAGAACGCCGCCGAGATCGCCTCGCAGCTTGCCGATGGCAAGAAGACCGGCGACATTGCCGGCGCCAAGGACTTCACCACGCCTGGCGGCAACACCGTCAAGTCGCTGTTCCTGACCCCCGTCGCGATCACCAAGGACAACCTCAACGTCGTCATCGACGCCGGCTGGATCAAGAAGGACGAAGTCTGCACGGGCGTCGCCGCCGGCAGCGTCGCGGCTTGCAACTGATCTCGACGACTTGAAGAAATGAGGCGCCGCGGCGGTCAAGCCGCGGCGTTTTCTCTACGAGAATTGTGTGTTTCCGCCATCGGCGGCAAACTTCTAGGCTGTGGTCCGGCATCCGCGCCAGACGGCAAGCCGCTGGAGGACATCATGACCGACACGACCTCAAATCCGCAGGCCGATACGGCACGAGCGTCTGAACTCGGCGCGGCCGCCCGGTTCCTGAAAGCGACCGAGCTCGACACGCGCATGCTCGGCATGGTCGGCGCGCTGCTGGTCATCTGGGTCGGCATACATATCCTGTCGGGTGGGCTTTTCCTGACGCCGCGCAATCTTTGGAACCTGTCGGTGCAGACGTCCTCGGTCGCGATCATGGCGACCGGCATGGTACTGGTCATCGTCATGCGCAACATTGACCTTTCGGTGGGCTCCGTCGAAGGCGTGATCGGCATGATCATGGGCGTGGCACAGGCCGAATTCCTGATTCGCATCATCGGCCTCCAGCTTGGAAACCCCTGGCTCTGGGTCGTCGCGCTTGCCGCCGGCGTGGTGCTTGGTCTGCTGATCGGCGCGTTCCAGGGCTTCATCATCGCCTATATGCAGGTTCCGGCCTTCATCGTGACGCTTGGTGGCCTGCTGGTCTGGCGTGGCATGGCATGGCTCATCACCAGCGGGCGCACGGTCGCGCCACTCGACGCCACCTTCCAGCTGATGGGCGGCGGACCACGCGGCTCGATTGGCGCCGCTGCCAGCTGGATCGTCGGCATCGTCGCCTGCGCGGCGGTCGCCTTCGCGCTGCTCAACGGTCGCTCGCAGCGCAAGCGCTTCAGCTTTCCACTGCGCCCCGTCTGGGCCGAGACCCTGCTTGGCGTGGTCGCTTGCGCGGCCATCCTCGGCGCCGTGTGGATCGCCAATTCCTATCCATGGCCGATCGGCATCGTGCGCCAGTACGCACAGCAGAACGGCATCACCGTTCCCGAAGGCGGGCTGTTCATCGCGCATGGCATCGCCATACCGGTGCTGATGGCGGTGACTGTCGGCATCATCATGACGTTTATCACCAAGCGCACGCGTTTCGGCCGCTATGTCTTCGCCATCGGCGGCAATCCGGAGGCAGCGGAACTCGCCGGCATCAACACGCGCTGGGTGACCATGAAGGTGTTCATGATCATGGGTGTGCTGGCTACAATCAGCGCGGCGATCTCGTCGGCCCGTCTCAATGCGTCGACCAATGCGCTGGGCACGCTGGACGAGCTTTTGGTGATCGCGGCCGCTGTCATCGGCGGCACGTCGCTCGCGGGCGGCGCCGGAACGGTGATGGGCGCCATGCTCGGCGCGCTTCTGATGCAGTCGCTGCAATCCGGCATGGTGCTGCTCGGCATCGACTCGCCGCTGCAGAGCATTGTCGTTGGCGCTGTCCTGGTCATCGCCGTCTGGCTCGACACCGTCTACCGCAAGCGCGTCTAGGGAGGAACGATTATGGAAAAAACTGCTCCCACCGGTACGCCACTGATCGACATGCGCAACATCTCGATCGCGTTCGGTGGCATTCGCGCCGTCGACGATGCGTCCATCGATCTTTTCCCGGGCGAAGTGGTGGCGCTGCTTGGCCACAACGGCGCCGGTAAGTCGACGCTGATCAAGATCCTGTCGGGCGCCTACAAGCGCGATGCCGGCCAGATCTTGGTCAACGGCCAGGAGGCCTCGATCTCCAATCCGCGCGACGCCAAGAAATACGGCATCGAAACGATCTACCAGACGCTTGCGCTGGCCGACAATGTCGACGCTGCCGCCAACCTCTTCCTCGGCCGCGAACTGATGACCGCGTGGGGGACACTCGACGATGTCGCCATGGAGGCCGAGGCGCGCAAGGTGATGGGCCGGCTCAATCCGCGCTTCCAGCGCTTCAAGGAGCCGGTAATCAAGCTGTCGGGCGGCCAGCGCCAGTCGGTGGCGATCGCACGCGCCATCCTGTTCAACGCCCGCATCCTGATCATGGACGAACCGACGGCGGCGCTCGGGCCGCAGGAGACGGCGCAGGTCGGCGAACTGGTCAAGCAGCTCAAGGCCGACGGCATCGGCATTTTCCTGATCAGCCACGACATTCACGACGTGTTCGAGCTGGCCGACCGGGTCTGCGTGATGAAGAACGGCCAGGTCGTCGGCACCGCACTCACCGCCGATGTGACCCAGGACGAAGTGCTCGGCATGATCATCCTGGGAAAGTGCCCGCCCGGCGCCATTCCCGGTCCGGGTGCGCTGAAGATCGCGGCCTGAGACCACGCTATCGTCAGCTGTCATGTTCACTGATGCTCGAGATCGATAAGCCGGCTAAATATGCATGATATGCCAGCTGTCATTATGGCTTGGCCGCGCCATTGTCTTGCCGCGGCGACTTGCCCATAAAGGTCCCGAACCGTCCATGGGCCTGCGTTGAAGAAGTTTTTCCCGATCCTTGCCTTCATTGCCGTTGCACTGATCAGCCTGACGATGGCGGGCTTCGCCTATTTCGCGACCCAGGAAGCGGCGCGCATCAAGTTCGAGGCGACGGCCGACGACGCGCTCAACCGCATCGAAAGCCGTATCGATCTGCATCTGTCACTGCTGCGCTCGACGCAGGCGCTGTTCGACGCCCGCAATGGCGAGATTTCAGGTAGCGAATTCAAGGCCTTCTTCAGCGCCCTCGATGTCGACAACAATTTCGCCGGCCTGCGCGGCATCGGCTATCTCAGGCTGGCCAAGACCGGTGACGAAGCGGCGGTCGAGCGCGACATGTTGCGCGACCGCGGCGCCGCCCACACGGTCTATCCGGACACGACACAGCCATGGCGCACGCCCGTCGTGCTGTTCGAGCCGCTCGACCCTGCCAACGAATCCACCATCGGCTACGACATGTTCACCGAGCCGGTGCGGCGCGAGGCGATCGAAAAAGCGATGGCCGATGACGCACAGCACGCAAGCGGTCTGGTCCAGCTCGGCCAGGACACGGGCGCGGCGCAGACCTTTACCGGTTTCCTGGTCTTCGTCAGGCTCAATGTCGAAACCGCGCCGGATGGTATCAACGCGTCCAGATCATCGACATCAGGCCTTCTCTACGCGGCCTTCCGCGCCCGCGACCTGTTCCAGACCGCGCTCAGCCGCACGCCTTTGCTGCCGGTCAACACCGCGGTCTATGACGGCACGGCCGACGCCGACAATCTTCTGTTCCAGTCGGAGACGCCGCCGGTTGCGAGCTTTGGCGACAGGCTGTTGGTGACGCGCAAGATCATCGTCGCCGGTCGGCCGTGGACGGTGCTGTTTCGGCCGACAAGTGCATTTTCGCAACCGTCCTCGCGCGCCATTCCGGTCATGCTCGGGCTGTTCGGCCTGCTTCTGGCCGGGGCCATCGCGTTGGTGGCGCGCTACCAGGAGCGCGCCTACGACGCCAAGTCGCTGCTGCATGAAACGACGGAAAAAAGCCTGCTCGAAAAGGATTTGATGCTGCAGGAGATGAAGCATCGGATCAAGAATTCGATCACGCGGGTGCTGGCGATTGCGCGCCAGACGGCAGCGCAAGCAACCGACGTGAAGGAGTTCTCAACTTCCTTCTCAGCCCGCCTGCAGGCAATGGCGGCTTCCCAGGATATGCTGACGCGTTCGCGCTGGCAGAAGGCCGATCTTGGCGACCTGCTGCGCATCGAGCTCGGCCAGGTGTTCGGCAAGGAGCTTCCGGAAGGGATATTGTCAGGGCCTCAGGTGCTGCTCGACGAGAGGACGACGCAGGCGCTTGGCCTGACCTTTCACGAACTGGCGACGAATGCGCTGAAATATGGCGAGGCCGGCAATTCCGTGGGTGCGCTCAAGGTCGACTGGTCGTTCGAGGGGCGCGGGTCCGAGCGGATGCTGGTTCTGAACTGGCGCGAGGCCGGGCAGAAGGAACTCGAAGCGCCGGCGAAGACCGGCTTCGGCACCAAGCTGATCGACCTCAATGTCACGCGCGAATTGCGCGGCACGATTGCCCGAGATTTTCGCATCGATGGGCTTACGGTGGAAATCAGGATCCCGCAGCCTGATGCAGTCAAACAAACGGAGACCGGCTGACCGGTCTCCGTCGCGATTGTCTGACGCTTTTGAAGCGGATCAGCAGCGAGCGGTGTAGAGCCGGCCGCGATTGTCGCGATACTGGCAATAGCCGTTGCGCAGGTTGCGCACCAGCAGGCCGGAACCGGCGCCAACGGCTGCGCCGATCAGCGCACCCTTGCCGCCGCCGATCAGTCCGCCGGCCAAAGCACCGACACCGGCGCCGACACCGACATCCTGCTCGGTCGTGCTGCAGCCGCTGACGGCGACCACCGCAACCATGGCAATAATCAATTTCCGCATGGAATCTCTCCTCACTTTTGTCCTCACTTTAGTAAGCTCCAGCCGCTATTTAGCACGAAACAGCAGCCTTTGCCCGCTCGATCTTATTGTTGGCTAAGAGAGTCTTTTTCGCGGCGCGTGGCGTTCGACGCGACCACGACACTGGAAATCTGCAAAGACGCGTCGAGGGTGCCGTCCGGGCGCACGTTCCAGACGATCTGGTCGTAATCATCCTCCAGCGCGGGGTCGACCGTAAGACATTTGGCAACGACGTGCTCGGCCTGACCCTGCACGTCGCCGGCAGCGAATGGACGTTCTGCCGTGCATGCTTCGGCGGTTTCGAAAACACTGACCGGCACCGGCAGTTCACGGCATTCGGTCATGTTGTTCGAACAGCCAATTACCAGAAGCAAAGCGGCGATGTGTTCCACGGCGACACGTCCTCTCGCCATAAGAACGGTCCACAGCCGTCAAAGTTCCTGTGCCGAAAGGGGCGTTAATAATTGGTCGGCTACGAGCTGGACAGTTTCTGAGCCAGGCTGCTTGGGAGCAGCGTGAACCTGAGCATCTGGCTCAGACCAATTGCGACGCCACGATCAGCACAACAGCGGCGACGAGCGCGACAGCGGCGAAGCGAAGCAAGGGGTGCCAGGCGTGCTGCAAAGGCGAGGCTGAAGCATCAGGATCCTGAAAGCCGCTCATCGAGACCCGCGCGGCCTGCTCCAGCCTGTTCATATCGGCCACCGTCATGATCATTCCTCCCATACTTGCGTTGCAGGCCGCGGCCGAACATCGGTTGAATCGGTCAAGATCCAGCAATCTCTGGGAACCACAGCATCGGATTTTATGGTGAACAGCCGGTTAAGGAATCCCGCCGCTCATTCGGTTTCGAAATTGCCGTGCGGAACCACCAGGCGATATTCGAGGCGGTCACTGGTGATCTCCAGCGTCGCCGTGCCGTTCAGCGATGCCGGCACGACACGTTCGAGGGCAACGCTGCCGAAGCGTTTCTCGGTGCGTCTGTTATCATTGGCGACAATGGCCTCGACCCAAGTCAGCGACAAAGCCGGCTTGTCGGCGGCCTCTGCGACGTTCGACAGATCGGCGGTTACCTCGACAAAGCCGTCCGGCCGCGCCAGGGCGCCGTAGCTGAATGAATTGACGGCGAGTTCGTGCATTGCCAGTCCGATATGAATGGCGGCGTTGGGATTGAGGTAGGGGTTGACGCCATTGAAGCGCAGGCTCTGCGCGGGATCGGCGCCGTAGCGAACGACCTGGCCGCGGATAAGCTCGCGAAGTGCTGCACCCCGCCAGTTCGACGACGTTACCAGATCCTGGGAGGAAGCCAGTGACTGCAGGCGGCCGCGAAAGCGCTTCAGGAAATCGTCGGGTGTCTCGGAATAGCGGCCGGTCTGGGTGGCAATACTCTGGATGATGGCCAACAGGTTCTTGGAGCGGTGGCTGACTTCGCGCAACAGCGTCTTCAGCGTCTGTTCGCGGCGTTTCTGCTCGGTGGTTTCCACCATCGTGGTGACGACGCCCTGCACGTCGCCGCGATGGCCCCGATCGGCATCGACCCATACCTGGAACCAGCGCATGCCATCACCGGTGGGAACACTCAGTTCAAGGCGTTCCGGATTGCCGGAAGCGATCACATTGCTTTTGGCGGCGGCGATTTGCTCAGCTTGCGCCGGTGGCAACGCGCCGTTGCTGTCGGCTGTGTCGGAAACCCACGGCGCACGCATGTTGCGGGCCCATACAGTCTTCAATTCACGATCCTGATAGAGGACGGAAATGCCGGCATTGTGCAGAGCGTGAAGCAAGGCCCGGCCAAGCTGCATTCCGCTTTCAGCCGGGTGCAGTGCGATCACCTCGTCGCCCTGTCCGCTCTCGCCTCCGCCAATGGAACGCATCAATCACCTGTCCACCTGATCAGGACCGAACGATTCACTTGGACTCAGTTCCTGAGTAGGTCCCCAGAAAAGGTCCGCCGGACGATGTCCCGTTGGAGGACATCGCCCGGCGGTGGCTGGAAACCGTTTGAGGGGTGCGGCTTCCAGTGTTCGCCCGCTCCTACGATGCCCGTCTGAACAGGCCGGCCAGAAGCGAGATGACGAGGAAGGCGAGAAAGATGAAGAACAATATTTGCGCGATACCGGCCGAGGTACCGGCGATGCCGCCGAAACCAAGCGCGCCGGCGATGATCGCCACGACGAGAAATACGAGCGCCCAGTAGAGCATGATCTGTCTCCTTCCGATACTGAATCAAGAACGTGAGTGATTGCTGTTTGTTCCACCATTTGCCGAAAAAGAAGGTCTTTGGAAGTGGCCCGGATGCGAATTGATTCACGCGCGTGCGCCCCATACGGAGCGACGGGCAGCCGCCGATCGCCGGGCTAGGCGATCGCCAGTGCCGGCAACGCTGCGAGGCGGCGAAAAGTTGGAGATTGAAGGCCCTACTTCACGCGGCGGCCTTGGCCTGCCGGTCGAAGAACAGCGCTTGGCTGATCAGCGCCTTGACCATGTCGGGATTGAACGGCTTGGTGACGAGGAAGGCCGGTTCAGGCCGCTCGCCGGTCAGCAGACGTTCGGGGAAGGCGGTGATGAAGATTACCGGCACCGAAGTCGACGACAGGATTTCGTTGACCGCATCGATACCCGAGCTGCCATCGGCAAGCTGAATGTCGGCCAGCACCATCTTCGGCCTTGTCTTGCCGAACATCGCCACCGCCTCGGTATGGGTGCGCGCGGTTCCGACCACGTGGTGGCCGAGGCTCTCGACCATTTCCTCGATGTCCATGGCGATCAGCGGCTCGTCCTCGATGATCAGCACATCGGTCGCCACCTGGCGAGAGATCTCGTTGCTCGCCTGGGCAAGCAGTTCGGAGAATTCCTTGGCGTCGACATCGAGAATTTCAGCTGCCTCGTCTTCACCGAAGCCTTCGACCGCGACCAGCAGGAAAGCCTGGCGTGGCCGTGGCGCAATGGCGTTCAGATTGGCGGCGGCGCGCTGCTCCCATGCCGATTGTGCCTGCTCCTGCGGAACGCGGATGGCAATGGAGGTGAACAGTTTGGCGAATACCTTGTAGAGCGCGATGCGGTCGCTTGACGCTTGCGGGAAGATGTCGACGTCGGCGATGATGGCTTCGAGCATCGCGGCGACCAGCGCATCGCCACTCTCCTGCGATCCGGATACGGCGCGTGAAAAGCGGCGCAGGAACGGCAGGTGCGGAGCGATGGTTGCGGAAAGGCTCATGGTAGACGTCTCCCTCAGATGACGTGATTGCATAGATTGCAGGTCAAGCTGATTGCAAGCCCCAACACCCAAACGCGGGTTTTGCGAAAAAGTTCCGAGACTTGTGGAACGAAACCGTACGGGCGACGTTTGTGGTGCGATGGGCAACCAGACGAGGGGGCCGCTTTGCGTTGTGTAATGGGGCGGCTCGGGGCGCTGGATTTAAGGGCGAAATGAAGGACATGAATAAAGAAACGCTGGCTGGCGCCGCTGACAGGCGCCGGGCCAATTCCGGCGACCCGCTCGGGGCGAATTCGGAAATCGGCCGCAAACTCAAACAATATTATGACGAGCTGGTCTCGGACAATGTGCCGGATCGCTTTGCCCAGTTGCTCAGCCAATTGGAAAAGGCCGAACCTGCACAGAAGAAGGACTGAGGCATGGCAGCTGTCTCACAAGGGTTCAAGACCGACCTGCTCGGCTCGATCCCGAGCCTGCGGGCTTTTGCCGTGTCGCTGACGCAGAATGCCGACAAGGCCGACGATCTGGTGCAGGAGACGCTGGTCAAGGCTTGGGACAAGCATGAGAGCTTTCAGCCCGGCACCAATCTCAAGGCATGGCTGTTCACCATCCTGCGCAACGAGTTCTATTCCCAGATGCGCAAGCGCGGCCGCGAGGTGCAGGACAGCGACGGCATCATGACGGCCAGGCTTGCCGTTCATCCGGCTCAGCACGGCCAGCTTGACCTCAAGGATTTCCGCGGCGCGCTCGAGCAACTCCCCGAGGACCAGCGCGAAGCCATCATCCTCATCGGCGCTTCAGGCTTTTCCTATGAAGAGGCCGCCGAAATCTGCGGCTGTGCGGTCGGAACGATCAAGAGCCGGGTCAGCCGGGCCCGCACGCGGTTGCAGGAGATCCTCAAAATCTCCGGCGAAGACGAATACGGGCCGGACGCGATCTCGTCCCAGGTGACGGGTTCAAACGCTGCCTGACGGCGGAGGCCCCGTTTGCGGGCCTGGGCTCTCTACACATACGCATCGAAGATATCTCAGACTGGCGCGCGGCCGCAGGCCGCCGCCAGAGCCTCGACGAGATCGGTCCCCGAATAAGGCTTGGTGACCAGGCGGATGCCGGGAAAGGACCCTTTGATCTCATCGGGGTCCGAATAGCCGGAGGCAAAGACAAACGGCAGGCCCGATTGGCGCAGCCGCGCGGCGAAATCGAGTGTGGACGTTCCGCCCAGCATGAGGTCCACGATAGCGGCGTCGAACTCGCCAACGACCTTCTGCTCATCGATCTCGGCCAGAGCGCGGGCAATCACTACGTCGCTCGCGCCATGGTCGCGGCAAAGCTGCTCGACATCCATGGCGATCAGGAATTCATCCTCCAAGACAAGAATTCGCAATCCCTCAAGCAATGGCGGCACTTGGCAATCTCTCCTCAATTCTTGCAGCATCGGGTACAGTGACTCCAGTCAACCGCATCGCGGACCTTGGGGGGATCGGTCAGGCCTTAATCCGAAAAGTTCGCCCACCGGCTCTACTCCACAAGCGAGCTTCGAATTCGCCTCAATGGAGTGTAGCGAGTCATGATCGCTATTTGCCATCCTGTCATTTAAAAAAGACATGCCATCGGCAGCGGAACCGCGGCCTTGCAAAGGCGTAGCACTCAGTCTCTGGCAAGAGACTTTCGAAAGAGGGATCGAAATGTCGGGCCAGAACGGTCGCTCGTTTTCCAGCCGTCAGTACCCATGCGAGATATGCCCGCTTCGGCCATTGCCGGTGTTCCGGGAATTCGAGAAGCAGGAGCTTGCCTATGTCAGCATGTTCAAGAAGGGCGAACTGGCCGTCGACAAGGGCGCCACAGTGCTGGTCGAAGGCAGCCAAAGTGCTCATCTCTACACCGTGCTTTCGGGCTGGGCCTTCCGCTACAAACTATTGTCGGACGGCAGGCGCCAGATCCTGAACTACTCCATGCCCGGCGATCTTATCGGGCTGCAGGGCAGCCTGATGGGCGAAATGCAGCACTCGGTCGAGGCGCTGTCGCCCATGCTGTTGTGCGTCTTCGAGCGTGAAAACCTGCACGAGCTCTACCGCAACCATCCGGGCCTTGCTTACGACATTACCTGGCTGGCGTCGCGCGAGGAGCGCATGCTGGACGAGAACCTGCTCAGCGTCGGTCGGCGCACGGCGGTCGAGCGCACCGCCTATCTCATAGCCTTCATCGCCAGCCGCGCGGCGGCAGTCGGGCTCAACGGCAAGGCGCCGGTGCAAATCCCGATTACCCAGCAGCATGTCGCCGATACGCTCGGCCTGTCGCTGGTCCACACCAACAAGACGATCCGCAAGCTCATCGATCGCAAGCTGATCGCCTGGCGCGACGGCGGTTGCGAAGTGATCGACGGGGAGGGGCTGAAGGATCTCGCGCGCTGGGAGGGCCTAAGCGAAGGCCGTCGGCCGCTGATCTGACAGGCAGGCCTCCATCTGGGGCTGGACTCGCACTTGCAAACACCCTTTCATGGATACGGTTTCCGATTTCGGAACCATGACGTGTGTCGGGCGTTTGAAGCCAAGCAAACGCAAGGAGTTTAGAATGGCAACTGCCGCAGGAAAAACCGCCAACGAAAGTCAGACGAACGCCGACCTGGAAGCCGACATTCGGCAGTTGAAGGCGGATATCGAAAAGTTGACCAAGCAATTGGCCAAGACCGGCGAACATGGTTACGGCACGGCGCGGCGCGCTGCTGCCGAAGGCGTCGACCAGTTGCGCGCGCAGGGCGAAGCCGTCTTCGACAGCCTGCGTGGCAACGCCAAGGATCTTGAGGCCCAGATCACGGCCAATGTGCGCGAGAAGCCGGTCACTTCACTGGCGATCGCGGCCGGCGTCGGCTTCCTGTTTGCGCTTCTTGCCCGGCGCTAGTTTCGACAGAGATGGGCATGCTGGCACCGCTTATCTCGGCCTTGGCCTCGGGTGAAGCCATTGCCGCCATGCGCCGCGCGCGCACGGCGGCAATCGTCTACGGGCTCGCCGCCGTGGCTGCCCTGTGCGGCCTCGGGTTTCTCCTGGGGGCGGCCTACATCTGGGCGGCTGACCGTTATGGCTCGATGGCCGCCTGTCTTGGCTTCGCCGCTGGTTTCCTGGTACTGGCCGGGCTTATCGTGCTAATTCATCAACTTGCGGCTGGAACGCGTGCACGCCGACGTGTGCGAAGGCGCAATGCCGACCTGAAGGCGCTCGGTATCACCGCGGCGCTTGCCGTGCTGCCGGCCTTGCTCAAGGGGAAAGGCGGGAAGGGCGTCATTCTCGGCCCGATGATCGCGCTCGCGGCCTATGCCATCTACCGCGAGAACGTCAAACCGGATCCGGGCGATCCAGACAGCGAAGCCGACTAAAGCGCGTCGCGCTGATGCGCTTTTCCCGGGAAAATCGCTCTGCACTTCTGGAATCGCTTTAATGCATGTCGCCCAGAAGTGTGCCGCGGTTCTGGGACAACGACATGCATCAAAACAAAGACTTAAAGCGCGTCGTATGAATCCGTTTCAGCGTGACGCGCTTTAGGCCGGCAGATCTTCAAGCGGCATCGATATTTCGGCGAACACGCCTTCGCTGCGGAATTCGTGGGTCACCTCGCTCGATAAAACCTTGGCGAGGCTGCGGCGGATCAGGATAGAGCCGAAGCCCTGGCGTTCCGGCGGGTCGACTTTCGGCCCGCCGCTTTCGATCCAGGTCAGCACAAGGCGGCGCGCGCCTTTCTTGCCCGCCGCCTTCCAGTCGACATCGACCTTCCCCGAGCCAACCGACAGCGATCCGTATTGCAGCGCGTTGCTGGCCAGTTCGTGCATGATCAGGCCGAGCCCCACCGCCTGGTCGGGCGAAAGCAGCAGCTCCGGACCGGAGATCACGATGCGCGGCCGTTCTGCCGAATCGAACGGCTTGACCTCGATCTGCATCAGTTCGCGAATACCGATTCCGCGCCATTCGCGATCCGACAGCAGGTTATGGGCAGCGCCCAGCGCCTGCAGCCTGGCGCCGAAGGCTTCCAGGAATTCGCTTGGGCGGCGAGCGTGGCGAACGGTCTGCGTCGCCAGCGCCTGCACCGTTGCCAGCGTGTTCTTGACCCGATGGTTGAGCTCGCGCAGCAGCAGCCTTTGCCGGTCCTCGCCGAGCTTGCGTTCCGAGATGTCGTAGTTGACGCCAAAGATAAGCGTCGGCTTGCCTTCGCCGTCGCGCTCGATGACGCGGCCGCGGGTGACTATCCAGCGCGGCGGATCGAAGCCTTTGACCCGGTATTCGCCGAAATAGTCGTCGCTGCCGGTCAGGGCATCGCGAAAGCGCGTCTCGGTCTGGTAGACGTCGCGCGGGTCGATGGCGGCCAAAATGTCGCGCGCCCGCAGCCGGTTCGAACGCGGCAGGTTGAACAGCTCCGACAAACGCACGTCGCATTCGATCATGTCGGTGCGGATATCCCAGGCCCAACTGGCGAGCGAGGCGGCGTCGAGCGCTATGGCTCGGCGCTTTTCCTCCTGCGCCAAAGCAGCCGTGGCAATGGCGCCGCTGCGGGTGGCGTCCTTGAGGGTAAACAGGCTGGCGGCGAGGCTGGCCAGCGATTTCAAATGATCGAGCGCGGCAGCGGACGGAAGTTCATGCGGCTCCCGGTCGAGTACGCACACCGTACCGACGCGCGCGCCGGCGACCACCATCGGCGCTCCGACATAAAAG
Organism: Mesorhizobium sp. M1252; assembly: GCF_040318265.1. Lineage (NCBI taxonomy): Bacteria > Pseudomonadati > Pseudomonadota > Alphaproteobacteria > Hyphomicrobiales > Phyllobacteriaceae > Mesorhizobium > Mesorhizobium sp. M1252. Next base: position 177,350 of record NZ_JAMYLX010000010.1, on the reverse strand, counting down.
CGGACATGGTGTTCGCCGGTGACCAATGGGTTGCGGGAGAAGCGAGGGTCGATGCTGGCATCCGGCACCACCATGGGCTCGTCGCCGGCGGCAATGGTATGGGCGCAGAACGATATGTCGGTCGCGGTTTCGGTCTCGTTGAAGCCGACACAGGATTTGAACCACTGTCGTTCGGTGTCGAGCAGCGTGACGAGCGCGATCGGCGCCTGCATCACGGCTGCGGCAAGGCCGGTGATGCGATCGAAGTCGGGATCGGAGTCGGTGTCGATCGCGTCAAGCCTATGCAGTACGGCAAGCCGCTCCGGCGCCGCCACGGCGCGGCGGACCTCAACCGGCAAACCAGCCTGCTTCGCCACCTTGCTATCCACCAAGCCCCCTCGCTTGCAGGCCCCACCTGCGGCGGCGCGCATCTCGCGCGGCCGTCGTCGCGCGCCGGAACTTTTGTAGCAAGCAATCGTTACCCCACCATGTTTCGCTGGCGATGGTTTTATCCACCATCCCGGTTGCGCGATAGGAAAGCCGCCAATGACCAAGATCGCCCCTGAAAACAAAGCCCGTCAGGGGCGCTGGGGTTGGCACGGCCTGCGCATATTGGTCGCCGCGTTGCTCCTGGCTTTCATTGCTTGGGGAGCGGCCGAGATTTATGGCCAAAAGATCGATCCAGATACCCCTGAAAGCCAGGGGCAGCCCACCGGCCAGAGCGCGCCGGCCAACCAGAGCGCGCCAGCCGGCGAGGGGCAGTCGGGCGGCTAGGGTTTTCCGCGTCACTCGTAATCGCATCAGGCGGCCTTCGCCTGGGCGGCTTGCGCCGGAACCAGGACGTTCAGTGCGCCAGGGTGGATCTGGATTGTCGTTTCGCGCTCCAGCTTGACCAGTTCGCCGTCGATGACGGCGCCGAATTTCTTGCTCCCTGTATGGATCTTCACGATTGCCTTGTCGGCCTGATGAGTTTCGACATGATCGCTGTCGCGCCACCTGCCTCGAGCCATGTCGAAGAGCGCCCTGACCAGCTCGCCACGCTGCCGCGCCACGGTGACATAGATGCCGAGCACGCCGCCGGCAGGATTGTCGGCATAAGGCAGATGGCCTTCGCCAAACAGATTGTTGGAAATGCCGATGCCGCTGATGCGGGTCACGATCTCGGCTTCGCCGACCGTCAATGTCACCTTCATGGCGGGAGGATTGTTGATCGTAGTCCAGGCGGCCTTGGCCGAAGCGCGAATCTTTCCCAGGCGCGAGGCGAATTCCATATTGTCGCGCAGCTTCACCATCCTGGCGTGCAGGCCGATCGAGAACTGATGCACGAACGGCCGGCCATTCGCGCTCGCGATATCAACCGCCATGATCTCGCCGTCGGCAAAGGACTTCAGCGCGCCATCGATGGTCTGCGGAATTCCAAGGCCGCGGGCGAACAGGTTCATTGTTCCTGCAGGCAGGACGGCCAGCGCCTTCTTGCCATTCATCAGCCGCCCCGCGGCGGCCGAAATGGTGCCGTCGCCGCCACCGGCCAGCACGACGTCGAAGTCGCGCCGCGCGGCGACCTTGTCGAGCGCCGCGACAATCTCCTTGCCGGCGACGATGTCGATCTCGATGGAGTGACCAGCCGCCTCGAGCGTCTGGCGCATCCGGTCGGTTAGCGCTGAAAGATCGGTGGTCCGCAAGGTGCCGCCGTCCCGGTTCAGCACCGCTGCAAATCGCATGCCCCACTCCGTATTCTTTTTAGCGGCCGGAATGCCAGCCGCAGGCTGAAACGGGCAAGCTTGGGAAAGGTTCCATCGGCCGGGTGGGAATGTCGGGCGATTCCGCGGACTTGCCCAGGGTATTTCGATGCTCCCGTTTTTTCGGAACAAGCGCCTTGTCACAACGTTGTGATCCCATTGGAGGCGCCGCCTTCGGTCTCCCGGCAAGTGGTTTGCCGATTGCGGCGCACATGAGATCACGCAAGAGGAGACTTAATCATGATCCGCACACTGTTCGCGACGACCGCACTGGCAACGCTGATCGCTACCGGTGCGTTTGCGCAGTCAACGACGACCCCGGCGACGACCCCAGCGCCGGCTGAAGCCCCTGCTACCATCGCGCCGGCGCCGCAACAGGCCGACGGCGCGCTGATGACCAATATCATTGGCGAGTCTGTCTACAATGGCACTGGCGACGATGCGCAGAAGATCGGTGACGTCAGCGACGTCGTCCTCGATGAAAACGGCCAGGCGAAATCCGCCATTATCGGCGTTGGCGGCTTCCTCGGCATAGGCAGCAAGAACGTCGCCTTCGACTACGGCAAGTTGCAATGGGTCGAGAGGAATGGTGATCGCTGGCTCGTCGCCGAGACGACGAAAGAAGCGTTGACGGCGCTGCCCGACTTCGACCGTAAGCCTTACGATCCGGCCCCGGCGCCTGCTTCCACGGCGCAGAACGACCCGCAGAAGCCGGTTGATCTCAACGCCGCGCCGTCAGAACCGGCGGTGAAACGCGCTGACGGCAATCTCGCAACCAACATCATCGGCGAGAATGTCTACAATGGCACTGGCGACGATGCCCAGAATATCGGCGACGTCAACGACATCGTGCTGACCAAGGATGGCAAGGCGCAGTCGCTGGTGATCGGCGTCGGCGGCTTCCTCGGCATGGGTGAAAAGAACGTCACCTATGATTTCGCCAAGGCACGGTGGGCCGAAAAGAACGGCGATCGCTGGCTGGTGGCGCAGACGACCAAGGAGGAACTGCAGGCGCAGCCTGATTTCGACCGCAAGCCCTATGATCCGGCGCCGGTGACGACAACCTCCGACGCAACGCAGCCGACTGCTCCCGCTGCCCCGACGGCCGTTGCACCGGCTGACAATGCTCAGCCAGCGGACAAGACCGCGGAAGCTACGGCCGGTACAAAAGCCACCGATCCGACGCAAACGGCAGCGATCGACAAGTCGACACTGACCGAAATGCCGGTCGGCAACATCAGAGGCGACGACCTGAAGGGCACCACCGTCTATGGCGCCAACGACGCCAAGGTCGGCGAGATCGGCGACGTCGTGCTCACGCCCGACAGCAAGCCGGATGCCGTCATCATCGATGTCGGCGGCTTTCTAGGCATCGGCGCCAAGGAGGTCGCGGTCGGCATGGACAAGCTCAAATTCATGACCGACAAGGACGGCAACAAATATCTCTACACCAACTTCACCAAGGAGCAGCTGCAGGCGCAGGCTGCGTATGACAAGGGCAGCTATGCCGAGAAGCGCGACCAGCAGCGGATGATGGTACAGTAAGGGAATAGGCAGTAGGGATTGGGCAGTAGGCGAAACCGAGTGACGAGGCAATCAGGCCGCCAGAACATTCTACTGCCTACTGCCTACTGCCTACTGCCTACTGCCTACTGCCTACTGCCTACTGCCTACCACATATCCACCACCCCTTCGTCCGTCAGCTCTGCAAGCGCCAACGACTGGTCAAGATGCTCGGCGCGCCAGGCAAGCAGTCGCTCGGCAAATTCAAGCCGCACGCTGAGATAGGCCGGGTCGGCGGCAACGTTGGCCAGTTCGCCCGGATCCTTCTGCACGTCGAAGAGCAGCGGCGGCAGGCCGCCGCCGAAATGCACGTATTTGAATTTTTCCGTACGGATGACGGCGAGGTTGCACTGGCGCGAGCCGATGCCGAAATGCCGTTCGGCCTCACCGCTGGCAATCGAGCGGAAGTCGAACTCCCAATGCGCCGCGTCGCGCCAATCCTTAGGCGGTTCATCTTGCAGGAACGGTTTGAGCGAGCGGCCGTCGAGATGCAGCTGGGCGTCGGCGTCAAGCAGATCGAGCAAAGTCGGAAAGATGTCGACTGCCTCGGTGAAGTGGTTGACGATCGAGCCGGCTGCATTGCCGCGTCGTGGGTCGCGCACGATCAATGGGATGTGATAGCTGCCGTCGAAGAAGCCGCCTTTGCCCAGCATGAAATGGTCTCCCATCATCTCGGCGTGGTCCGAAGTCAGCACGATGATGGTGTCATCCCATCCATTCGCCGCCTTGATCGCTTGCCAGATGCGGCCAAGCTGCGCGTCGACCTCCGAGATCATGCCGTAATAGATCGCGCGGATGGCCCGGATGTTGTCCTCGCCCCAGTCGCGCACGTGGCCGTCGGTGCCCGGGCGGAAGCTTTTCCGCTTCTGGCGGCCAAGATCATATGCCAGATAGGGATGGCTCTCAGCTTCCACCTGCCAACTTTCCTGGCGGCGGAAGGCGGGACCATCGGCTGGATCATACATAGTGTTGTAGGGCTGCGGCACGACAAAGGGCGGATGCGGGTTGATGAAGGAGACATGCGCGAACCATGGCGCATCCTGTTCGTCCAGCCAGCGAATGAATTTGCCGGCAAGAAAAGCGGTCGGCGTCTCGTCCCTGGAATAAACAGGCGGCGCATTGGTCACGGCGCCGCTCGCTTCCCCGCCCACGGGACGGTGAATGCCGGGAGAGCCTGCGCTGGTGTCGACGCCACGTGCCTTCAGCCATGACAGCCATGGTTTCTGATGCTCAGGCAGGAGCTGGCGCACGCTGAAGCCGGGCAGCACGCCCTCATAGCTTTTCAGCCGGGGATCGCCCGGCGCCATCGTGCGCGGATCGGGCGAGACGTCGGTGTAGCCGAACAATGTCGGATCATAGCCGAGGGCGCGGGCCGAAAGCGCCATGTTGCCGTGGCGGGCGTCGAGCGGCGTGCCGTTGCGGCAGACGCGATTGTTCATGTGGTAAAGGCCGGTGTAGAGGCACGCGCGGGCCGGCGAGCAGGGCGCCGCGCCGCCGTAATGCCGCTTGAAAAGGACGCCTTCGGCGGCGAGCGCATCGGCATTCGGCGTCTTCACCACGGCATAGCCGGCAGCCGACAGGCAATCGCCCCGCCATTGGTCGCAGGAGATGAATAGGACGTTCGGTCGTCTGCTTTTCGCGGCCAATGCTCTATCCTGTCACGTCGGGAAGACGTTCAATGAACCGGAATTTGGCTGCGGCGCAAGCCTGTCGGTCTTGCTTAAATGGTGAACGAAAATTTCCTGCTGTTCACTATTGGGATACAGTCCATTCTGAGATTGCCGCCTTTGCCATTGCCGGGCGGCCCCTCATATAGGCGTGGACAGCGGCAAGGGCCGCAAACCGAAGGGAAGGAGCAAGACAATGCTCGACCAGATCAAGGGCCTGCATCACGTGACGTCGATGGCCGGCGATGCGCGCCAGAACAATGATTTCTTCACGCACAAGCTCGGCCTGCGCCGGGTCAAGAAAACCGTCAACTTCGACGCGCCAGATGTCTATCACCTCTATTATGGCGACGAGCACGGTACGCCCGGCTCGGTGATGACCTATTTTCCGTTCCCCGACATTGCCAGGGGCCGCCACGGCGTCGGCGAGGTCGGTACCACGGCCTATTCGGTGCCGGCCGGCACGCTCGGCTATTGGGAAAAGCGCTTCGCCGATGAAGGCGTTGCGGGTGTCTCCCGCGAAGAGACGTTCGGCGAGAAGCGGCTGGCCTTCGCCGGTCCCGACGGCGACGGTTTCGCGCTGGTCGAAGACAAAGCGGACAGCCGCGCGCCATGGTTGAAAGGCGGCATTCCCGCTGATGAGGCGATACGCGGCTTCCACTCGGTCTCGCTCAGATTGAAGGATGGCGGCGCCACGGAAGAGCTGTTGAAGTTCATGGGCTATGAGCAAGTGGACAAGTCCGGCAGTGTCAGCCGGCTCGCCATCAAGAACGGCAACGGCGCTGATGTCGTCGATATCGAATCGCTGCCTACCGCGGGCTTTGCCAATCTCGGCGCCGGCTCGGTCCACCATGTCGCCTTCGCGGTGGAGAACCGCGCCCAGCAACTCCAAGTGCGCAAGGCGCTGATCGATACGGGTTATGGCGTAACGCCGGTGATCGACCGCGACTATTTCTGGGCGATCTATTTCCGCACGCCGGGCGGCGTGCTGTTCGAAGTCGCCACCAATGAGCCGGGCTTCGACCGCGACGAGGACACCGCCCATCTCGGCGAAGCCCTGAAACTGCCGACGCAGCACCAGCATCTGCGGCCCTATCTTGAAGAGCATCTGCAGAAGCTGGAAGGCTGAGACGATGAGCAAGGAAGCTTACATCCATAAGGCGCTGCCGGGTTCGCCCGGCGGCCCGCTGCTCTTCGTCTTTCACGGCACCGGCGCGGACGAGAGCCAGCTGCTGTCGCTCGGGCGCGACCTCGCGCCACAGGCGACGATCGTATCGCCGCGCGGCGATGTTTCCGAGCATGGTGCGGCGCGTTTCTTCCGCCGCACCGGCGAGGGCGTCTACGACATGGACGACCTCGCGCGGGCGACCGGCAAGATGGCCGGTTTCATCAAGGCGCAGGTGGCAGCGGCAAGGCCATCTTCGGTCTTGGGTCTCGGCTATTCCAACGGCGCCAACATCCTGGCGTCCGTAGTGTTCGCCGCGCCCGAGCTGTTCGATGCGGCGGTGCTGTTGCACCCGCTGATCCCGTTCGAACCGCAGGTGCAGGGCAGCCTTGCCGGACGCCGCATCCTGGTCACCGCCGGCAAACGCGATCCGATTTGCCCGCCCAATCTGACGTCGCGGCTGGAAGCCTATTTGCGTGCCGATAGCGCCGATGTCACAGTGGAGTGGCACGATGGCGGCCACGAAATTCGGCCAAACGAGATTGAAGCGGCAAGGCGGCTTTTCGCTGCCGCGCCGGCTGAAGGAGCAAGCGATGCCTGACGAATTGCCTGAGATCGAACTCGAGGACCGCGGCTCGAAGGGACGTTATGTGCTGCGCGGACCCGGCGGCGCCGAGGCGGAGATGACCTTTACCAAGGTCGGCGAGCACCAGATCATCATCGATCACACCGAAGTGCCGGACGTGTTTCGCGGCCAGGGCGCCGGCCTTCGGCTCGTCACCCGCGCCGTCGAGGATGCGCGGGCAGTGGGCAAGAAGATCATCCCGCTCTGCCCCTTCGCCAACGCCCAGTTCCGCCGCCATCCGGAATGGGCGGATGTGCTGAAGCAATAGACCTTTTTCCCTTCTTCCCTTGTGGGGTGAGTTGCCGGTCGCCGAAGGCGAATTCATCGTGCCGGTGGCACGATGAAAGGCCGGCGAACGCCGGGACGCTGCGAAGCAGCGGGGACCCGGCAGGTGGTCGGAGTCGCTCAGCCACAAGAGCGAACACCTCTCTGGCATTTGCGCAGTTCGGCCTTCTTGCCTAAGTACACAGTTCGCCGCGGTTCGTCCGCTCCTGCCAATTGACCGAATGGCTTCCTAATGACCGAACCCGATCTCGTCCCCGTCTTCGACGGCCACAACGACACGCTGCTGCGTCTGTACCAGTCGAAAGACACAGACGTCGAAAAGCTGTTCATCGAGGGGACGCAGGGCGGTCATATAGATCTGCAGCGCGCCAAGAAGGGCGGCTTTGCCGGCGGCATGTTCGCGATCTTTCCACCGCCGGTCGAGAAGAGCAAACGCTCTGCGGTGCCGCCGGCGCCGAGCGACAATGAGCCATTGCCGCCGGAACTGCCACGCGCTGATGCGCTCAATTCCACCATCGGCATGGCCTCGATCCTGTTTCGGCTGGAGCGAGCGGGGGCGCTGACCGTCTGCCGCAGTGCCGGTGACATTCGCGAGGCGATGGCGAAAGGTTCGATCGCGGCGGTGTTTCATATTGAAGGCGTCGAGGCGATCGATCCCGAACTTACCTTCCTCGACGTGCTCTACGAAGCCGGCCTGCGCTCGCTCGGCATTGTCTGGAGCCGCCCCAACGCCTTCGGCCACGGCGTCCCGTTCCGCTTTCCGTCGTCGCCCGATACCGGACCGGGGCTGACCGATGCCGGCAAGGCGCTGATCAAGGCCTGCAATCAGCTCAAGATCATGGTCGACCTGTCGCATCTCAACGAAAAGGGCTTTCGCGATGTCGCCGCACTCAGCGATGCGCCGCTGGTCGCCACCCATTCGAACGTGCATGCGCTGTGCACCCATTCGCGCAACCTGACGGACTGGCAGCTCGGCGCTATCCGCGAGACCGGCGGCATGGTCGGGCTCAACTTCGCCACCGGCTTCCTGCGCGAAGACGGACGGATGAACTCGGACACCAGCCTCGACATCATGGTGCGCCATGTCGACTCGCTGCTGCAGGCGCTGGGCGAGGACGGCGTCGGTCTCGGCTCCGATTTCGACGGCGCCATGATCCCGGCGGTCATCGGCGACGTTGCCGGTCTGCCGAAGCTGATAGATGCGCTGGCCGCGCGCGGTTTCGGACGCGCGTTGATCGAGAAGATCGCCTATCGCAACTGGCTGAGCGTTCTCGAAAGAACCATAGGCTGAGGCTTAAGCGCCCATGCGCTTCAGCCAATCCTGGCCGCCGCGATCCCTGATCATCGGCAGCGGGTTCTCCCAGTCCAGCCGCGCGCAGATGCGGTAGACTTCGAGCGTCTCGGCGCTCATTTCGCCGCGCTTGTAGAAGTACATGGCGGCGGCATAGCGGGCGCGACCCGACCATTTTTCGCCGAGCGGCGTGTTGACCAGCTGCCACTGTTCGGCGGCTTCCGCCTCATCATCCGGTTCGTTGGCCATGATCAGAAATCCGCCGGCGGATTGGCGGTGCGGCGGTCGAGCTTGATGAAGGGACGGGCCACCACCTTGGCCCGCTTCATCAGCTTCTGGTACTGCAACTCGCGCATTGCGTAGATCTCGACCCAGAGGTCTTCGACCATCCTATCACCATAGGGACGCGTCAGCGAGGCGATGGCGATATTGCGCTTGGCCATCGGCGACCACATGGCGGCGCTGACCAGCCCGACCTCCTGATGCTTCTTGTGATAGACGATGGCGTGTTCGGCCGGGATGTTGCCTTCGATCTCCAGCCCGACCAGCACATGGCGCAGCTTGCGTTTGGCACGGGCTTCGAGGATGGCGCGGCGGCCATTGAAATGGCCTTTTCCCAGGGCGACCATAAAGCCGAGACCGATCTCGGCCGGCATGCTCCGTCGGGCGGCGCGAATGGCATGGTCTGCGGTGGTGAAGTCGGCATTGGCGACGACCAGGCCGGCTTCCAGCCGGGCGCGGTTGAGGGCGGCGTAGCCGATGGCGCGGATGCCGCGCAGTTCGCCTGCCGTCATCAGGCGGTCCCAGAGGCTGAGCGCTTTTTCGGCCGGCACGAACAGTTCGTAGCCGAGATCGCCGGTGAAGCCGGTGCGCGAGATGGTGATAGTGCCGCCATCGTGCGGGAATTCGGCGAGATCGAACACTTTGAGTTTTTCAACGCCGGCGAAACCCGCCTCGTGCAGCACGGCGAAGGAGGTTGGGCCTTGCAGAGCGAGACCAGCGACGCTTTCAGTCTCTTCTTCGACGGTCACTTCGAAACCGATGGCGCTGTCGAGCAGCCAGGGCAGGTGCCGCTCCTGCGAACACAGGCGGAAGCGGGTCGGCGACAGCCGGAACAGCGTGCCGTCATCGAGGACAAAACCTTCGTCGTCGCACCATGCGGTGTAGTGGACGCGGCCCGGTTTCAGCTTGGTGACATCGCGCAGCGTGACGCGATCGAGGAAGGCTTCGGCATCCGGCCCCTCGATGCGGTATTTGGTCATCGGCGAGATGTCGAACAAAGCCGCCTGGCTGCGGATGGCGAAATATTCGAGTTCCTCGTCCCACAGCGAACGCGGCGCGCGATAGCCGGCCCAATTGTACCAGTCCTGAGTTTTGGCCAGCGCATCGATGCGCGGCTGGAACGGCGTGCCGAGACGCAGTGTGCGGAAATGCGACTGCGCTGTGGTGCGGGCGGCGTTGTTGATCGGACTCGTCATGACGGCATTCCTTCGCCGTAAAGTGCGGCGTTGACTGGCTGAAACATCAGATCATCCCTTCATCGCGATGATGCGCCGCGCCGCATTCAAACCGGGAGCACCCGAAACGCCGCCGCCCGGATGCGAACCGGCGCCGGCCAGGAACAGCCCCTCGATCGGCGTGTCGTAGCCCGACCAGCCGGAGACGGGCCGCGACATCAACATCTGGTCGGCCTGCAATTCGCCGTGGTGCCAATGGCCGCCCGGCATCCGGTAGTTGGCTTCGATACCGGCTGGCGTCAAAAGCTCGGCATGCAGCACGGACTTGCCGATACCGGGGGCGTACGCTTCGAGCTGCGCCATAACAGCCTTGAGGAATTTCGGCTTGCCGGCATCCCAACCCTCTTTCAGCGCGTAAGGCGCGTATTGCACGGTCGCCGACAGCACGCAGGCGCCGCTTGGCGCGAGCGAGGGGTCGGAGAGCGAGGGCAGTGTGATCTCCATCACCGGTTCGGCTGAGAACTCGCCATATTTTGACGGGTTGAAGGCGCGCTCGACATGGTCGGCCGAGGGCGCGATGACCAGACGGCCCTTGTGATTATCGGCGTCGACGCCGGAAAATTGCGGTGGCCGATCGAGCGCCAGATGGAGCTTGGCAGCGTCGCCCTTCATGCGGATATTTTTTACCTTGCGCACGAAACCCGTGTCGATCTCGCGCGGACCGACGAGATCGAGCATGGTCGTCGCCGGGTTGACGGCGGAGACGATCGTTCTGGCGTGCAGCACCTCGCCGCCGTCGAGGGTCACGCCGAGGGCGCGGCCTTTCTCGACGACTATTCTGGCCACGGGCGCTGCCGTGCGGATGGTGACGCCGGCTTTCTCCGCCGCCGCGCGGATCGCGGCGACGACCGCACCCATGCCACCTTTCGGCAGCATCTGTGCCCCGGCCGCACCGTCAGTCTCGCCGGCCAGCCGGTAATAGAGGCCAAGCAGCGAGGTCGGCGAACGCGGGCCGAGGTGGCTGCCAAGCGTGGCGTCGAAGGCAAGCAGGCCCTTCAGCCTGAGATCGGCAAGCTGTTCGTCGAGCAGGTCGGCGACGTTCAACAGGAGCACCCGCAGGAAATCGCGCATGTCTTCCTTGCCGAGCTTTTTCAGCGCCACGGCCGTCTGGCCGAGCGCTCCGGTTTCAAGCAGGGACATGCCACCGAGATCGGGCGGGCGCCGCGACAGGAACGGTTTCAGGATGCCGGCATAGCGCATGAGTTGCGCGCGCAATTCCTTCCAGGCGGACTGCTCGGACGGAGTGGAGCTGGTCAGCACTTCGCCATAGGCGCCATGCAGGACAAGCGGCGGGCCGTCCCTCGCCAAGGCGACCGACGGAATGAAGTCTGCGCGGGTGACCTGCAGCCCGTGTTTGTCCAGCTCCAATATCTTCACCACGTCGGGGTGCAGGCGGTTCAGCACATGCGCGATCGAGGAGACCCGAAAACCTGGCGCAAACTCTTCGGTGCGCGCCGCGCCGCCGACATCGCCGGCCGCTTCCAGCACCAGCACCTTGCGGCCGGCTTTCGCCAGAGTGGCGGCAGCGACAAGGCCGTTATGGCCGCCGCCTATGATGATGGCATCAAATGACGTCATGGGCCGGGCTCATATGGGAGGTCGATTTGGCGAGGTCGCGCAGGATCTCGGCTGCCGCATTGCGGCCGGGTGCGCCCATGACGCCGCCGCCGGGATGTGTCGAGGAGCCGCACATATAGAGCCCGCCGACCGGCGAGCGGTATTGTGCGTAGCCCGGCACCGGGCGGTTGAACAGCAGCTGGTCGAAGGTCAGCTCGCCCTGGAAAATGTTGCCTTCGGTGAGGCCGACCTCGGCTTCGATCTCGCGCGGCGTGCGCACCTCCATATGGACGATGCGGTCGCGGAAGCCTGGCGAGTATTCGGCGATCTGCGCAACTACGCTTTCGGCGAAACCGTCGCGGTCGGCATCGGTCCAGTCGCGGCCGTTCACCTTGGGCGGTGCGTACTGCACGAAGCAGCTCATGAAATGCTTGCCCGGCGGCGCCATGGTCGGGTCGAGCGTCGTTGGGATGACCATGTCGAGGAATGGGTCGGCCGACCAGCGACCGGCCTTCCAGTCGTCATAGGCGCGCTCCATGCGCTCCATGGAATCGGTGAAATGCATGTCGCCGCGATAAACGGGTGAATCCTTCGGCAGTGCCGGGAAATCGGGCAGAGAATCCAGCGCGATGTTGACCTTGCCGGAGGAGCCGCGGATCTTGAAGTTCCTGACCCGCCGCAGGAAAATGTCGGGCAGTTCCTTCTCCTCGACCAGTTTCAGGAATGTGCGTTTGACGTCGGCGTTGGAGACGACGAGCTTGCCGTAGACCTCCTCGCCGCCGGCCAGCACCACGCCCTTGGCCTTGCCTCGGCTCACCAGCACATGGTCGACCTCGGCGCCGGTGCGGATAGCGCCGCCGGACGCCTTGAATGAAGCGGCGAGCGCCTTGGTGACGGCGCCCATGCCGCCGCGCGCATAGCCCCAGGCGCCGACCGAGCCGTCGACCTCACCCATATAATGGTGCAGCAGCACGTAGGCTGTGCCGGGCGACATCGGCCCGAGCGCGGTACCGATAATGCCGGACAAAGCGAAGTTCGCCTTGATGACATCGGTCTCGAAATATTCGTCGAGGAATTCCGAGATCGACATGGTCCAGAAGCGCAGCGTCAGCGCCATTTCTTCTGATGTCAGGCCGACGAATTTCCTGCCGAGATAGAGAAGCTCTCCGAGGTCGCGCGGCTTGAGACTGGCCGGGTCCGGTGCGGTGCGCATCAGCAGCGGCTGGATGAAACGGCACTGCCGCGTCACGTCGCGCGAATAGCGGTCATAGGCCTCCGCGTCGCGCCTGGAGAAGCGGGCGAACTCGCGCCGGTGCGCATCGTGGTCACGGTAGTTGGCGAGGTAGTCGCCGTCGCGGGTGAACACGGCGCCGCCTTCATAGGAAATAACCTGCAAGCCGAAACGCGGCAGTTCGAGGTCGCGCATGATCTCGGGGCGAAACAGCGAGCAGACATAGGAGCAGTTGGAGTAGAGGAAGCCCGGCGTCAGCTCGCGGCTGGTGGCGGCGCCGCCGACCCAGTCGTTCTTTTCCACCACCAGCACGTCGAGCCCGGCGCGTTGCAAATAGCAGGCGTTGACCAGGCCGTTGTGTCCGCCGCCGATGACGATCGCATCCCAAGCTTTCATTCGCGCCCAGCCTTCATGGTGCTCGACCCTTCATTTTCGCGTGATTTGTCGCCGAATGCGCGGAATTTGGCACGGCAGCGGCTATTCTGTCCAGCCGTTCTGAATGAATGTTCAACAAATGATATTGCGTTTTTCTGTTAATACGCTACGCTTTGCCGGCATTCGAACCTGCGCAATTCGGCTGACGGGACTTAAGGTCTGATGATCGAAACGGCAGATGGCGAGCCGGAATATGACGACGCCGCGATCCGCTTCCTCGAGGCGCTGTGGGGCGAGGGCTATCTGTCGCCGGGCGGACCAGACGAGGTCGACCGGGTGGTCGAAGGGCTGTCGCTCAGGGGCAAGACGATCCTCGACATCGGCTGCGGCTCCGGCGGCATCGCGCTGCATCTGGTGGAGCGCCACGGTGCTGCTCATGCCACCGGCTTCGACATCGAGCGGCCGGTGATCGAGGCGGCCAGAAAGCATGCCGCTGCACGAGGGCTTTCAGACCGCGCCAGCTTCGTCCAGGCGCCGCCGGGGCCGCTGCCTTTTGCCGACGCTTCGTTCGATGTCGTCTTCTCCAAGGATGCGCTGGTGCACGTGTCCGACAAGGACGCGCTGTTTGCGGAAATCTTTCGCGTGCTGAAGCCGGGCGGCGTCCTTGCCGCCTCCGACTGGCTGATCGGCCATGACGGCGAGCCGTCATCTGAGATGAAGGCCTATGTCGCGGCCGAAGGCCTGTCCTTCGCCATGGCCTCGCCGGCACGCTATGCGCAAGCGATGCGCAGCGCCGGCTTTGCCGATGTCACTGTGAAGGACCGCAATTCTTGGTACCGCGAGGTCGCACGCGGCGAGCTGGAAAGGCTGAAAGGCCCGCTCTACGAGACGGCGGCAGTCGCGGTCGGAGCGGCCTATGTCGACAAGAACATCAAGACCTGGGAAGCCATGCAGAAGGTGCTTGACAGTGGCGAGCACCGTCCCACTCATCTTCGCGGGTGGAAGCCGGCTGTGGTGGGATAGCCGGCAATGTGGAGCATGACGGCACCGATGAAAGCTGCAGCGCGCGAAGAGCGATCCTCCGACACGTCTGGAAAAACCGAGCCGGAAAAACGCGGCCGCAAGGCGTCGAAGGAGGTCAGGCAACAGCAGCTGATCGAAGCGACCATCGATTCGCTGGCCAAGCGCGGTTATTCGGAAACGACGATGGCCGATGTCGCTGACGGCGCCGGCCTGTCGCGCGGCATCGTCAACTTCCATTTCGAGAGCAAGGAGAAGCTGCTCGTCGCCACGCTGGCCTATATGGCCGACGAATATGCGGCGCATTGGCGCGTCGCGCTGACCAAGGCCGGCGAGGATCCAGCCCGGCAGCTGCGGGCGCTGGTCGCCGCCGATTTCGACCGTTCGATCTGCAACAAGCGCAAGCTCGCGGCGTGGTGCGCGTTCTGGGGCGAGGCCAAGTCGCGGCCGACCTACCAGGCGCTGTGCGGCGCGCGCGACGCGGCCTACCAGAAGATCTTCATCGACCTCTGCGCCACGCTCAAGCAGGGCGGTGGTTATGCCTATGAGCCGCAAGTCATGGCACTCGCGCTCAGCGCCATGCTGGAGGGCTTGTGGCTGCGGCTGATGATGGGCACCGAGGACGTCACCCGTGAGAGCGCGCTGCAGGCGGCAAACGAATTCCTGTCGGCCGCCTTTCCGAAACACTATCCGCCGGACAGCGGACGTTGACAACAACCGGCGGATCCAAGCCGGAGCGAACAATCAGAAACAAAGAGGATGGAACAGCATGAAAAGAACAACCCGACGCCTGACACTGACACTGACATTGGCGCTGACGGCGACGCTGGCGGCTTCGGCCGCCGCGCTTGCGGTCGCCGCCGACAAGGACCTGATCGTGTTCGACTGGTCCGGCTATGAGGACCCGAGCTTCCACCCCAGATATGTCGAGAAGAACGGCGACTCGCCGACCTTCGCCTTCTTCGGCGACGAGGACGAAGCCTTCGAGAAAGTGCGCTCCGGCTTCAAGGCCGATCTCGGCCATCCCTGCTCGCAGAGCGTAACCAAATGGCGTGAAGCCGGCCTGTTGCAGCCGCTCGACACGTCGAAGATCACCGGCTGGAAAGACCTCAATCCCGGCATCATGGCGATGAAGGATCTGGCCACCACATCGGACGGCAAGGCCTGGTTCATGCCGTGGGACTGGGGCAACACCCAGCTCACCTACAACTCCGACAAGATCGACGCGAAGGATGTGCAGTCGCTGAAGGCCTTCGCCGATCCCAAGTTCAACGGGCGGGTCTCAATCGGCGACAATGTCGACGACGCCTATGCGCTGGCCAGCCTTGCCATGGGGCTCAAGGACTGGACCAAGATGACGGACGACCAGTTCAAGCAGGCGTCCGACTTCCTGCGCCAGGTGCACAAGAATGTCCGCTCCTACTGGACCGATACCACGGACGTCGTCCAGTTGCTGAGCGGCGGCGAGGTCGATCTCGCCTGGGCATGGAACGATGCCACGGTACAATCCGTCGCTGCCGGTGTGCCGATCAAGTCCAAGAAGGATACGGACGAAGGCATCTCGACCTGGGTCTGCGGCTACGTGCTGTTCAAGGACGCACCTGGCAATGTCGACAAGGCCTATGACTACCTCAACGCGATCAACGATCCCGAGACCGCCAAGGTGCTGGTCAAGGACTGGGGTTATGGCCAGGCCAACGCCAAGGGCATGGCCGGCGTCGACCCGGCGATCCTGAAAGAAAAGGGCTATGACGACGTGCAGAAATTCGTCGACAAGACCCTGTTCCAATCGCCCGTGCCGTCGTCGCTCAAGCTCAAGATGATCGCCGAATTTGAGAAGATCAAGGCAGGCTACTAAAGCTCTGTCCGGCCTCCTCCGTCTGCCTGTCAGTGCGCCGGGCAGACGGTCTCGCCAAGGCCGCTGAAATTCCGTAACGTCGCCCGGCCGCTTTTCGCGATGAGGAGTTTCGCGCCATGAATTCCATGCTTCGCCGCCTCGCCCTTGCCGCTGCTCTTACAGTCGGCGCCGGCGCCGTGCTTGCTTATGCCGAAGGCGGCGGCGACCTCGTCGTGTTCGACTGGTCAGGCTATGAAGATCCGTTGCTGCACCCCGACTACACCGCCAAATACGGCGCCGAGCCGACCTTTGCTTTCTTCGGCGACGAGGAGGAAGCGTTCCAGAAGATGCGCGCCGGCTTCAAGGCCGACATCGCCCACCCCTGCTCGCAAAGCGTGACCAAGTGGCGCGCGGCCGGCATTCTGCAACCGCTCGACACCTCCCGGATCGCCGGCTGGAAGGATCTCAATCCCGGCATCATGGCGATGAAGGATCTCGCCGTCACCGCCGACGGCAAGGCCTGGTTCATGCCGTTCGACTGGGGCAACACTTCGCTGCTCTACCGCACCGACAAGGTCACGGCGGAGGAAGCGCAGTCGCTGAAGATTTTCGCCGATCCCAAATTCAAGGGCCGCGTCACCATCGGCGACAATGTCGATGACGCCTATGCGCTGGCCAGCCTGGTCATCGGCCTCAAGGACTGGACCAAGATGACCGACGCGCAGTTCCAGGAGGCGTCCGCCTTCCTGCGTGACGTCCACAAGAACGTCCGCTTTTACTGGACCGACGACACCGACCTCAACCAGGCCTTTACCGGCAATGAGGTCGACCTCGTCTGGGGCTGGAATGAGACCTTCGTGACGCTCAAGGGCCAAGGCATGCCGATCGCCATGAACCGCGACACGAGGGAAGGCATATCCACCTGGGTGTGCGGCTATGTGCTGATGAAGGATGCGCCGGGCAAGCTCGATCAGGCCTATGATTTCCTCAGTGCGGTCAACGCGCATGCCGTGTCCGATTACTTGGTCAAGACCTTCGGCTACGGCCACGGCAACAGCGCCGGGATGGCCGCGATCGACCATCAGGTGCTGAGCGACCGTGGCTTCGACAATCTCGACAAGTTCTTGGACAAGACGCTGTTCCAGCAGCCGGTGCCGCCTGAGCTCAAGCAGCGCATGGTCACGGAATTCGAGAAGATCAAGGCCGGCTATTGAGCGACAGGACTGAAAGAACCGATGTCGTCATCGTCGGCGCCGGTTTCACGGGCCTGTCGGCTGCGCTTGAGCTGAGAAAGGCCGGCATCGATGTCGTGCTGCTCGAAGCACGCGACCGCGTCGGCGGCAGGGTCGAGGCTATTCGCAACGGGCTTGGCGAGCGCATCGACAGCGGCGGCCAGTTTTTCTGCGAAGACATGCCGGAGGTGACGGCGCTGGCCGCGTCCCGTGGCAAGGCCTTCGTCGAAACCCATGTGAATGGCGATTTCATCACCCATCCATCGCTGTCGGTCGAAGAGGCCGAACGGACCTATCATGGCGCGATGGCAATCCGCGAGCGGATGAATGCGATCGAGCCGGACGATCCCTCGATCGCCGGCATGAGCGCTGCCGCCTGGCTCGAATGCCAGCATGATCCCACTGACGCCAAGACGGCTTTCCGCTCGATGATCGAAGGCCTGTGGTGCCTGGCGATGGACAAGGTGCCGCTGTGGTACCTCATCGACAATGACCGCCGCATCACCAACGAGGTGCCCGAGCTGCAATATTCGCTGCTCGAAACCATGCAGTCGCTGGCCGAGGACATGGCGGGAGATCTCGGCGATAGCGTTCGGCTGAACGAGCCGGTTACGCGCATCGAGCACGGGCCGCAAGGGGTTCGTGCCGTCTCGGCAGGCAGCGCCATCGAAGCGCGAAGAGTGCTGGTCGCGCTGCCGCCGGCGAGGGCCGCGAAGCTGGATTTCGCGCCCGCTCTGCCGCCAGCTCTCGCAAAGGCGCTCGGCGTCTGGGAAAGCGGTGCGGTGATCAAGATCCTGGTGCGCTATCCCACGCCGTTCTGGCGCAAGCGCGACCTCTGCGGCATGGTGATGTGGCGCGACCTGCCGGGCCTGTTCGCCTGTGACGCCAGCAAGGATGCGCAACATGCTGCGCTGGTCGTCTTCGTCGGCGGACCGCTGGCCTTGCATTGGCGTCCGCTCGCGGACGCGGCGTTGCGTGCGGAGGTCACGGCAAGGCTCGTTGATGCCCTTGGGCCGGAGGCAGCCGACATTGTCGATTTCAGCCAGCGCGACTGGATCGATGACCGCTGGAGCGGCGGCGCCTACAGCGACCTTATTGTCGATGTGACGGCACGGGATGCCGAGCGCACGATCCGTGCCGGCGCAGATCCTGTTCATTTCGCATCGTCGGAACTGTCGCCGTCATTCCCGGGCTATGTCGAAGGCGCCATCGTGATGGGGCGGATCGCAGCCAAACAGATCGCGACGGAACTTAAAATTCTTAGTGGAGCATGATCTTATTCCGAAAACCGGTTCCCACTTTTCGGGATCATGCTCAGTCCGCCATCGCCACCAGGGCCTCGGGATCGTAGCCGAGGCGGATCGAAGTGCCGACGGGGATATCGTCGGCGCCGAAGTCGTTGGTCTCGGTGACCGACAGTGGCTTTTCCAATCCGGGTATCTCGACGATCAGGTGGGTGATCTCGCCAAAATAGTGGCGTTCGACCACCTTGCCGGCCACTTCGAATTTCGCCGTCGCATTGTCCCACAGCACGCGCAATCGCTCCGGCCTGATGCCCAGAGTGGCGCCGCCGCCATTGCGCACGAAGGCCTTCGGCTTGTCGGTCCTGACCCGGCCGAAGCCCAGCGTGTCGACGACCAGCGAGGCGCTGCTCTCCTCGACGATCTGCGCTTTTACGAAATTCATGCCGCCGAGGAAATCGGCGACCTGGCGGTTGACCGGCCGCTGGTAGATTTCCTTGGGCGAGGCGACCTGGGCGATCTTGCCGCCGAACATTACGGCGATGCGGTCGGACATAGCGAGCGCCTCATACTGGTCATGGGTGACCAGCACGAAGGTGATGCCGACCGCCTGCTGCAGGCGGCGCAGTTCGACCTGCATCTGCTCGCGCAATTTCTTGTCGAGTGCCGACAGCGGCTCGTCGAGCAGCAGCACCTTGGGCCGCATCACCAAGGCGCGGGCGAGCGCCACGCGCTGGCGCTGGCCGCCGGAAAGCTCGGTGGCGAGGCGTTTGCCGAGGCCGGTGAGCGACACCTGCGCCAGCGCTTCCTCGACGCGGCGCTTTTCTTCCGTTCCTCCCAGCCTGAGCCGTTTCAGCCCATAGGCGACATTCTGCTCGACATTGAGATGCGGGAAGATGGCATAACTCTGGAATACCATGTTGGTCGGCCGGCGGTTGGCCGGGATGCCTTCCATCGACTGGCCGCCGACCGAGATCGAGCCGCTGGTCGGGTTGTCGAAACCGGCAATCATGCGCAGCAGCGTGGTCTTGCCGCAGCCGGAAGGGCCGAGCAGCGAAAAGAACTCGCCCTCCTTGATGGTCAGCGAGGCGTCGTCGAGCGCCTTGAACGCCCCATAGCTGCGGGTAACGCTGCGGATTTCGATCATTGCCCGGTCGGTTTGGGGTCGATCAGATTGGGCCCGCTCGGAATTATCTTGCTTGGATGGCTCATCCTGAGGCCGTTCGGCCCGGGACTGCTCAGGCATAGAGGCCTCCCTCGCTCTGGGTGCGTCTGGCCGCATGGCGGCGCAGGATCTCGGCAACGGTCATCAAAACGAAAGAGGCAACCAGCAGCAGCGTGCCCAGCGCCAACACACCCGGCAGCTTGGCGGCAAAGCGCAACTGGCCCCAGATATAGATCGGCAGCGTCGTCTCGGTGCCGGTCAGGAAGAAAGCGATGACGAACTCGTCGAGCGAGATGGTGAAGCAGACCAGGAGGCTGGAAATGATCGCCGGCGCCACCATCGGTAGCGTCACCCGCCGGAAGGTGCCGAAGGCACTCTCGCCGAGATCGGCGGAGGCTTCTTCGAGGCTGCGGTCGAAGCCCTCGAAACCGGCGGTCAGCACCGTCATCGAATAGGGAATGCAGATCAGGACATGGCCGAGCACGACGGTGAACAGCGACAGGCTCAGGCCTAACTGCAGCATGACCAGCAGCATGGAGATGGCGAGGATGATTTCCGGCAGCACCAGCGGCGCCATGATCAGGCCATTGATTGTGCGGCGGCCGGGATAGCGGTAGCGGGTGATCGAGCGGGCGGCGAGGATGCCGAGCAGCGTCGCCAGCACCGATGCCGAGATACCGACGATCAGGCTGTTCCAGGCGGCGTCAAGCAGCGCCGGCGTCTTCGGCAGGTCTTGGTACCATTTCAGCGTATAGCCGGTGAGAGGAAATTTTGGCGTCGGCGCGGTGTTGATCGAGAAGATCGGCAGGAAGATCACCGGCAGATAGAGAAAGACGACGTAGAGGAAGGCGTAGGCGGACAGCCAGCCGCCGGGAAAAAGGCGCCGCCTCGCTGTCATCGCGCCAGCCTCTGCAGCGCGCGGATGATGAGCACGGTGGCGCCCGCCATCAGCGTCACGACCAGCATGGTGGTCACGGACAGTGCCGCGCCGAGTGGCCAGTTGGAGGCCTTATGGAACTGCGACTCGATGGCATTGGCGATCATCACGCCATCCTTGCCGCCGACCAGCCTTGGGGTGACGTAGTCGCCGACGGTGGGGATCATGACGATGAGAGCGGCCGAGATGACGCCCGGCGCCGACAGCGGCAGCGTCACGCGCAGGAAGGAGCGCAGCGGGCCGTCGCCAAGATCGGTGGCAGCCTCGACCAAAGTGCGGTCGACCTTCTCGAGCGAAACGAAGATCGGCAGGATGGCGAAGGCCGCCCAGGCGTGTGTGAGCGTGATGATGACGGCGCTGGAATTGTAGAGTAGCGCGGTCGATGGTTCGTCGATGATGCCGAGGCCCATCAGGCCGGAATTCAGCACGCCATTATAGCCGAGGATGACCTTCCATGACATCACGCGCAGGAGATAGCTGGTCCAGAACGGGATGGTGATCAGGAACAGCCAAAGGCTCTTGTGGCGGCCGCCATGGAACGAGATGAAATAGGCGATCGGATAGGCGAGGATGACGGTGAAAAAGCTCACCGTCAGGGAAATGCAGAGCGAGCGCCAGAGCAGATCGCGGTAGATCGGCTCGGTCAGCGCGATGCGATAATTCTCCAGCGTGAATGTATGGTCGATGGTGAGGTAGTTCTGCGTCCAGAAGGAGTGGGCGAAGACCACCAGGATCGGCACGAGCAGCAGGATCAAAGCGTAGACCAAGGTCGGGCTGATCAGGGCAAGGCCCTGGACGGACTCGGACTGCAGAAGGGCGTTTCGCCTTGCTCGCGTCATGCGCCGCGTGGGCACCCCTTCGGCAGCTACCGTCATTGCAGCGACCCGGGCGTGATCTCGGTTGCTGGCTCGAACTGTTCCGCCATGATGCTCCCATCGACCGGGCCGGCTGCCTGTTCCCAATTTTTGCGGAGCGCGCTTTGCTGGCCGCGCTCCAAGCTTGCCGGCTTTCTTTCATCATGAGCGCATCCGTGCATTGAAATCAAGCGCTATTTCTGTAATATTGATTGAACGGACATTCAAAATGAAGTGAAGAAAGCCGCCCTTGGCGCTTCATGTTCTGTCCGGTGAAATTACGCTCAGACGATGCGAGGCAATGATGGCGGCTGCAAGAGACCTAAGAGCGATGGAAATGGCTGACGGTGGCGATGCGGTCGAGCTGGCCAAGCGCCATCTCATCCAGCCCTGGCCTTATGCCGGCTCGGTCGGCAATGAAGCGCGTGCGCTGATTGGCGAGGGCGATGGCATCTACATCACCGATGTAACAGGCAAGCGACTGATCGACGGGCCGGCCGGCATGTGGTGCATCAATGTCGGCCACCGCCGCGAGGAGCTGGCCAGGGTGATGTACGACCAGGCGATGATGCTGTCCTACAACACGCCCTGGTATACGATGAATGCGCCGTCGGCCGAGCTCGCCAAGCGCCTCGCCGATCATGCGCCGGGCGATCTCAGCCATACCTTCTTCACCACCGGCGGATCGTCGGCTGTCGAGACGGCACTGCGCTTCATGCAGTTTTACAACAATGTGCGCGGGCGGCCGGAAAAGAAGCTGATCCTCAGCCGCGGCGGCGCCTATCACGGCTCGACCTATCTGTCGGCCTCGCTCAACGGCCGGCCGCGCGACCGCGACTGGATGGACGGCGCCGACGATCTGGTCGTCAAACTGTCCTCGCCAGACCCGTTCCGGCGGCCGAAAGGCATTGACATCGCCGCCTTCTGCGATTTCCTGGTCGATCAGTTTCGCGATACGGTCGCCCGCGTCGGCGCAGAGAAGATCGGTGCTTTCGTCGGCGAACCGGTGCAGGCATCCGGCGGCGTCGTCGTGCCGCCGGATGGCTATCTCAAGCGCATTCGCGAAATCTGCAGGGACAACGATATCCTCTATATCTCCGATGAGGTGGTGACCGGCTTCGGGCGGCTCGGCCATGTCTTTGCCTCCGGCGATGGCTTCGGCATCGACCCCGACATGATCACCTTCGCCAAGGGCGTTACATCAGGCTATTTCCCGCTTGGCGGCGTCATCATCTCGGAGCGGCTGCTTCAGGAAATGCGCCGTTCCAACCATCCCGATGCGATGTTCGGCCATGGCCTGACCTATACCAGTCATCCCATCGGCTGCGCGGTGGCGCTGAAGAACCTCGATATCCTGGAAGACAGCGTGCTGGCCCACACGCGCGATGTCGCGCCCTATTTCCAGGCGCAGTTGAAGACGCTGGAGGAACTGCCGCTGGTTGGCGAAGTCCGCGGCATGGGCCTGATGGGCTGCGTCGAGTGCGTAGCCGACCGCGAAAGCAAGGATCCGCTGCAGCTCGACAAGGATGTCGGCAAGCGCATCGACGCGCATTGCCACGAACTCGGCCTCCTGGTCCGGCCGCTGATCAACATGTGCGTGATGTCGCCGCCGCTGATCATCACGCGAGAGCAGATCGACGACATGGTGGCGATCCTGCGCGAAGGCATTTCGCGGACCATGGACGATCTGCGCAAAGAGGGCGTGTGGCAGGGGTGACTGGCAGTTCCGCCCCTACACCTGCGAGCGCATAGCCTCATTGAGGTTCCACATGTCCTTCTCCTCCGGCGCCGTCTCCAGGCCCAGCACCGGGATCTGCTTGCGCAGATGGTCGTGGTGGGTGCGCACACCGTATTCGAGGTCGGAGAGATAAAAACCCTCGAAGGCCTCCGAGATCATGGACTCGTTTGACCAGACGGAAAGCTGCACGTCCTCGTTCATGGTATCGCGGTCGATGCGGTAGGCGAGATAGCGGGCGGCCGCCTGTTCCCGGGTCTCGTCGGGGTAGCGGTAGATGGCGCCGCGCAGCAGCGTCTCGCCGGTCGACAGCGGGAACTCCTGATAGAACTGCACCGATTCCGGCATGATCGACAGCGCGTTGTTGGGGAAGATGCCGTAATAGATCCAGGCCCTGCGCAGATGCTCCGGCAGGTGTGAGGCATCGGGCGTGAGCTTGATGTATTCGCGCACGCTCCAGCGCCGGCCGGCATGCGGATTGTAGGTGGCAAACGAGCGCGACACGCCGTTGATGAACGGCTCATCGAAATAGGTCGAGCCGTAGAGATCCTGCAGCGCCGGATGCGCCATGGCGACGTGGTAGCCTTCATTGTCGACGTCGCGCACCGACTTCCAGTTGACCGGCGTTTTCTGTGTCCAGATGCCCCAGGACGGCACCATCTCGGCCGCATTGTAGTGGGCCATCTCGGCCTCGATCGGCTTCAACAGTTCGGCCACCGAAGGCTGCGGGCCCCCCTTGCGAAAGCGGACAAAGATGAAGCCCATCCATATCTCAAGGTCGAGCGGCATCAGGCCGAATTCGGTCTTGTCGAGCTCGGGGAAGGAGCGCGGCCGGGCGGCGCCGCGCAGCGTGCCGTCGAGATTGTAGACCCAGCCATGGAACGGGCAGACCAGCGCGTTCTTGCAGGTGCCCTGGCTGTCGGCGACGACGCGGCTGCCGCGATGCCGGCACATGTTGTTGAAGGCGCGCACGACGCCGTCCTTGCCGCGCACGATGAGCGCCCGCTCGCCGACCACGTCCATAGTCAGATAGTCGCCGGCATTCGGCACGTCGCAGACATGGCCGGCGATCTGCCAATGGTTGCGGAAGACGTATTCCTTCTCAAGTTCGAGAAGCGCGTCGGAGTGATAACTCCAGCCCGGCAGACCCCGCCGGTCCCAATCATTGGGGATCGCCACGTCACGGAGATGCGGGTTCATAAAAAAGCTCTTCTTTTATTGAATACTCATTCAATAAAACCATATTTTACATTGAAATGCAATGGGTTGTAGAAATCACAACTTTTCAAGTCGGCACAACAGGACCAGCTGAAAGCCAGAAAATCCCGGAATATCCGGGCGTTAACCGGGGGCGTGAAATAGCTGTCCGGCATGCGGATTTGGCCGTGCCGAGCTTGCAAACACGGCCCGCTCCGAGACGAAAATACCTGGCGTCCGCAAATTCGATCCGCAGTGTGAGCTTGTTCATAGTGCGGCCGACAGGAAGCGGGCTTGGTGCGTTCGCGGCCCGCCTGTCGTCAACATTTGATTGCCCGGATGAAACAGCTTCGCAAACGCATCTTGCCGTCGGCACATGACCGGATCTGTCCGGATATGCCCGAATTTCTTGTTTCAAACCTGTTACGCGGGCAAGCCAAGCGCATCATTCGCCCGTTACCAGGCGCGCTTAGGTTCGTTTCATAAGAAAACGAAGGGGAGCAGCAATGCATACGAAAGTCGAGATCACTAGCAACGAACGACGCGCCAAACTGGCACTGCGTCAGCGCGCCAGCGACCATCCGGTTGCGATGTTCTCCATGCTGGGCGCCTGCGCTCTGGCCGTCATGTTCCTGACACCGGCTTCCGGTCCGGCCTTCGCTTCGCTCAACCCGCCGGCCAATGTCGTCCAGGGCGCGCTGACCACCATCAAGACCGCCCGGCTGCCGGAGCCGGAAATCGATTTTGCCTGCCAGGGTCAGGCCTGGGGCGCCGAGAGCGCGGAGTGCCTGCGCGTCATCGCCGCCCAGTCCGGCGTGCACAAGGCGCGTTCCGTCCGCATGATCGCCAACGCAGCGCCGCTGACCACGACACCCAACGTTTTCTGAACCTCCCGAGCGCTTCCTCCCGCGCTCGTTCTTGGCTCCCGCCGCTTCCCTCGGTCGGGAGCCTCTTTTTTAGGGTCTATCGAGATTCGGGTGAGGCCGGCCTGCGCATGGAGGTTCCCTGCGCTTCCGGTGCTCGCGTACTTCAAGTACGCTCCGCTCCGGTTCTCGGGAACCACCATTCTCGACTCGGCCTGACCCGAATCTCGATAGACCCTACATGGGTGCTTCCGAAAACTTAGCCGGCGGCGGCGACCTGGTCGGCTATTGCCGAGAGTACGCCGCGGACGTCCAGCGTCGAGAACGGCTTTTCCAGGATTTGCGGGCGCTGCGGCGCCGGCAAGGCTTCGATCTCGGCCTTGGCGCCGATCAGGTCGCCGGTGACCAGCACGAAGCGTTTGGCCAGCGCCAGGTTGTCGGCGAGCAATTCGCGGTAGATGGCAATGCCGCTGGTGCCGGGCATGCGCAAGTCGGAAAAGACGATGTCTGGCGGCATGTGGCCGGTCAAGGTCGCCGCCGCCGACGTCCAGGCCGGCACGACCCGCGACTTGATACCCATCAGTTCCAGGATGTCGGAGAGGGAGCCGGCGACGTCGGGTTCGTCGTCGATGATCAGCGCATGGCGCAAGCCGCTGGAACGAGCCGGGCTGTCGCCGGCTGCTGCCGCGCCGCCGGTGATTACCGGCAGCTGGACGACGAAGCGCGCGCCACGCGGCAGCACCTCCTCGAACCAGATATTGCCGTTGTGGCGCTCGACGATCGATTTCGAGATCGACAGGCCGATGCCGGTGCCGACGCCGACCGGCTTGGTGGTGAAATAGGATTCGAAGATGCGGCTGCGGATCGCCTCGGGAATGCCCGGTCCGTTGTCCTCGACCGAAAACCCGGGGTTGCCGCGATCGCTGCGGAATGTCCGCACCTTGATCAGGCGGTCGCCGCCGATACCGGCCAGAGCGTGTTGGCTGTTGATCAGGAAATTGGCGGCCACCTGCGTGACGTGGTCGGCATCGGCCATCGCCAGCAGCGGGCCGGGCGCGAAATCGGTGTCGATGATGATGCCGCTCGAGCGTGCGCCATAGGCGGTTACTTCGAGTGCGGCGCGGATCACCTGGTTGAGATCGGTCTCGGCCTGCGCCGCCGGATGCAGGCGCACCATCGACAGGAAGCTTTTGACGATGCGACCGCAGCGCTCGGCAGCGGCGCGCACTTTCTCGGCGCGAACCTTGGTCTGCGGGTCGGTGGCGAATTCATGCAGCAGCGTCGACTGCGCAACGACCACGGCGAGCGGGTTGTTGAGCTCGTGCGAAACACCGGCCAGCAGTGAACCCATCGCCGCCATCTTCTCGTTCTGGTGCAGTTTTTCGCGCTGGCGGTTGATCTCTTCTTCGGCGCGCAGCTTATCGCGCAGATCGCGGATCGAACCGAAGATGAGCTGACGGTCAGCCACCCGCATCTCGGTCGCCGTCAATTCGATGGGAAACACCTCGCCGGCCGCATTCTGTGTCACGGTCTCAAGCCGTTGGCCAACCATCGGCGCGCCGCGGCCAGACATGTATTCGGCGCCCGAGACATAGCCCTTGCGGTAATATTCCGGCACCACGGTATCGAGCAGGTCCTTGCCGAGGATGTCGCTGCGCTGATAGCCGAACATCTTTTCGGCGGCCGGATTGAATTCGATGATCGAGCCGGTCTCGTCGATGACGATGATGGCGTCGAGCGACGCCTGCAGCATGGTGCGGCGGATGACTTCGCTGGCATGGGCGTCGGACGGCGAGTGCTCGATGGCGTCGCCGATGGCGAGCGCGATGATGTGCATCGTCGCCTCTTCCTCTTCGGTCCATTCGCGCTCGTTTAGGCAGTCATTGACCGCGAACGTGCCCCACAGATGACCGTGCGCGAACACCGATACCGACAGGAACGACTTGATGTGCTGCTTCTCGAAATCGGCCCTGAGGAACCCGTCGAGATCGCGCGTATGGCCGGCGAAGATCTTGCCTTGCCGCTCGTCCTCTCCAATCCGCTCCAGCAGCGGATCGGTATCGACGATCGACTGCATGATCACCGTCGGCGAAGCCAGTTCGCCGCCGAAGCGAGGATCGATCCAGTAGGCGGCGACCGATTGGGCGAAGCCCTGGCCGGGCAATTCGCGCAGCCTGAACAGGATGCCGCGCTGGCAATTCATGGCGCTGCAGAGCGTTTCGAGGATGGTTTCCATCTCGCGCTGCCAGTCGCCGGCATCGCGCAACCGGCGGACGACGCGCACAGCCGCCATCGCGGCGCTCTGGCGAGCGCCTTGCGGGTCCATACGTGGTGCTGGTTCAGCGGTCATGTCAGCCATCAGTAAAGGGCCGTCGAATTAGGCAGCTATGGAGCATTTCACGAAAAAGGTGAAACGCTCCATGTTTCAATGCAATCCCGAACGGAAATCGCTACGCACTGTTCCTGGATGCTAGAGCGTTTCACCGTTTCACGGAAACGGAGAAGCCTCTATCTCTTTGTTTTTACGCAATTCCGGGCGGAAAACCGCGTACACTTTTCCTGTAATTGCTCTAGTGCCCGTCACCGGTCGGCAGCGAGAAGATATAGCCTTCGCCGCGCACTGTGCGCAAAAATTTCGGATTGGCCGGATCGGTTTCGATCTTCTTGCGCAGCCGCATGATGCGAATGTCGACGGCGCGCGACGATTCAGGATCCTCAACAAAACCAATCGCCTCGGAGATCGCCGATCGCGTCAACAGCCGGTTGGCGCGGGTCAGGAAAACCTCCAGCACATCGAACTCGCTCTTGGCCATGTCGATGACGGCGCCGTTGGCGCCGGTGACAAGCCTGCCGTCGAGGTCGGCCTGGAACGGGCCGAAGGTCAGGCGGCGGCCGCCATCGGCTTGTGTCTTCGCCGCCTGGGGCGGGCTCGGCTGCGGAACGCGGCGCAGCACGCTGCGCACACGAGCCAGCACCTCACGCAACTCGTAGGGCTTGACGATGTAGTCGTCGGCGCCAAGCTCCAGCCCGACAATGCGGTCGAGTGCGGTGCCGGCAGCCGTGGCATAGATGATGCCGACCGGTATTTGCGAGCGCAGCCAGCGGCCGAGCGACAGTCCGTCCTCGCCCGGCATGGCGATGTCGAGAATGGCCAAATGAAACGATTCCGTCTCCAGCAAGGCGCGCGCCTCGGCCGCGCTTCCGGCCTGGGTCACATCGTAGCCGTTGGCGCCGAGATACTCGGCGACCGCGTCCCGGAGATCGGGCTCGTCCTCGACGATGACAATCCGTGCCCGCACTATGGCCTCGCTCCCGCTTTCAGCGGAAAGTAGATTGGGTATAAACATGATGTCCAGCACTCATATCCGGTTGCGGGGGAACGGGAAGAAAAACATGGCTGCACGATCCGTCATCGCGCTGGTTTCCGTCGCCGATGTGGTGGCCGGCGATCTTGCCGATCATCTCGACCGGCGCGGCCATGACGTGCGCGAGGCGCGGCAGCCCTGGGAAGCTGAATCCCTGCTTTCGGCCGGAGGCATCGATATCGTCATCGTCGGCGACAGCCTCAGCCAGGCGGAGGGGCGGGACCTGCTCAGGCGTTATGGCGGCGGCCAGAGCGCGGACGGGAAGGCGGGGCCGGATTTCATCCTGATCTGCCGGCCGGCCGATCTGGTCGACAAGGTGCTGGCGCTCGAGCTTGGCGCCGCAGATGTCGTCGAAAGTCCGCTCAATGTCAGGGAGCTTGCCGCGCGCATCGGCGGCCTGCTGACGCGGCGCGGCAGGTCCGCCCAGGAACTGATCGTGCTGGAAAATGCCACCGTCGATTTGCGGTCGGCCATCGTCATGCACCGTTCGGGTACGGAAGAACAGCTGTCGCCGGGCCAGGTGGCGCTGCTCAGGCTGTTTCTGGCCAGCCCGCGCAAGGTGCTGACGCGCGACGACATCATTGCGGCGGCGCCCGCCGAAAATGCCGATGCCTTCGACCGCTCGATCGATTCGCGCATCGTGCGGCTGCGCCGCAAGCTCGACACCGAAACCATCACAACTATACGCGGCGCAGGCTACCGGTTCGACCCGCCGACGCAGCGCGCCGACTGAGGGTTGGGAGGCTGGATTGTTCCTCGGCTCGCCCAAAAAAGCTGCGCAATCTTGGGCGCCATGCATAGGCGTCAGCGCACCACCAGAAGCGATGGTCCCGACGGCAATTCGCTGGCGACTACGATTTCGCTGGCGGCATGCGCGCGGTCCTTCAGGAGAACCGTGGCGAGACCGGCAAAGCCGAGCAGGCCTTGTGCATAGAGCAGTACCGAAAGCACGGAGGCTGCAGATTTCGTCTTCATCGGTTGTCCCCAAAATCAGAACCGCGGGTGCTTCAGGATAAACCCGAAGTGCCCGCGTCGCCCACGGAGCCCCCCGTTGCGACGCGGGCCTTCGGTCCTCTCGGCAGCAAGTTGCCGGAGGGGCCGCGCATCCACTTCAACCCGAGGCCGACCCGCCAGAGGGCCCTGAGACGGTTGATGCGCAGACTGGAGACAATCCAGACCAAGGCTATGAACAGCGCGGCATGCAGCGTCGAAATCTCACCCGAATTCATCACCGCCAGTTTCGTCATCGGGGTGCCGGCTACTGTGCCGATGCCGCCGACGACAAATGCGGCGATGCTTATCCTGAAGAGCCAGGACAGGGTTGTCGATTTGATGCTCATTTTTCGTTGGCGCCGGCTGTTCTCGTTGGGATGACTTTGCCGTGAGCCTGTAACCAGATCATGCCGCCCAGGCCGCGCTTTGTTGCAAGTCGGTTTCGAGCGATGCCAATCTTCTTTCATATAAGGACATCAGCACTTTCGTTTGGGGGGCGGTGCGTGATCGGGAGTGCGCAGCGAAGACGGGAGCACGCTCCTTGTCCACCTTGCTTGTTAACCAGAGGAAACAGATTCGAAACACAAACGAGCCTCAGCGAAGTCAGTCTGAAACATGGCGCAGGGATAAGGCGGCCACCGAATTGACGCCGGCAGGACCGGCAAAGAGGAGCCATCATGTACAAAGCCATTTCCGCCAAACTCATCAACGTCACCGCCGCAGCCGCCGGCGCCGCGCTTCTGCTTGGCGCCGCCAACAGCACCGCCCATGCCGCGGCAAACCAGATCGTCGCGCGTGTTTCGCTGTCGCAGCAGACCATGGAAGTGCTGGTCGATGGCCGGCCGAGTTTCGCCTGGAAGGTCTCGACCGGCGACAGTGCGCATGTCACGCCGACCGGCTCGTTCAAGCCGACCCGCATGTACGAGATGTGGCATTCGAAGAAATACGACAACGCGCCGATGCCGCACTCGGTCTTCTTCAGCGGCGGCTACGCCGTGCATGCGACCAACGCCATCAAGCGGCTGGGACGGCCGGCGTCGCATGGCTGCGTGCGGCTGCATCCCGACAATGCCGCCGACTTCTACCAGTTGGTCGAAACCTTCGGCCCGACCAACACCAGCATCGTCATCGTCAAGTAGCAGACTGCGTTTGGAGCGATGGTGCAGCGCAGCCGGACAGGTCATGCCGCACCGCAAGTTCCCGCCTTGGAGCTCCATCGGGGCTTCGCGGTAAATCAATCCAGTCAAAAAAGAGGCCGGAAATTTCCGGCCTCTTTTCGTTTGTTCGCTGACGCCGTTCGCGCTCAGTCCGCGTGCACCGGCATCAGCTTCGGGTCTGGCTTTTCGGCGTGGTGCGGCAGGTCCTTGCTGGCGATGAAGGTGTAGAACATCGGCACCACGAACAGGGTGAACATGGTTCCGACCAGGATGCCGGTGAAGATTACGAGGCCCATCGAATAGCGCGCCGCCGCACCAGCACCACTGGACACGATCAGCGGCACGACGCCGAGCGCCATCGCCGCTGTCGTCATCAGGATCGGCCGCAAGCGCACCTTGGCCGAGGCGACGATCGCATCGCGCCGCCTCATGCCATGCAACTCGCGCTGCTGGTTGGCGAACTCGACCAGAAGAATGCCGTGCTTGGTGATCAGACCTATCAGTGTGATCAGGCCGACCTGCGTGTAGATATTGAGCGTTCCAAGCCCCAGATTGAGCGGCACGATGGCGCCAAAGATCGACAGTGGCACCGCCATCATGATGATCAGCGGGTCGCGGAAGCTTTCGAACTGCGCCGCCAGCACCAGATAGATGACGATTACGGCGGCTGCGAACGCGATAAGGATCGTGTTGCCTTGCTCCTTCTCCTGCCGGGACTGGCCGGAATAATCGATGAAGAAGGTATCGGGCAGGCTCTCCTTGGCAAGGTTCTCCAGGGTCTGCAGCCCGTCGCCCGTGGTGACGCCGGGAAGCGGCAGCGCTGATATCGTCGCCGAGTTCAGCTGGTTGAACTGCTCGATCGCGGCCGGCGCGGCGTTGGTCGAAATCTTCACTACCGCTGAAAGCGGCACCATTTCGCCGGTCACGCTACGCACGAAATATTCGCCGAGCTTCTCGGGATTGTCGCGGAATTCCTTCGGCACCTGCGGGATGATGTCGTAGCTGTTGGAATCGCGGTCGAACTGAGCCACTTCGGCGCCGCCGACCAGCAGCGTCAGCGTCTGGCCGATGTCGGCGATCGGCAGGTTGAGAGCCGCCGCGCGGTCGCGGTCGATGGTCACCGTCACCTGCGGAGCGTCAAAGGACATCGAGTTTTGCACGACGATGAAGCGGCCGGAGGCCTGCGCCTTGTTCTTAATCTGCTCGGCCGCCTCGTAGACCTCGGCGGAACCACCGGTCGAGCGCACCACCATGGAGATCGGCAGGCCGCCGCCGGAGCCCGGCAGCGTCGGCGGCGCGAAGACGAAGGCCTCGACGCCGGCCACCTTGCCGAGGCGTCCCTGGATATCGGCTTGAAGCTCCTTTGAGTTGCGCTGGCGCTCGGCCCAATCCTTGAAGGCGAAGCCGACAAAGGCGCCGTTGGTGGCGCCGCCAAAGGCAACGGCGGAGAATTGCGCCCTGGTTTCGGGAATGTCCTTCACCAAGCCGAGGATCTGGTTGACGTAGGTCTCGGTGTAGTCCGAGGTCGCGTAGCGCGGTGCCGTCACGATCGACAACAGGAAGCCCTGGTCCTCTTCCGGCGCCAGTTCGCTCGAGGTCTTGGTGAACATGAAGCCGGTGAGCGCAACCAGCGCCACGACCATCAGCAGCGTCACCGGTCGATTTCTCAAGGAGGCGGTTACCGCCCGCTCATAGACATGCTCGACACGGCTGAAGGTTCCGTCGACGACGCGCTGGAAGCGACTGTGCGATCCCGCCTTGAGCAGACGCGCCGCCATCATCGGCGTGATGGTGACGGCTATGAGGCCGGACAGCACCACCGAACCGGCGAGCGTCACCGCGAACTCGCGGAACAGCGCACCGGTCAGGCCGCCGGTGAAGGCCAGCGGCGCGAACACGGCGGCGAGCGTGATGGTCATGGCCACGATGGCGGAGAAAATCTCGCGCATGCCGTTGAAGGCCGCCTGCATCGGCGACATGTGGTCCTCCTCCATGTGGCGATGGATGTTCTCCACCACCACGATAGCGTCGTCGACGACAAGGCCGATGGCCAGCACCATGGCCAGCAGCGACAGAAGGTTGATCGAATAGCCGACCGCAAACAAAAGGAAGCAGACGCCGACCAGCGACAGCGGGATGGTCACGATCGGCATCATCACCGAGCGGAATGAGCCGAGGAACAACAGGATGACCACGACGACGATGGCGACGGCTTCGGCGATGGTCTTGAACACTTCATCGATCGAGGCGCTGATCTGTTCGGTGGAATCGTAGACGATTTCGATGGTCATGCCTTTCGGCAGCGTCTCTTGAATCAAAGGCACGATCTTGTGGATCGCCTCCGCCGTTGTCAGCGGGTTGGCGGCCGGCGTCGGGAAGATGGCGAGGAAGGTGCCGGGCTTGCCATTGAAGCTCACCCTCGTGTCGGTGCTCTCGGCGGCAAGCTCGACTCGCGCCACGTCGCGCAAGCGCACCACCTGGCCGTCCGTCGAGCGCAGCGGAAGCTCGGCAAAGGCCTCAGGCGTCTGCAGCGTCGAGCGAACCGTGATCGAGGAGACGACATATTCGTTCTCGGTGTTGCCGGGCGCCGACAGGAAGTTGGAGTTGTTGATCGCCGCCAGCACTTCGGCGGCGGTGACGCCACGCGCAGCAAGCTTGACCGGGTCGATCCAGACCCGCATCGAATATTCCTCGGCGCCGAAGATCTGCACGTCGGCGACACCTTCGACCGTCGACATGCGGGGCCGCACGACGCGCTCGATATATTCGGTGAGTTGCTCCTTGCTCATGTTCGGATTCTGCATCGAGATGTACATCATCGCGAACTCTTGGCCGGTGCCCTTGACGATGACCGGGTCCTTAGATGCATCCGGCAAGGTGCCGCGTACGCCCTGCACTTTCGACAGGACCTCGGTCAGCGCGACATCCGGATTGGAGCCGAGCTTCATCTGGACGACCACAGTGCTCGAAGACGGCCGGCTGGACGAGGTGACGTAGTCGATGTTCTCGGTCGAGGCGACGGCCCGCGCGATCGGGGCGGAGATGAAGCCCTGGATCAGGTCGGCGCTGGCGCCGGGATAGGCGGTGGTGATGGTGATCGCCGTCTCGTCAACCTTGGGATACTGCCGGATCGACAGGTTGAAGATGCCCTGGAAACCCAGGAGCAGGATCATACAGGCGAGGACGGTGGAGAGGACCGGCCGGCGAATGAAGATGTCGGAAAAGTTCATTGCTGAGCCTGCTGGTTCGCCGACTTGCTGGGGTCAATGGTGTTGTCGACAGCGACGGACATGCCGTTGAAGAGACGGTTTTGGCCGGCGGTGACGACCTCGTCTCCAGCCTTGATGCCCTCGACGATCTCGACCATGCCGTCGTTGCGGCGGCCGGGCTTCACGAACACCTGCGACAGCACGAGCGCCGGCTTTTCCGGTTCTGCCGCGGGCTTCGCCGGGTCGACAGCCGGCTTGTCCGCGGGCTTCGCCGCGGCGTCTTCGGCAGCCGGTTTCGCGTCTGCCGGCTTTGCATCTGCCGCCGGCTTTGCCGCGTCGGCCCCTGCAGCAGGCTTTTCCTCGGGTTTCGCGGCTGGGGCGCCTTCCGCCGGCTTCGCCGGAACGACGACGAAGACGAAGTCGCCATAGAGGCTCGACGTCAATGCCGTCTGCGGCAAGGACAGAATGTTTTTCTCCTGCGGCAGCTCGACGCGAACCTGGACGAACTGGCCGGGCGTCAGCTTGCCGTCAGGGTTGGCGACCTCGCCGCGGACGGACACCAGGCGGCTTGAAGCGTCGATCTTGGGATCGATGCCGCGAATGGAGCCGGCAAACGGCATGTCGGCGCCGCCGCCGGTGCCGCCGAGGCCGAGCCGCACCGCCTGGCCTATCTTGAGCAGCGGCAGCTGCTGTTCGGGTACCGAGAAATCGACCCGCATGGTGTCCAGATCCTGCAAGGTCACCACTGCGTTGCCGGGCGAGAGATATTGGCCGAGGTCGATCTTGGGGATGCCCACGGTGCCGGCGAACGGCGCCGTCAGCTGCTTCTGATCAAGCACGGCCTGCAGCTTGTTGACCTGCGCGGCGGAGGCCGATGCAGCGGCTTGAGCGGTGTCGAGCGTGGCATCCGTTCCGACGCCGCGCCGCTGCAGCTCCAGCGCGCGTTCGAGCGCCGTCTTGTCGGACACGGACTGCGCCTTGGCCGCGACCAGATCCGCGCGTTCGACGCCATCGTCGAGCTGCAGCAGGACCGAATCGACCGGCACCTTCTGGTTGGCATGGAAAAGGATGTCCTTGACGATGCCGCTGGTCTCGACGGTAAGGTCGACACCGCGCACGGCGCGTACCGTGCCGATCGCCTCGACCCCCGGCGTCCAGTCGGAAGGCTTGACGACAACCGTCGATACGGTCGTCGCCGGCGGCTTCATGGTGGCGAAATACTGTTTGATAGCGTTGTCGCGGAACAGGTTGAAGCCGACAACGCCGACGCACACCAGAGCGAGCAGAAGCAGAATTGCGGTGATAGAGATGAAGCGCTTCACGAACTGTCCCCTCGGCCGATGTCCGGCAAAATAGCCGAATAGCGGGACACTTATCGACGCCAGGTCCCGATTACAAATGACGGCGGACTTACTGTACCGTCTGGACGGTCTTGTCAATTCCGCCTAGGCTGGTGCGGGGGAAGGGATCGATGAAGACCCAAAGGGCAAATTCGCGCGACAAGATACTCGCCGCCGCCGCCGATGTCGCACGCGAGGCCGGTCCCGGCAGCCTGTCGCTTGACGCCGTCGCCAGCCGCGCCGGCGTGTCGAAAGGCGGCCTGTTATATAACTTTCCGACCAAGGCCAAACTGATGCAGGGCCTGGTGGAGAATTACCTGCGCGCGTTCGAGCTGGCGCTGGAATCGGGCCGTGTCGCCGGCGCCAGCGGCGAGAGCCTGCTCGCCACCTATATCCGGCTCTCGGCGGATGATTGCGAGGAGCCGAAGCCGACGGCTTCGTGGATATTCTCGGCGATCGCCGAGGATCCGGATTTCCTGACGCCGATAAAAGCCTTCAAGTCGCAGCTGCTGCAGCGGCTGAAGAGCGAGACGCCGGACCTCAAGACGCTGCTGGTCTGCTTTCTGGCCATCGAAGGGCTGCGCAGCATGAACCTCTTCGATTCCGACGTGCTGTCCGCCGACGAACGCCACTTGCTGGTATCGGCCCTGCTGGAGATTGCAGGATAGCTCAGGGCGTCGGATCGAAGAAGCGATACGGGCCGGGCGGAAAGGACGGTTGGTGAGCGGCATGGCATAGGCACGCATCACGACATCGGCGATTTCAAGCTACAGCCCCCTGATTCGTTGGATCGATGGTTCAGGAATGACTGCGCGAATGCGCGGCCGACTATGTTGCGCCGCACCATAACACTGCCGTGTCAGCCTTGAGACGGCGCTCGGCGAGGCCGGCAAAGCGCGTTTTAGGGCTGTGATGGCGCCGACATATGGTTATGGCATTGTCATGTTGCGGCGCACAAACTATGTGCCTTTGTAGTCCTCCTAACAGTCGCGAGATCTCCATGGGTTCCCTTTCTTCGAAGAATGCGCTCGTCACCGGATCGACCAGCGGCATTGGCCTGGCCATTGCCCGCGCCCTTGCCGCCGAGGGCGCCAACGTCACGATCAACGGCCTTGGCGAAGCCGCGGCGATCGAACAGGAGCGCGCCGGCATCGAGAAGGATTTTGGCGTCCAGTGCCGCTACTCCGGCGCCAACATGATGGACGGCGCAGCGGTGACCGCCATGGTGCGCGAAGCCGAGCAGGCCTTGGGCAGCCTCGACATTCTGGTCAACAATGCCGGGATACAGCATGTCGCGCCAATCGAGGAGTTTCCCGACGACAAGTGGGAAGCCATCATCCGCATCAATCTGCTTGCCGCCTTTTACGCGATCAAGGCCGTGGTGCCCGGCATGAAGGCGCGCAAATGGGGCCGCATCATCAACACCGCGTCGGCGCATGCACTGGTCGCCTCGCCGTTCAAGTCGGCTTACGTCTCGGCCAAGCACGGCATAGCGGGTCTGACCAAGACGGTAGCGCTGGAAGTCGCGCAGGACGGCATCACCGTAAACGCCATCGCGCCCGGCTATGTCTGGACGTCACTGGTCGAAAAGCAGATCCCCGACACGATGAAGGCGCGCGGCATGACCGAGGAACAGGTCAAGCGCGACGTGCTCCTGGCGGCACAGCCGACGAAGCAATTCGTCACCGTGGAGGAGCTCGCCGCGCTGACGCTGTTTCTGTGCTCGGACTCGGCCAGGCAGATTACCGGCACGACTTTGCCGATGGATGGCGGCTGGACGGCGCAGTAGGCGCGCTCCCCCGGCGCCGCTCTTTCCTTGACAAAGACGAAAGATCAATCCAGCATTGTGGCAAGGGGTTCCTTCGCGACGACCCCGTGAGGCGTCAGCCCAATGATCGCGTCCAAACTCTCACTCTGGAGGTGGACGCCATGCCGTCAACAACCGCAATCACCGTAGCGCAGCTTTCCCGCCTTGTCGGTCTGTCCGACGCGCCTGTTCTTGTCGATGTCCGCATCGACGAAGACTACGACGTCGATCCGCGGCTGCTTCCGGCCTCGTGCCGGCGCGACTTCAAGTCTGTTTCGAGCTGGGCGGCCGAGTTCACGGGGGCTCATGCTGTCGTCATCTGCCAGAAGGGGCTGAAGCTCTCGCAAGGCGTTGCCGCGTGGCTGCGCCATGAGGGCATTGCTGCCGAATCCCTTGAAGGCGGCTTCGAGGCGTGGCAGGCGGCCAAGGGACTTCTGGTCAAGGCCGACAAGATACCGCCCCGCGACGACAAGGGCCGCACGGTCTGGGTGACGCGTGCCCGCCCCAAGGTCGACCGCATCGCCTGTCCTTGGCTGATCCGCCGCTTCGTCGATCCCTCGGCGGTGTTCCTGTTTGTCGAGCCGTCTGAAGTGCTGGCGGCCGCCGATCGGTTTGGGGCGGTTGCCTTCGACATCGACGACGTGTTCTGGAGCCATCGCGGCGAGCGCTGCACCTTCGACACGATGATCGAAGAGTTCGGGTTGCGGTCCGAAGCGCTCGATCGCCTTGCGCTGATCGTGCGTGCAGCCGATACGGCGCGCCTCGATCTCGTACCGCAGGCGGCCGGGTTCCTCGCTGCATCGCTCGGGCTGTCGCGCATGTTCCGCGACGATCTCGAACAGCTTGATGCCGGCATGCTGCTCTACGATGCGTTCTTCAGATGGTGCCGCGATGCCACTGACGAAACCCACAATTGGCCCAGCGCGGGCAAAGCGCCATGAGCGCCCTCGCCGCGGACGACGATGCACAGGCTACCGAGGCTCCGATCGTCCCGACCTTCCGCCAAGCCGCGAAACTGTGGGCAAGGATCGGCCTGCTCTCCTTCGGCGGGCCGGCCGGACAGATCGCGCTGATGCACAAGGAATTGGTCGAGGATCGCCGCTGGATCGGCGAGCAGCGGTTCCTGCATGCGCTCAACTACTGCATGCTTCTGCCAGGCCCCGAGGCACAGCAGCTCGCCATCTATATCGGCTGGCTGCTGCACCGGACCGCCGGCGGCCTCGTTGCCGGCATCCTGTTCGTGCTGCCCGGTGCGTTTGTCATGCTGGGCCTCAGCATCTTCTACGTGCTTTACAATGATGCGCCCGTCATCGAGGCGCTGTTTTTCGGCATCAAGGCGGCGGTGCTGGCCGTCGTCGTCGAGGCGGTCCTCCGCATCGGCAAACGGGCGCTCAAGAACCGGGTGATGATGGCGATCGCGGTGGCCGCGTTCCTTGCCATCTATGTCATCAGGCTGCCGTTTCCGCTGATCATCCTGGTTGCAGGGCTGACCGGCTGGATCGGCAACCGCCTGGCACCGGCGCGTTTTTCCGGAGCCGCACGCGGCAAGGACAATTTGCCCGATGTCAGGGGCGCCGTCGACGTCATGTTCGAACGCGGCGACCTCGCTCACACCAAGCCGACGAAATGGCACGCGCCGCGCACCATCGCGATCTGGCTGCCGATCTGGCTCGGGCCGGTCGTACTGATCCTGGCGCTGACCGGCCCTGCCAGTGTTTGGGCACAGCTTGGCGGCTTCTTCAGCCTGATGGCGGTGGTCACATTCGGCGGCGCCTACGCTGCGCTCTCCTATGTCGCGCAGGCAGCGGTGACCTCGTTCGGCTGGCTGGCGCCGGGTGAAATGGTCGATGGGCTTGGTCTGGCCGAGACGACGCCGGGACCATTGATCCTGGTGCTGCAGTTCGTCGGCTTCGTCGCCGCCTATCGTCACGCCGGTGCGATGGGACCGCTTGTGGCCGGATCGCTCGGCGCATTGCTGACGCTCTGGGTGACGTTCGTGCCGTGCTTCTTCTGGATCTTTCTGGGTGCCCCCTACATCGAGGCGCTGCGCGGCAACAAGGCGCTGTCGGCGGCGCTGAGTGCGATCACGGCGGCTGTGGTCGGCGTGGTGATGAACCTTGCGCTGTGGTTCGCACTGCATGTCGTCTTCGGCGCGGTGCACCGTTTTGGTCTTGGGATGGAGCTACCGGTGCTGTCGTCGCTGGATTGGCGCGCCGCGCTGCTGGCGGCGGCCGCCATGGTCGCCATGCTGAAACTGAGGATCGGCATGCTGCCGACATTGGCCGGCTCGGCGCTGGCCGGACTGGCGCTGCTGGCCTTGCCTGCGTAGCGTCCGAAGGCGCGACCAGCCATTATCACAGCCGGATTTTTGAGGTATGCCGGGCCGGCGCACAACGGTCGCGGGCGCTGGTAGGATCAGCGCTGGCCCCGGAGATACGCTTTACGTCGAACCCGATACCGCCAAGCTGAACCTGCTCGACGCGGAGAGCGGCGCGCTGGCGAACTGATTTGACGAGGTTGGCCGAGCTGTTCAAAGTCGATCCTGGATCGCACAACGGGATATGACATGGTGGATTCCGATCGGATCGACAAGCTGATCGCAGGGGTGCCCCCCGCCTTGGCGCTTCGTGCCGGGCTGGACCTTGGCATCTTCACCTGGCTCGGCGGCGATGCTGCGACTGCCGACAGCCTTGGGGCAGCGCTCAAAGTCGAGCCCGCTCGTCTGTCGCGGTTCCTCTACGCGCTCGCCAGCATCGGTCTCCTCGACGTCGAGGATGGTCAGTTTCGCAACGGAGCCGAAGCGTCGGAGTTCCTCGACGCGTCCAAGCCGACTTATCGCGGCGGCGATCATGTGCTGCTGCGCGAACTCTGGGGAGCCGACCTTTTGACCGCAGAGTCGCTGCGGCAGAATCGGCCGGCCGCGCTGCACGACTTTTCCGAAGCGGGGCCAGAATCCGCAGCGGCCTTCAGCCGCATGCTCGCACCGGGAGGGGTGATTTTCGGCCGAAATCTCGCCCGTGAACTGGACTTCTCGGCGGTCAGTTCGGTGATCGACATCGGCGGCGGCGCCGGGACCATTCTGGTCGGTCTTCGCGAGCGATGGCCGCATATTGCGGCGACTTTGATGGAACTCCCGACGGTCGCGGCGGTCGCACCAGCGATCCTGTCGGAATACGGTGCCGGCGATGTGGTTGTCGAAGAAGGCGACATAACGGTCGCGCCATCGACCGGCCGGCATGACTTGGCAATCCTGAAGGCTGTCGTCCAGGTCCTGCCGCCGGACCAGGCGCGCAGTTCGATCCTGAACGCGGCGCGTTGCCTCACCCAAGGAGGCGAGATCGCAATTGCGGGGTGGGGTGTCGTCGATGACGACCGTCTCGGCCCGCCTGAGGGTGTCTTTCTCAATCTCACCTTCCTGAACCTTTACCGCGCAGGCGAATCGTACACGGAAGGTCAGTATCGCGGGTGGATGGCCGAAGCTGGGTTCCGGGATATCTCCAGGTCGCAGCTGACCGACGGCACCACGTTGTTTCGTGGGCGCCTCACGGACTGATTGTGGCTGGAGTAGTTGGTTTCGGGCGTGTGTGGCCCTCAGAGCCAGCCCCGGACGGATTGCACAAAGTTCCTGAGGCGGCGTGAGCCGATCTTTCCCCGTACCGGCAGCGCGGTGTCCCCTGTCTTCTCGATAGCTTCTTCGCAGAGGGGGCATTTAAATGTCACTTGGTCGACAACAAAGTTCGGGATAGCGGCATATTTCGCATTCGTCGATTGGGGCGGAACCTCCGACAGGATGTTGCGCGGTCGCTGCAACTTGCGCCTAGCTAGCCCGTTCGACTACGTCGAATCGGAATGGAGTTTTTAGACATTCGTTTATCTATTCGTGGTTTCTAATACATATGGCATCCAACGCGTTCACCCGGATTTGGTTTGCTTTGAGCCGCCTAAGGCGCGCCACGAACGGTAACGTTGCCGTCATCGTTGCCTTCACCTTGCCGGTCGTGGTTGGCGGCGCCGGCCTCGGTGTGGAGACATCCTTCTGGTATTACAGCAGCCTCAAGCTGCAGGCCGTTGCCGATGCCGCGGCCTATGCCGGCGCGCTCGAGAAAGTCGCGGGTTCCGATAACCCGACCATCATCGCCGCCGCCACGCAGTCCGCGACCTCGAACAATTTTGCCACGCCGGGCACGATCCAGGTCAACACGCCGCCATTGTCCGGCCCGAACACCGCTAAGAAGGCAGTGGAGGTCATCGTCAAGCAGAATCTCGACCGCTACTTCACGGCGATTTTCAACCAGGCGCCCGTTGCCGAACAGGCAAGGGCGGTGGCGCTGATCAATGACGCCTCCAAAGCTTGCGTGCTGGCGCTCAGTCCGTCGGCCTCCCAGGCTGCGCTCTTTTCCGGCAACACCACCGTCAACCTCACCGGCTGTTCGGTCATGTCGGACTCGATTGCCTCGGACGCCATAAAGACGCAGGGCTCGGCGGTGCTCAAGGCCGACTGCCTGATCACGGTCGGCGGCATGGTGCTGAACAATCCAGCGACCACAGTCTGCAAGTCCAACATCACCCGAGCCTTGCCGGCAGCCGATCCTTTCTCCGGCTTGGCGACGCCGACAGCCGGCAACCCTTGCAAGAATGTCAATGGCAACAAGACGTCGCAAACACTCCAGCCTGGCACCTACTGCAGCGGCATGAGCCTCAGCGGCAACGTCACCCTGCAGCCCGGCGTCTACGTCGTGCAGGGCGGTATGAAGGTCAACGCCAACGCGGTCGTCGCCGGCAGCGGGGTAACCATCTTCATGGCAGGCAGCAACACCGTCAGCATGAACGGCAACGCCAAGGTGACGCTGAGCGCGCCTACCTCCGGAGCCTATTCCGGCGTGCTGTTCTACGGCGACAGGACCGGGACTGCGGCACAGAGCACCTTCAACGGCACAGCGGACTCGCTTTTGACCGGCGCCATCTATTTCCCCAGGCAGCAGGTCAACTACCTTGGCAACTTCTCGGGGAACGGCGGCTGCACTCAGGTCGTCGCCGACACCATCCAGTGGTCCGGCAGTACGACCATCAAGCAGGACTGCACCAGCCTCGGGATGAAGAACATTCCGGCGACGCAATCCGTTCAGCTCGTCGAGTAGCGGGATGGGTGGGCGGACCTTGCGCATTGTCCTGGACAAATCCGGGATAGCTGCCGTCGAGTTTTCCATGTTGCTGCCCATCCTGTGCCTCGTCTGCCTCGGCATCGCCGACGGCTGGTCCTACGTAACGAGTTACCTGCAGATGCGCGCGGGCGTCAAAACCGCGGCCAATCTCGTAATGGCCGGCGCGTCCAATGACACCGGAACGCAGGCGGTCGCGCTTTCGAGCTGGAACGACAAGCCCGAGGACGCCGCGGTCGTACTGGTCCGCTCCTATTTGTGCGGCGCCACGGTCGTGGATGCGACCACCATTTGCGGCGGAACGAAGCTGCCGACCGTCTTCGTCCAGATAACGGCGACGGGCACCTGGGTGCCCCCGTTTAACTTCGGTGTCTTCCCGGACCCGCGCGCGATCAGTCATCAGCAGGTGATCCGTGTCCGCTGAAAGGATCGGATCCAGGTGGCGCCGTGACTGCTCCGGCGCAGCCGGGCTGGAATTCGCCTTGATCGCGCCTTTCCTGGTGATGCTTTTGTTCGGAATCTTCGCCTTCGGCTGGGCCATGAATGCCGTGTCGACCGTCCGCTATACACTGGAAACCTCTTCCCGGGCGCTGCAGCTGAACAACACGCTTTCGCAGAGCGACATCCAGGCCATCGCCACGCAGAAATTGGTGAACCTGGGTCTGAAGAACGTCATTGTGACGATCGCGACCGACCCTGCCAGCGGCGGTTTCAAGATGGCGCATCTGACCGCCAGCTATGCCTTCGTCATCGCTTTCCCGTATTTCGACCAGTATCCGATAAATTACGCCACGACCGTCACGGTGCCCCTGGTTGCTAGCTAGGATACGGCCGGCTTCGTTGAGTTGGCG
Organism: Mesorhizobium sp. M1252; assembly: GCF_040318265.1. Taxonomy (NCBI): domain Bacteria; kingdom Pseudomonadati; phylum Pseudomonadota; class Alphaproteobacteria; order Hyphomicrobiales; family Phyllobacteriaceae; genus Mesorhizobium; species Mesorhizobium sp. M1252. The sequence goes on along the minus strand of NZ_JAMYLX010000010.1, from coordinate 134,394 downwards.
GCGCCGAACTCAGACCGTAACGGATCGACTGGGAACCATCGCTCGATCTGAAATTGTACTTGCAAGAGGTCGATTCTCTTCGCGGCTGTAGATGCTTAAAGCTCGCTCCTGAGACCTCAGGGATGGACTTTTTCTATGGAACTAAAGTCAGGCTGCTTGCTTGGTCGCGTCCGTGAAAATCACCGAAAACCAGTCCATCAGTGCTGCAACATGCCGACAGGCTATCTCAGTCACCAAGCCTTTGATCTTGCTGGTGATCCCGACAGGAATCGAACCTGTGACCTACAGATTAGGAATCTGCCGCTCTATCCTACTGAGCTACGGGACCACGCGGCCCGACACATAGCCGCTTCCGATCGTTTCGCCAAGAGGCTCGCCGAAGGCAATGAAGAGGCCGGCCGAAGGCTAATCGGCCGGCCTTTCGTCGGGGCAGGTCAGGCTGCCAGCGCCGTTTCGGCCAGTTTCACCCAGTAGCTCATGCCGTGCGGTATGACTTCGTCGTTGAAGTCGTAGGCCGGATGATGGAGGCCGGCGGTCTCGCCATTGCCGATGAAGATGAAGGCGCCAGGTCGGGCTTCCAGCATGTAGGAGAAGTCTTCGCCGCCCATCACCGGCTGGATGGCGCGGTGGACCTGGGTGTCGCCGGCGACATGTGCCGCGACATCGCCGGCAAAGACCGTTTCTTCCGGATGATTGAAGGTCACGGGATAGTTGGCGTCATAGTCGACAGTGATCGTCGCGCCGAAGGCGGTGGCTATTCCTTCGCAGATGGTGCGGATGCGCTCTTCCGACTTCTTGGCGATCTCTTTCTTCAGTGTGCGCACCGTGCCGGCAATCTCGGCGGTCTCGGGAATGACGTTGTAGGCGTCGCCGGCGTGGAACTTCGTCACCGAAACCACCACCGCCTCGACCGGATCGGTGCTGCGCGAAGCGACCGTCTGAAGGGCGCCGACCAACTGGCTGGTGATGACGATCGGGTCGATCGTGCCGTGCGGCATCGCCGCATGGCCGCCGCGGCCCTTCACGGTGATGGTGAACTCGGCGGTCGCCGCCATGATCGGGCCCGGCCGGATGGCGAACTGGCCCACCGGCAGGCCCGGCATGTTGTGCATGCCAAAGACGCGCGAAATGTCGAAACGCTCCATCATGCCGTCCTTGACCATCTCGTTGCCGCCGCCGCCGCCCTCTTCCGCCGGCTGGAAGATGACCGCGACCAAGCCGGCGAAATTGCGCGTTTCGGTCAGATATTTGGCGGCGCCCAAAAGCATCGCCGTATGGCCGTCATGGCCGCAGGCATGCATTTTGCCGGGAATGGTCGAGGCATAGGGCTTGCCGGTGATCTCGTTGATCGGCAGCGCGTCCATGTCAGCGCGCAAGCCGATGGTCGCGCCTTGCCCCTTGCGGCCATGGATGATGCCGACGACGCCGGTCTTGCCGAGGCCCGTCACCACGTCGTCGCAGCCGAATTCCTTCAGCTTCTCGGTGACGAAGGCGGCGGTCTTGAAGACATCGAAATTCAGTTCTGGCGTCTGGTGCAGATGGCGTCGCCAGCCGGCAACTTCATCCTGCATCTCGGCGGCGCGGTTGAGAATCGGCATAATGGTTCCATCTCGCTGTTGGAGCAGACGATCTGGCCTGCTTGATTGCAATTGTGATTGCCATGCTTGTTGCCATCTTGGCACTTTGCCATCTTGGCGTCACATAGGGTAAATAGCACCCCAGACAATGTGATCCGGAAATTGAGGGCCGGATCAGGTCATGCTGGCCATCGCGTAACGAAATCTTACGGAGCCAGGGGCGACTACGGCAAGAGGCGATTTCGGATTCCATGATGCGGCACAGCCATATCCTCAAATTACTGCTAACGGGCGGCTTGGCGCTACCCATGCTGGCTGGGCCAGCTTTGGCCAATCCGGTGATCCTGTTCGACCTCAACAGCGGCAAGGTTCTGCAGCACCAGGACGCATTCAAGCGCTGGTATCCCGCTTCGCTGAGCAAGCTGATGACCGCCTATGTCACCTTCCGGGCGATTGCCGCCGGCGAGGTCCAGCTCGATTCACCGATCAAGGTGACCAAGCATTCGGCGGGCGAACCGCCGAGCAAGATGGGCTTCAAGCCGGGCTCGGTGATGCGGCTCGACAATGCGTTGAAGATGATGCTGGTCAAATCGGCCAACGATATCGCCATGGCCATCGGCGAAAACATAGGCGGCTCGCAGGCCGGATTCGCCGTTCGCATGAATGCGGAGGCGGCGCGGCTAGGCATGACCGGAACGCATTTCGTCAATCCGAACGGACTGTTTTCGCCGGAGCAGTATACGACGGCGCGCGATCTTGCCCTGCTGGTGATGGCGATCCGCAAGGAATTCCCGCAATACGCCCCCTGGTTCTCGATCGAAGGCCTTGCCGTCGGCAAGAAGGCGATCTCCAACTACAATCTCTTGATCGGGCGCTATCCCGGCGCCGACGGCATGAAAACCGGGTTCGTCTGTCCCTCGGGCTTCAACATGATCGGCTCGGCGACACGCAATGGCCGCACGCTGGTCGCGGTCGTGCTCGGCGAAAAATCGGCGATCAGCCGTGCCGAGACCGCCGCCAGGCTGCTCGACCAGGGCTTTGCCACGCCCGACCCGAACTGGCTCACGGTCGCGGCCATGCCTTCCTATGGCGATACAATGTCACCCAACGACATGCATGATGAGATCTGCAGGAAGAAGGCGCCGCACGAGCAGTCCGAGGCGGCTCCGCCGGTGGCCGCGAAGGGTGCCGACGTGCCGAAATCGCCCTATCAGGAAAAGCTCGACCACGTGCCGACGCTGGTTGCCGTCGGCCTCGGCGGCGCCACCGGGCCGGCGCCGAAGGCGATGCTCGACCAGGGCGGCCAGGAATACGCCGATGTGCCGCTGCCGAGCTGGCGGCCAGACATTCCGGCGCCAAAGGGCGCCGAACCGGCCGTGGTGGGCCAGGCAACCGCAGTGCAGGGCGACCAGCTGGTCAAAGCCGCGAACTAGGCGATGGCTGGCTTTCCGATACCCGTCACGGTGGTCACCGGCTTCCTCGGCGCCGGCAAGACGACATTGCTCAACCGGCTGCTCAAAGATCCGGCACTGGTCGACACGGCCGTCATCATCAACGAATTCGGTGAGGTGGCGATCGACCACCTTCTGGTCGAGCAGGCCTCGGACGGCATCATCCAGCTGTCCGACGGGTGTCTATGCTGCACGGTGCGCGGCGAACTGGTCGACACGCTGGCTGACCTCGTCGACCGGCTGCAGACGGGCCGTATCGCCCGCCTCGCCCGCGTCGTCGTCGAAACCACCGGGCTCGCCGATCCGGCGCCGGTGCTGCAGTCGATCATGGCGCATCCCGCCCTTGTGCAGGCCTTCCGACTTGATGGCGTCATCACGCTGGTCGACGCGGTCAACGGCAATGCGACGCTCGACGGCCATGTCGAGGCGGTCAAGCAGGTGGCGGTCGCCGATCGCATCGTGCTGACCAAGGTCGATCTGGCCAGCGATCCCGGCGACGTCGATGCTTTGCGAACGCGACTCCATCAGCTCAATCCAGGCGCCGTGGTGCTGGGCGCCGGCGACGGCCGAACCGGCGTCACGGCGCTGTTCGATTGCGGCCTCTACAATCCGGCGACCAAATCCGCCGATGTCCGGCGCTGGCTCGGCGAAGAAGCCGCCCATGAACACCACCATCATCATGATCATGACCACGGCGAGCATGAGCACCACCACCGCCACGATTCCCGCGTGCGCTCCTACTCGCTGGTCCATGACGGCCCGGTGCCGTTTTCGGCGATCGAGATGTTCCTCGACCTGCTGCGTTCTGCGCATGGCGACAAGCTTTTGCGGATGAAGGGCGTCATCGAGCTTGCGGAGGACCCGTCGCGGCCGCTTGTCGTCCACGGGGTGCAGAAGATCCTGCATCCGCCGGCGCGGCTGCTGGCCTGGCCGGACGGCCAACGCGGCACCAGGCTGGTGCTGATCACGCTCGATATGCCGGAAGATTATGTGCGCCGGCTGTTTTCCGCCTTCACCAACCGGCCGTCGATCGACACGCCGGATCGCGCGGCGCTGGAGAGCAATCCGCTGGCGATAGCCGGGGGCTGATTGTCAGGCTCGCTATGCGCCGCGTTCGACCAGGAAGCGGTGGCCGCCGCTGACGGCTGATGTTTCAACAAGCTGGTGGCCAGCGTCGGCGCAAAAGGCGGGGATGTCGATGACCGCCAGCGGGTCGGTGGTCTCCAGCCAAAGCCGGCTGCCCGGCTGCATTGCCGCCAGGCGTTTTTTCGCCTTGAGAACGGGCAGGGGGCAGTTCAGGCCCTTGAGGTCATAGATCGCGGTGTGATTTGTTTGTTTGTCTTCATGCATGTCTTTGTCCCAAAACCGCTGCGCACTTTTGGGCGACATGCATCGGCAAGGCGAAAAACCTCAGCCGCCGAACATGCCTAGCAGCTTGTTCTTGATCTTCGACATCCGGCTTTCGTCCGCCGGCGGTTCTGCAGGCACCGCCTCGACGCTCGCAGTGGCGACCGGCTGCTGGGGGGCCTGCTTGGCTGCTTCCTTTTCGGCCAGCGCTTGGGCCTTTGCGGCTTGCTTTTCAGCCAGTGCCTGGGCCTTGGCGGCTTTCGCAGCCTCGATGGCAGCAACCCGCTGTTCCTCGGCCTTGCGCTTGGCTTCCTTCTCTGCGTCCAGCGCCGCCATCTTGCGGCCGGCGGGCGAATCGATGCGGCCCATGCGCGCCGTCTCGGTCAGCGTGCCGTCGGAATTCAGCGACGGCGGTTCGATCGGCACGCGCTCGCCCCGGGCGCGGCGCTTCGACCATTCGGAAACGATGGCGGCTTCCTTGATGCCGGCAATGGTCGGCTTGGGCGCCGGCACGCTGGCTTTGACCGCGCCGGTGAAGGCCGCGTCATAGCTGCTTTGATAGGCGTTGAGTGCGCTCTTCAGCGAATCCGGCTGCGTGGTCGCCGGGCAGGCGCCGGTCGGATCGAATGTCGTGCCCTCGGGCGCCACCTGGTTGAAGACATAGCGCTTGTCGCAGACATCGACTTTCGGCGGCACCTTGGTGATCTCGAAATTGTCGTAACCGACCTTCAGCATCTTCCAGAACTCATAGTTCGGGTCGTTGCGGTAACGCGCCATGTTGGCGGCGGTCATGCGGAATGGGAAGGCCTGGATCTGGAACTCGGTCTGGCCGCCCTGGAAGGCATCGCGACCAAAAGCGTAGATCTGCTCGATCTGCGGATCGGTCATCGAATAACAGCCCGACGACGAGCAGGCGCCGTGCACCATCAGATTGGCGCCGGTGCGGCCATTGGCACGGTCATAGGCGTTGGGATAGCCGATGTTGAAGGACAGGTGATAGTTCGAGCGCGGATTCATCTGCGACGGGCGGACCGTATAGAAACCTTCCGGCGCCTGGCGGTCGCCCTCGGTGTATTTCGGGCCGAGCTTGCCCGACCATTTGCAGATGTCGTAGCTGGCGACCATCTCGTAGCGGCCGGTGGTCTTGGCCTTCCAGATTTCGAGCTTGCCTTCTTCCTTGAAGATGCGAGCCATCACCGACGAGGTGCGGATCATGCCCTTGGCCTTCATGTCGGCCAGGATCTTGTCCGGCAGCGGCTTGCTGGCTTCCGGCGCAAAATTCTTCATCGAGGAATCGTTGCAGCCGGCAACGCCAAGCGCGGCGATCAGAAGTGCGGTCCGGGCAAGCTTGGTAAACATGGATACGGCTATGTCTTTTTCTCGCGTCACGGGCCGGATAGCGACCGGTCCGGTATGCTGAACACTGACGGACACCCTAAGCCCGTTAACCTTGAAAATTCCTTACCGCAAGCGTCGGACGGCGTCCCCCACGGCAATTCGCCCGGTGTCACGGATTTTTTATTGAGCCGAATGCGGCGGCATTTTTATGGCGAAATTGCTCCTTGACGCCACATTGCGGTGCGTTGCCCGCCGAAATCAGAGGCTGCGGCCCATCGCCAGGTATTTTTCGCGGCGCTGCTCGCGAAAATCGGTGTTGGCGCCGGCAAATTCCTTCATCGTCTTGGCAATGAGGTCGCCGGTGGCGGCGATCACCGTTTCGGGCGCGCGCTGGGCGCCGCCGAGCGGCTCGGCAATGATGGCGTCGATGATCTTCATTTCCAGAAGGTCCTGGGCGGTGATCTTCATGTTGGTCGCCGCATCCTTCGAGCGCGTGGTGTCGCGCCACAGGATCGAGGCAGCGCCTTCCGGCGAGATCACCGAATAGATGGCGTGTTCCAGCATGTAGACGCGGTTGGCGGTGGCGATCGCAATGGCGCCGCCCGAACCGCCTTCGCCGATGACGACCGAAATCGATGGCACTTTGAGGCCGAGGCAGGCCGAGGTTGAGCGGGCGATGGCTTCAGCCTGGCCGCGTTCCTCGGCGCCAACGCCGGGGTAGGCGCCGGCGGTGTCGACCAGCGTCAGAAGTGGAATCTGGAAGCGGTCGGCAAGTTCCATCAGCCGCACGGCCTTGCGGTAGCCTTCAGGGCGCACCGAGCCGAAATTGTGCTTGAGCCGGCTCGCCGTGTCGGAGCCCTTTTCCTGGCCGATGACGGCCACCGGTTCGCCGCGGAAGCGGGCGAAGCCGCCGATGATCGCCTGGTCCTCGCCGAAATTGCGGTCGCCGGCGAGCGGCGTGAAATCGCTGAACAGACCCTTGATGTAGTCGAGGCAATGCGGCCTGTCGGTGTGGCGCGCGACCTGCACCTTCTGCCACGGCGTCAGCGCCTTGTAGATGTCGCGCAGCGCGTCGCGCACGCGCTTCTCGAGCCGGCTGATTTCGTCGCCGACATCGACCGCCTCGCCATTCTCGGCAAGCTTCTTCAGCTCGAGGATCTTGAGTTCAAGGTCCTGCACCGGCTTTTCGAAATCGAGGTAATTGTACATTCTTGAGCGGACCGATGCGTCGGAAGGCAAACATCGCGCAGATGTAGGCTCCGCGCGGGCACGTTGCCCTCACATAGCGATATGAGGCCTAGTCGGCAAGCGGATGATGATCGTTGACCAGCCGCACCAACCGCTCTTCCAGCACATGCGTGTAAATCTGCGTGGTCGAGATATCGGCGTGGCCGAGCAACTGCTGCACCGCCCTGAGATCGGCGCCGTTCTGCAGGAGATGGCTGGCGAAAGCATGGCGCAGCACATGCGGCGAAATTTTCGCCGCCGATATGCCGGCCCGCGCGGCAAGGCCTTTGAGGTCGCGGGCAAAGACCTGCCGGGAGAGAAAGCCGCTGTCGCCGGCGGCCGGGAACAGAAACGGGCTGTCGGCGAAAGCCGGCACCGTGGCCCGGGCTGTGAGCCAAGCCCGCATCGCCGTGCGGGCCTTGGCCGACAGCGGCACCATGCGCTCCTTGTCGCCCTTGCCGCGCACCATGAAGAAGCGGTCGTCGCGCTGGGCGACGGTCACCGGCAGGCCGACAAGTTCGGAGACGCGCAGGCCGGTGGCATAGAGCACCTCGACCAAAGCGTGCAGGCGCAGTGCCGCCACCCGGTCGCCATTGACGCCATCGCCTGTCTCAAGCGCCGCACGGTCGAGCAGCCGACCGGTATCGGCCTCGCTCATCGTCTTGGGCAGCGGCCGGCCCTTTTTCGGACTGTCCAGCGTGCCGGTCGGGTCGTCGCCGCGCAAGCCCTCGGCGTAGAGAAACTTGAAGAATTGGCGGATCGCCGACAGTTTGCGCGCCTGCGACGTCGACGCAAAGCCGCGCGCCGCGATATCGTCGAGATAGGCGCGGATGTCGGCTGCGGCGGCAGCGGCAAGCCCGCCGGCAATCTGCTGCGAAGCGTCTTCGAGATCACGGCGGTAGGAAGACAGCGTGTTTGCAGCGGCACCGCGTTCGGCGCTCATCATCTCGAGAAAGGCTTCGATGCGAGCCGCGCTGTTCATGTTCCAGGGGTCAGTTTGGGGTCAGTTTTTCTTAGGGTTCAGCTTTTCCGGTGGAATGCGCACGGTGATTTCGGCTTTTTTCGGCTCGACGAACATCGCCAACGCCACCATCGTACCATAGGCAATGCCGGCAAGAATCATCATCGTCACGACAAAGCGGAACAGTGTCGGCATCAATCTTCGCCCGTCTTCTTGCTCTGCGATTCCAAGCCCTGTGTCCTTATGGGACGCTAATTCCGTCAATTCAAGGACGAAGGGCTCTGCGTGCGAAAGGCGCTATGCTTGACGCAAACGGGCTTTTGATGTCGATACGCCGGCAAAGACGGCTTAGAAACAGCATGGTCTCATGAACGCGTTACCAGCAAATCCTCCCGGCGATAGCCATGCCGCGCTGCTCGACAGGCTGGGCAGCCGCTCGATCGTCTTTGTCGGCCTGATGGGCGCCGGCAAGACGGCGATCGGCCGCAAGGTGGCGACGATGCTGTCGCTGCCCTTCGTCGACAGCGACCAGGAGATAGAAACCGTGTCGCGCATGACGGTGCCGGAACTGTTCGAACGCTATGGCGAGACCGAATTCCGGGCATTGGAGCAGCGCGTCATCCTGCGCGTGCTGGAGAGTGGGCCCCAGGTGCTGTCGACCGGCGGCGGCGCGTTCATGAATGCGCAGACGCGGGAAGCGATCGCCGGGCATGGCGTGTCGGTGTGGCTGAAGGCCGAGATCGACCTGTTGATGGAACGCGTGTCCAAGAAGCAGAACCGGCCGTTGCTCAAAAGCGCCGATCCGCGCGCCGTGCTCGAGCGGCTGATGGGCGAGCGCTACCCGTTCTATGCCACGTCCAACATCACCGTGCCGACACGCGACGACCGCAAGGAGGTCATTGCGACCGAGGTTGTCGACGCGCTGTGCGGGCATTTCGGCATTCCGGCTCCGACTGCGCCGGGCGAGGTGCGGCTGTGAGCGAACCGGTCACTGTCGAGGTCGGCCTTGGCGAGCGTGCCTATGACATCCTGATCGGCCCCGGCCTTTTGGCGCGCGCCGGCGCCGAGATTTCGCGCCGCCTGCCCGGCACGAGAGCGGCGGTGGTCACGGACGATAATGTCGCGGCGGCACATCTCGACGCGCTGAAGGCCGGTCTGGAAACACGCGGCATCCAGCCTGCCGTCATCACTTTGCCGGCCGGCGAAAAGACCAAGAGCTTTGCCCATCTCGAAGAGGTGGTCGACGGCGTGCTCGCCGCCAAGCTGGAGCGCGGCGATGTCGTCATTGCGCTCGGCGGTGGCGTCATCGGCGACCTCACCGGCTTTGCCGCCGGCATCGTGCGCCGCGGCATGAATTTCGTCCAGATTCCAACCTCGCTGCTGGCGCAGGTCGATTCCTCGGTCGGTGGGAAGACCGGCATCAACAGCCCGCGCGGCAAGAATCTGGTCGGCGTCTTCCATCAGCCGAAGCTGGTGCTGGCCGACACCGAAGTGCTCGACACGCTGCCGATCCGCGAATTTCGCGCCGGCTATGCCGAGCTTGCCAAATACGGGTTGATCGACCGACCGGCGTTTTTCGCCTGGCTGGAAGCGAACTGGGAAAAGGTGTTCGCCGGTGGTGCGGAACGGGCGGAGGCGATTGCCGAGGCCTGCCGCGCCAAGGCCGATGTCGTCGCCCGCGACGAGTTCGAAACCGGCGACCGCGCACTGCTCAATCTTGGCCACACGTTCGGCCATGCGCTGGAAGGCGCCACACAGTATGATGGCGCCCGCCTCGTCCATGGCGAAGGCGTCGCCATCGGCATGGCGCTGGCGCACCGCTTTTCCGCAAGGCTCAATCTGGCCAGCCCCGACGACGCGGCGCGGGTCGAGGCGCATCTTCGCGCCGTCGGTCTACCCTGGCGGATGGCCGACATCCCTGGTGAGTTGCCCGATGCCGAGGCGCTGCTTGGCTTCATCACCCAGGACAAGAAAGTGTCGCGCGGCGCGCTGACATTCATCCTGACGCGCGGCGTTGGCCAGGCTTTTATTGCCAAGGATGTACCGGCGTCGGAAGTGCTTTCGTTCCTCAGGGAGAACCACCCGGGCCAGGAAAGCCGGCAGCGATGATCAACGAGCCCGGCTGGACCGTCGTCGCCGTCCTTGCCATCCTCATCCTGCTTGTCCTGGCCGTGCGCACGCGCCTGCTTGCCATGTTCGGCTATGAGTTGTCGCGCATCGAGCCGCAGCGCTCGACCCAGGACGAGTTGCGCGGCGCGGTCGACGATTTCCGCCGCGACGGCCAGATGGTGCGTGAGGACCGCGACCGTGTCGGCGGGCTGTTCGATCTCGCCGAGCTCGAAGTCTCCGACATCATGGTCCACCGCACCAATATGCGCTCGGTCAATGCCGACAATGGGCCGGAAGCCGTGGTGCGCGAGATCCTGCAGAGCCCGCACACCCGCATGCCGTTGTGGAAAGGCTCTCTCGACAACATTGTCGGCGTGCTGCACGCCAAGGACCTGCTGCGAGCGCTGAACGAGGTCGGCAACGACTTTTCCCGGATCGACGTGATGAAGATCGCGTCGAAGCCTTGGTTCGTGCCCGACACCACCACGCTGCAGGAACAGCTCAACGCCTTCCTGCGTGCCAAGGCGCATTTCGCTATCGTCGTCGACGAATATGGCGAGGTCGAAGGGCTGGTGACGCTGGAGGACATTATCGAGGAGATCGTTGGCGAGATCGCCGACGAGCACGATGTCGACATTCAGGGCGTCAAGCAGGAGGCGGACGGTTCCGTGGTCGTCGACGGCACCGTGCCGATCCGCGATCTCAACCGGGCGCTCGACTGGAACCTGCCTGACGAGGAAGCGACCACCATTGCCGGCCTGGTCATCCACGAGACGCAGTCGATCCCCGAGGAAAAGCAGGCTTTCACCTTCCACGGCAAGCGCTTCGTGGTGATGAAGCGCGACAAAAACCGGATCGCCAGGATCAGGATCAGGCCGGCGGGCGAATCTTAAAGGTACCGAGCAGGCCCGCCACATGACGCTCTTTGCCGAGCTTATGCCGCGATCTGGCTCGTAGACCGTTCGTGGATGGTCGCACCGGTTTGAGCGTCAACTGCGACCAGGCTGACCTCGTAGCCCCAGAGGCTGCGGACATGGCGCAGCGTCGCGTCACGGCTGGCCCCTTCGAGCACAACACCATCCTTTACCCTGTGTTGCAGCCGCAACTGCCGGTCGCCGAGCAGGTCGACATCAATCACCTGGATGTCCGGCCGATTCGCTCCAAGGTCGTAACTGTGGGCTAGCTGGGCGCGTATCTTGTGATAGCCACGTTCGTTGTGGATCGACGCGACTTCGAAATGCGGTTTGTCGGCTCCATCGCCAAGCACGAAGAACCGCCATTTTCGGATCAAGCTCGGGCTGAGGTACTGGCGGATAAAGGATTCGTCGCGGTGGTTGGCCCAGGCCTCAAGCAGGACCTCGCGCCAGTTGCCATGTCCTGCAATGTCCGGGAACCAGTCGCGGTCCTCCGCCGTCGGCTCGGTCGAAATGCGCTGTATGTCCTGCATCATGTCGAGGCCGAGGGCATAGGGATTGATGCCTGAAAACCGGGGATCGTCAAAGGCCGGCTGGAAGATCACGTTCGAATGGTTGCGCAGGATTTCGAGCATGGCACCTTCGCCGATCCGGCCACGATCGAATAGCATGTTCATGAGGGTATAATGCACGAAGGTGGCGCAGCCTTCATTCATGACTTGAGTCTGTCGCTGCGGGTAGAAATATTGCGCGATGACGCGGACGATCCTGATGATCTCGCGCTGCCAGGGTTCCAGGATCAGGCTGTTCTTCTCGAGGAAATAAAGGAGGTTTTCCTCGGGAAGGTTGAGCGATCTCTTGCGCTCCGCCATCCCTTGATCCTCATTGCCGGACTTGTTTTTGTTCTGCGACGGCGGCAGCGTGCGCCACAGATCGTTGTAGGAGCGCTCTTCGTATTCGAGGCGCTCGCGAAGCCCTTCGCGCTGTCGCTCCGACGAGAGCTTTGGCGGCCGGTGGTAGCGGAACACCCCTTGTTCCATCAGCGCATGGGCGGAATCGAGAATGGCCTCCACTGCTGCAAGGCCGTGCCGCTCCTCGCACCGGGCGATGTAGCCCTTGGCGAAGTCCAGATAACCCAGGATTGCCCCGGCGTCGGTCCATTGCTGAAACAGATGATTGTTCTTGAAGAAATGATTGTGGCCAAGCGCCGCGTGGGCCGTCACAAGGGCCTGCAACGCCATGGTGTTTTCCTCCATGAGGTAGACGATGCAGGGATTGGAGTTGATGACCAGTTCATAGGCCAGCCCCCGACCACCCTTACGGTAAAGAAGCTCCTGGTGAAGGAAATGTTTGCCGAACGACCAATGCCGATACATCAGTGGCATGCCGATAGATGAGTAGGCGTCGAGCATCTGCTGGGAGGAGATTATCTCCATCTGGACCGGGTAAGTATCGAGATGCAACTCGTCGACCGCGATCGCCTCGATCTCTTCAAAAGCCCGCGATAATTTCTCGAAATTCCAGTCAGAACCGGAAAACAACAAATTCGTTTCGTTGGCTCGCCTGACCATCTCTCTCTCTCAAGCGCTCTTGATGGCCGCCGGCTGCCTGGCGAAGAGCCGGTGGAAGACCGGGTAAATATCCGCGGGAGCAGCGATGCGGCTCATCTGGAAGTTGGGCCATTTCAGCTCGATCGTACTGTAGGCGCGCCAAAGCGACGTCCCGTTTTCGGTAGCACCGAATATGTGGCTCTCGCGTTCGTCGATGATCTCGACATAGGCGAAATACTGGCACAGGCGCATGAGCTTGCCGTTCATGAGCTCTATGCATCGCTCGGAATCGGTGGTGAAATTGTCCCCGTCAGAGGCCTGCGCGGCGTAAATGTTCCACTCGCTGGCAGGATAGCGCTGGCCGATAATGCGGTGCATTTCGTCGAGCGCGGTGGAGACGATCGTACCGCCGCTCTGCGTGTTGTAGAAGAACGTGTCCTCATCCACTTCGTGCGCCTCATGGGTATGGCGGATGAAGACGATCTCCGTGCGTTCGTAGCGCCGTTTCAAGAACAGGTGCAGCAGCACGAAGAAGCGTTTGGCCAAGTCCTTTTCGCGTTGGCCCATCGATCCGGACACGTCCATAAGGCAGAACATGACGGCATTGGCATTCGGCACCGGCCGGGCGTCGAAGCGGTTGAATCGGATATCGACCGGATCGACAAAGGCAATTCGCCTGCGCCGTCGCTCCAGCCGGTCAAGCTCGTCGCGTAATTCCGCGATGCGCTGGCGCACCGCCGCGCCGGCCGGGGCCGACTCAAGCGTGACGATTTCCCGGAGGATCGCCTCCAGTTCCTGCTGCGTGGGGCGCCTCAGCGCAATGCGCCGGCCTAGGCTGTTGCGCATGGTGCGGCCGGCATTGATGTTGGTCGGGGAACCGGTTGCCGCGAAGCCGGCCCGGCGCGGCTTGAAGGCAAGGATTTCCTTGAGATTGAGCTTAACCAGGTCGGGCAGTTCGAGATCCTCAAAAAAGAGTTCGAGCACCTCCTCGCGTGACAGCACGAAACGAAAATCGTCTTCCGACGCCGTGTTTCCTGGCGACGACGCCGCGCCGCCCCCATGCGGCTTCGGGAGCAGGTCTCCAGGGGAAAAATGCCTGTTGCCCGGAAGGATGTGTCGGCGCCGTCCGCTGGCCCTGTCATCGTTGAAGCTCGGCTCGGCCGTTTTCCTTTCAGGCATGGGCACGGCGTGCTCGGTATCCACGTCGGCGATCCTGCCAGTGCGGATTTGATCGCGAATGCTCCGCTTCAACTCCTCGCGAGCACGCCTGAGGAAGCGCTGTCGATTGCCAAGGCTCTTGTCCTTGGGGTTCAGGCGACGGTCGATGAAGATCGGCATGGAACCATCCGGCTCTGTCAACCCGCCTTGTTCACCCGCATGTACCAGTCCACCAGCCGGCGTACCTGCCGTTCTGTGTAGCCACGCTCGATCATGCGCTGCACGAATTCGTTGTGGCGCTTTTCCGTAACGCTGTCTTGCTTGGAGCCGAAGCTGATCACCGGCAAGAGGTCCTCGACCTGTCCGAACATCCGCTTCTCGATGACCTCGCGCAGTTTTTCATAGCTGGTCCATGACGGGTTGCGGCCGTGGTTTCTTGCGCGAGCGCGCAGAGTGAACTTCACCACCTCGTTACGGAAGTCCTTGGGATTGGCGATGCCTGCCGGTTTCTCGACCTGCGAAAGTTCGTTGTCCAGGATCTCCCGGTTGAGGATCTGGCCGGTGTCGGGGTCCTTGTAGTCCTGGTCCTCAATCCAGGCATCCGCATAGGCGATGTAGCGGTCGAAGAGGTTCTGGCCGTATTCGCTATAGGACTCCAGATAGGCCTTCTGGATTTCGTGGCCGATAAACTCGGCGTAGCGCGCTGCAAGCTCCGACTTGATGAATTCAAGATATGCCGCTTCCGTTTCCTTCGGGAACTGCTCCCGCTTGATCGCCTCCTCCAGAATGTACATCAGATGCACAGGATCGGCGGCGACCTCCTCATTGTCGAAGTTGAATGTCTGCGAAAGGATCTTAAAGGCAAAGCGCGTGCTGACGCCCGTCATGCCTTCATCGACGCCGGCGGCGTCGCGATATTCTTGGACCGACTTTGCCCTGGGATCGACTTCCTTCAGATTTTCGCCGTCATAGGCGCGCATCTTGGTGTAGAGCGGCGAGTTGTCGTGCTCGGCCAAGCGCGTCGAAACTGCAAAGCGGCTGAGGATGTCCAAAACTTCAGGGGCACAGGGGCTGGCGGCCAACTCGCTCTCACGCAGCAATTTCTCATAGATCTGCCTCTCTTCGGTGATCCGCAGGCAATAGGGTACCTTGACCACCAGGATGCGATCGAGAAACGCCTCGTTGTTCTTGTTGCTCTTGAACTGTTGCCATTCCGACTCGTTGGAATGGGCGACGATGATCCCCTGGTAGGGAAAGGCGCCGAAATTTTCAGTGCCGTTGTAGCTGCCTTCCTGTGTCGCGGTCAGCAGCGGATGCAGAACCTTGATGGGTGCCTTGAACATCTCGACGAATTCAAGCAGACCTTGCGTGGTCCGGTTCAGGCCACCGCTATAGGAATAGGCATCGGGGTCGGACTGGCTAAAATTTTCCAATTGCCTGATGTCGACCTTGCCGACCAGGGCCGAGACATCCTGATTGTTCTCATCGCCAGGTTCGGTCTTGGCAATGCCGATCTGGCGCAGCCGCGAAGGCATCAGCTTGACGACGCTGAATTTGGAAATGTCGCCAGACAATTCGTCGAGGCGCTTGGCCGCCCATGGCGAAATCAATCCGTTCAGCCGGCGCCGGGCTATGCCGTATTTATCCTCTAGCAGATCACCCATGTGATCGGGATGGAACAGCCCAAGCGGCGACTCGAAAACCGGGCTGATCTGGTTGCCGACCTTCAGCGTGTAGATCGGGCGCTGCTCCATCAGTTTCTTCAGGCGCTCGGCCAGAGAGGATTTGCCGCCGCCGACCGGGCCGAGGAGATAGAGGATCTGCTTGCGTTCCTCGAGCCCCTGCGAGGCATAGCGGAAATATCCAGCTATGCGCTCGATCGTATCCTCCATTCCATAGAAGTCAGAAAAATGAGGGTAGATCTTGAGGGTCCGATTCGCGAAAATGCGGCCGAGGCGCTCGTCTTTGCTGGTGTCAACCAGTTTTGGTTCGCCGATTGCGTCGACCATCCTTTCGGGCGCCGAAGCGTACATCGATTTGTCTTCCCGACAGGCAAGAAGATACTGTTGGATGCTGACCTCTTCGTCCGCCGCATTGGCATAAATTTCCGAAAAAAGATCGAAGACGTCGGATTGGGTTGCACGCATGATGTTCTGCCCTCGGAGCCGATCTGGATTCCAATCGCCTCATCACCTTCAACTGTCGGAAAGCATTGTTGGTTCCCTTCACATGAAGGAGAGTGGCTGCAATCCGGGTAGAAGGCTTGGGAGGAAACATTCGGAGTGGCTGGAATGGCGGGTTGCCCGGTGCTGCGGCGCTGATGGGCGGCGTTGTCGCCGGCCAGCTATCTCGATGGACACAAGCATCCGCCGACCTTCATCGCCTATTCGCGCGCCGAAGGCTGCGAAGACCAATCGAAGGCTTTGCCAAGCGCCTGCGCGCCACCGGCACTGAAGTGACGCTGTTCGACGGCAACGCCTACACGCATATGTCGATCAATCACGACTTCGGCGAGGACGTCGACGCGTTGACCGCCGCGATGCTGGCCTTCCTGAATGCGACCGTCGGTTGATCCCGGATCCCCGCGAGGCGTCCTGGATCAGACCAAAAGCCCCGGCGGGACATTGCCGACCCGGCGCCTACTGGTGCAATTGTTCCTGAATTGTCGATTGGGAAAGAAAATCATGAATGGCGCCGATCTGCTGTGCGACGTGCTCCTGGCCAATGACGTCACGGTCTGCTTCGCCAATCCTGGCACATCCGAAATGCATTTCGTTGCCGCACTGGACCGCAAACCTCAGATGCGCTGCGTGCTCGGCCTGTTCGAGGGCGTGGTGACCGGCGCCGCCGACGGCTATGCGCGCATGACCGACCGCCCGGCAGCAACGTTGCTGCATACCGGACCGGGTCTCGCCAACGGTTTGGCCAACATGCACAACGCAAGGCGTGCGCGCAGCCCGATGATCAACATTGTCGGCGACCATGCTTCTTACCATCTGCCGCTCGATGCCCCGCTGACCAGCGACATAGAAGGCCTGGCGTCGCCGATGTCGAACTGGGTTGGCCGCGTCAAGGGGCCGGCCGATATTGTGCCGGCCGCAGAGGCGGCTTTCCGCGCCTCACTCACGCCGCCTGGCGTCACGACGCTGATCCTGCCTGCGGATGCCGCCTGGGGCGAAGTTGCTGCGATTTCACCTGGCAAGGTGGAACTGGAGCCGCCGCCCGCCGTCGACATGGCTGTTGTGCGCACGATCGCCGAAGCAATCCGCGCCGCGCCGGGCCGTGTCGGCATGGTGGTGCGTGGGCAGGCGGCGCGCGCCGATGGACTTGAAATCGCAGGGAGAATCTCATCGGGAAGCGATGTCAGGCTGTTCAGTGAGGTTCTGATCGCCCGCATGCAGCGCGGCCGCGGGCGGTTCGCCCCGACCCGCATTCCCTATCCGGTCGATGCGGCGACGGCCACGCTCCGGGATATCGATTTGCTGGTGCTGGTCGGCGCCAAGGAGCCGGTTGCCTTCTTCGCTTATCCCGGCAAGCCCGGGCGGCTGGTTCGGGACGATTGCAAGGTGCTTTCGCTGGCGGCGCATGGCCAGGATCTGAAAGCGGCGCTGGAGGCGCTGGCCGACGAGCTCGGCATCAAGCCGACGCAGCAATTCGCCGCCGCAACCGCCTTTCCAGACGAACCGACGCTGAGCGGCAGACTGACGGACGATGCCATCGCGCTGTCGGTGGCGCGCAAACTTCCGGCCAATGCCATCGTCTGCGACGAAGCGGTCACCTCGGCGAGACGGTTCTTCACGCTATCCGCCTTTGCGGCGCCGCACGACTACATGATGGGTACGGGCGGATCGATCGGCGGCGGCATTCCCATGGCTACCGGCGCGGCGATCGCCTGCCCGGACCGCAAGGTGATCAATCTCGAAGCCGACGGCAGTGGCATGTACACGGTGCAGGGACTGTGGACCCAGGCCAGGGAAAAGCTTGACGTCGTGACCATCATCTTTTCCAACCGGACCTACGCCATCCTGCATGGCGAAATGAAGAATGTCGGGGTCAATGAGATCGGCGAGAACGCCAGGCGCATGCTCGATCTCGACCATCCGGCGCTGGACTGGGTTGCGCTGGCCAAAGGCATGGGCGTCGAGGCGGCCCGCGCCGACACGTGCGAGCGGTTCGACGCGCTGCTCGACAGTGCCCTGTCGCGTCCGGGACCGTTTCTCATTGAAGCGGTGATCTGAGGCGGAGAGACTTACCAACGGGTCTTTTCGCCGGGTGCAGCCGGTTCGATTGCCAGCGCATGGACGCCGGCTTGCAGCTCCGCTGCCAGCAATTCGTTGACGGCGCGGTGGCGGTCGATGCGGCTCATGCCGGAAAAGACGGATGAGACGATGCGGACGCGAAAATGCGTCTCGCCGGTGCCGTCATAGGCACCGTGATCGTCGGAGCCGTGGTGGTGATGACCGGCATGAAGGTGGCTTTCATTGACGATCGCCAGCCGCTCCGGCGAAAACGCCTTGTTCAGCTTGTCTTCCATCGTCGCCTGTATGGACATCGCCATCTCCCTTCACCATATCTGCAAGGCGTGATCGGGAAATCGGGATCGATCCCGCCGGGCCGCCTCAAAAATCGCCATTCGCCCTGCTTTATGCCGCGATTCAGCGGTTAGGGCGATGATCGCGAAAATGTCAATTCTTGTTTCGCACGTGCGAACAGCCCATAAATGGGTGAGATGAAACCGTACCCCAAATATTTCGAGAAAATTCGGGTCCGTCCCGACAAGGATGCGGAGCTGAAGTCGCACTCGCCGATCTGCCAGTGGGACGGCTGCAAGGAGGCCGGTACCCACCGGGCGCCGGTCGGACGCATGAAGGAAGGCGAGTATTTTCAGTTCTGCTTCGATCATGTGCGCGAATACAACAAGGGTTTCAACTACTTCTCCGGCGTGCCGGACACCGAGATAGCCCGCTTCCAGAAGGAAGCGATGACCGGCCACCGGCCGACATGGAAGATGGGCGTCGCCGGCGCCTCGACGCGCTCCTCGCCCGATTTCGCCCAGCAGCGTTCCGGTCGCGCCGGCTATTACAACCGCATGCGCGATCCTTTCGACCTGTTCAAAGGGCCGAAGGACCCGCGCGAGGCGCGCGAACGCAAGGCCAAGCCGCTTGAGGCCAAGGCGCTGGAAACGCTTGGCCTTGATACAAAGGCGACTGGCAAGGACATCAAGGCGCGCTATAAGGAACTTGTGAAGCGCCACCATCCGGATGCGAATGGCGGCGATAGAGGTTCGGAAGACCGGTTCCGCGATGTGCTGCAGGCCTATCGCGTGCTCAAGCAGGCGGGTTTGTGCTGAGCAACCTAACGGTTCGTGTCGTTTTCCAACTTTCATAAGGGTGGAAAAGGCTCTAAGACCGCCCCCGGACAAAATCGATTGCCGGCGAAATCAGGCATTTCGCCCGTGGAGACTTGGATAGAGATGAACAAGGTCGATCGCGACATCGCCAATTTGCCCGACACGACGGTGTCGGTGAAAGACAAATTCGGCTTCGAGTCCAAGATGGTGGTGCCGGCCTATTCGGTGACCTCGGAACATGTGCCGGACATCGATCCGGATTATCTGTTCGACAAGGCGACGACGCTGGCGATCCTTGCCGGCTTTGCCTACAACCGCCGCGTCATGGTGTCTGGCTATCACGGCACCGGCAAATCGACCCATATCGAACAGGTCGCCGCCCGCCTTAACTGGCCCTGCGTGCGCGTCAACCTCGACAGCCATGTCAGCCGTATCGACCTCGTCGGCAAGGACGCCATCGTCGTCAAGGATGGCCTGCAGATCACCGAATTCCGCGACGGCATCCTGCCCTGGGCCTACCAGCACAATGTCGCGCTCTGCTTTGACGAGTACGATGCCGGCCGTCCGGACGTGATGTTCGTCATCCAGCGCGTGCTGGAATCGTCGGGCCGCCTGACGCTACTCGACCAGAGCCGGGTCATCCGCCCGCATCCGGCGTTCCGCTTGTTTTCGACCGCCAACACCGTTGGCCTCGGCGACACCACCGGCCTCTATCACGGCACGCAGCAGATCAACCAGGCGCAGATGGATCGCTGGTCGATCGTCACCACGCTGAACTACCTGCCGCACGACAATGAGGTGAACATCGTGCTGGCCAAGGCCAAGCACTATCGCGACGGCAAGGGCAAGGACATCGTCAACAAGATGGTGCGCGTCGCCGACATGACGCGCTCGGCCTTCATCAATGGCGATCTGTCGACCGTGATGAGCCCGCGTACCGTCATCACCTGGGCCGAAAATGCCGAGATCTTCGGCAATATCGGCATGGCGTTCCGGCTGACCTTCCTCAACAAATGCGACGAGCTGGAGCGTTCGGTGGTGGCCGAGTTCTACCAGCGCGCCTTCGGCGAGGATTTGCCCGAGAGCGCCGCCAACGTGGTGCTGGGCTGAGCAGAGCCTCGATGGCGGGTCCGGGCGACAACACGCGCAACAAGTCGAAGACGGGGTCTGAAGCCGACAGCTTCAAGCGTGCCGTCACCGTCTGCATGCGCGCCATCGCCGGCGACAAGGAGCTCGAAGTCGGTTTCGCCAAGGACCGCCCGGCGCTCGCCGGCAGCCGCGCCCGACTGCCCGAACTGCCGAAGAAAGCGTCCAAGACAGACATCGCGATTACTCGTGGCCTGGGCGATTCCATGGCGCTGAAGCGCGCCTGCCACGATCAGCGCATCCACACCAAACTGGCGCCGGAAGGCAAGCTGGCGCGCTCGATCTATGACGCCGTGGAACAGGCCCGCGTCGAGGCGATCGGCAGCCGCGCCATGCAGGGCGTCGCCGACAATATCGGCTCTATGCTGGAGGACAAATACGCCAAGGCCAACCTTGTCGACGTCAAGGACAAGGCCGACGCGCCGATCGAGGAAGCGCTGGCGCTGATGGTGCGCGAGAAGCTGACCGGGCGGCCGATCCCGAAGAGCGGCGAGCGGCTGGTCGAACTCTGGCGGCCCTGGGTCGAGGAGAAGGCCAAGGCCGATCTCGACGGACTGTCGGCCAAGCTCGGCGACCAGCAGGCCTTCGCCCGCGTCGTGCGTGAGATGCTGGCGTCCATGGAGATGGCCGAGGAACTCGGCGACGATCAGGAGACCGAAGACTCCGAGGACAATGACGAGAACCAGCCGCAAGGCGAGGAGCAGAGCGAGGAGGGCGGCGAAGAGGATTCCGGCTCCGAGCAGTCGCAATCCGAGGATGCCGAGGCCTCGGCCGACGACGAACAGTCGTCCGAGACTGAGGCCTCCGACGCCACTGCCGACGATCTTTCCGACGATGACGATGCGGACGCCGAAACGCCGGGCGAGGCGCGCCGTAACGACAACCCGTTCGCCAACCTGCCGAAAGAGATCGACTACAAGGTTTTCACCACCGCCTTCGACGAGACCGTCGGTGCGGAAGAGCTGTGCGAGGAGGAAGAACTCGACCGGCTGCGCGCCTTCCTCGACAAGCAACTGGCCAATCTCTCCGGCGTCGTCGGACGGCTCGCCAACCGGCTGCAGCGCCGCCTGATGGCGCAGCAGAACCGTTCCTGGGATTTCGACCTCGAAGAGGGTTATCTCGATCCGGCACGCCTGGTTCGTGTCGTCATCGACCCGATGCAGCCGTTGTCGTTCAAGCAGGAGCGCGACACCAAATTCCGCGACACGGTGGTGACGCTGGTGCTCGACAATTCGGGCTCGATGCGCGGTCGGCCGATCACGGTTGCCGCCACCTGTGCCGACATTCTGGCGCGCACGCTGGAGCGCTGCGGCGTCTCGGTCGAGATCCTCGGCTTCACCACGCGCGCGTGGAAGGGCGGACAGGCTCGCGAGAAGTGGCTGAAGGACGGCAAGCCGCCGAACCCCGGCCGGCTCAACGATCTGCGCCACATCATCTACAAATCCGCCGATCATCCATGGCGCCGTGCCCGGCGCAATCTCGGCCTGATGATGCGCGAGGGCCTGCTCAAGGAAAACATCGACGGCGAGGCGTTGTTATGGGCGCACAACCGGCTGATCGCCCGGCCCGAACAGCGCAAGATCCTGATGATGATCTCGGACGGCGCGCCGGTCGACGATTCGACGCTGTCGGTCAATCCTGGCAACTATCTCGAGCGGCACCTGCGCGCCGTCATCGAGCTGATCGAGACGCGCTCGCCGGTCGAGCTTCTGGCCATCGGCATCGGCCACGACGTCACCCGCTATTACAGGCGCGCCGTCACCATCGTCGATGCCGAGGAACTGGCCGGCGCCATGACCGAGCAGCTGGCCTCGCTGTTCGCCGAGGAAAACGTGCGCGATACACGTCGCGGCGGCTACCGGCGCGCCGGATGATTTTTTTGCGCGGCGGGTTTCGGCAGATGCTCTTCGCGGTCACTGCCTTGTCCGGCATGGCGTTTGCGCCGGCCATCGCCGCCGGCCCAAGCGCGGTCGAGCCGGTCGAAGTCTCGGCGCGACCGATCACCACCTTCCATATCGGCAGCGCCGACAAGCAGTTTGGGCCGCTGGAATTCGTCGGCGGTCTTGAGATGAACTCGACGACGCGCGATTTCGGCGCGCTGTCGGCATTTCGGTTCGTCAAACCCGGCAGCGATTTCATCGGCGTCGCCGATACGGGCTTCTGGTTCTTCGGCTCGATCACCCATGATGCCGACAAGCGGCCGTCCGGCATCCAGAATTTCCGCATGCAGCAGATGGTCGATGAGAAGGGCCGGCCGATCGACAGGAAATGGGAAGTCGATGCCGAGGGCCTTGCAGTCAAGGACGGCATCGCCACCGTCGGCTTCGAGCGCGATCACCGCGTCGCCCAGTTCAAGATCGACCCCAGCAACATGACGGCGCCGTTCAAGCAACTGAACTTTCTGGTTCCAGCCCGCGAACTGCGACAGAACCGCGGTTTCGAGACCGTCACCCACGCCAATCCCAACGGCCAGCACGAGGGCGGCCTCGTCGTGGTCTCGGAAAAGAGCTTGGACAAGGCTGGCAACATCTATGCCGCCATCATCGAAGGGCCGCACAAGGGCGTC
The DNA here is from genome assembly GCF_040318265.1 of Mesorhizobium sp. M1252. Classification (NCBI taxonomy): domain Bacteria; kingdom Pseudomonadati; phylum Pseudomonadota; class Alphaproteobacteria; order Hyphomicrobiales; family Phyllobacteriaceae; genus Mesorhizobium; species Mesorhizobium sp. M1252. Next base: position 111,700 of record NZ_JAMYLX010000010.1, on the reverse strand, counting down.
TTCACGGTCAAGCGCAACGGTGATTTCGACATCACTGACGGCGCTTTCCTGCCGGATGGCGACCTGCTGCTTTTGGAGCGCAGTTTCTCGATGGCCGGCGGTGTCAGGATGCGGCTAAGGCGCATCTATGGCGAAAGCGTCGAGAAGGGCGCGGTTGCCGACGGGCCGGTGCTGATGGAAGCCGACATGGGCTACCAGATCGACAATATGGAAGGACTCGACGTCTGGACCCGCGATGACGGAGCGCTGATGGTGTCGCTGATCTCGGACGACAACCACTCGATCCTGCAGCGCAACCTCTATCTGGAATTCATCCTGCACCAGGATTGAGAGCCCTAAGGCTTGGTGGCGATCCAGATGACGTGGCGCGCGCCGCGCTTGCCATTGGCGCGCGTCTTCACCTCGTCCACGACAAAGCCCGCCTGCTTGAGCCTAAGTGTGAAGCCGGCATCGGGGCCTTGCGACCAAACAGCCAGCACGCCCCCGGGCCTGAGCGCTGCACGCGCCGCGCCGAGGCCGGCAGCGCCATAGAGGGCGTCGTTGCCCTTGTAGACGATGCCTTCGGGGCCATTGTCGACATCGAGCAGGATGGCGTCCCAGGCTGCCTTGTCGGATCTTATGATGTGCCCGACGTCGGCTTCGCGAACCGTCACACGGGGATCGTCGAGACAGCCGGCGAAGACCGCCTCCATGGGGCCGCGCGCCCAGGCGATGACGGCGGGGACAAGCTCGGCAACGGTGATGCCTGCGTCGGCGCCCATTTGGGCAAGCGCAGCGCGCAGTGTAAAACCCATGCCGAGGCCGCCGATCAGGATTTTCGGTTGGGCGCGGCCGCCGATCTTTTCACAGGAGAGCTTGGCCAGCGCTTCCTCGGAGCCGCTGAGGCGGCTGTTCATCAGCTCATTGGTGCCGAGCATGATCGAGAATTCGCTGCCGCGCTGCTTGAGGCGCAGTTCCTGTCCGCCGTCAGGCGTTTTGGCCGAGCCGAGCTGGACCCAAGGGATCACGGCCTAGACAGCCACGGTCGGCTGGCTCCAGTGGGCGGCGAGCAGCCGGTAGGGGATCAGGGCCACAACAGCGATGATCAGCTTCACCGAAAGGTCGCCCAGCGCCCAGGAGACCCAGCGCATGGTCTCGACCGGCAGCACGCCCATCAGCGGCGCCGTCTCCAGCGCAAAACCGTCGTTCGGGCCGGCAAAAGCGAAGGCGGCCGAAAAGGCGATGCTGAAGAACACCAGGGTGTCGAACACCGAGCCGACCAGCGTGCCGACGATCGGCGCGCGCCACCAGCTCTGCCGGCGCAACCGGTTGAACACGGTGACGTCGAGCAATTGCGCGCAAAGGAAGGCCGCGCCGGAAGCTGCGGCGATGCGCACCAGCCGGTCGGCTGATGTCTCGAACTCGATCAGGCCGTGGCGAAACAGGAAGGGCGGGACGAGGATCGAGCAGACCACAGCGGTCATGAAGCCGACAAGGACGATGCGGCGCGCAACGGTCGGCCCGTAGCGGCGGTTGGCAAGGTCGGTGACCAGGAAGGAGAAGGGATAGGTGAAGGCGCCCCAGGTCAGGATGTCGCCCAGCGACAGACCGCCGGCCTGGCCCTGCATCGGGAACTGCACGAGGATGTTCGATGCCACGACGACAAGCGCCATGGCGGCCACAAAGGGCAGATATCGCGAGAAGGAAGTCATTTTTTTATCCTGGGTAATGGAACCAGCCAGGCGCTAGCCGAAATCCGGATCGCGCTGCCTTGCAAGTTTTGAGCATCGGATTGCTCCGATGCTGCTGCCTTAGAAGTTTTGAGCATCGGATTGCTCCGATGCTCAGGGCGGTCGTCCCCCGCCTTGATATCGTTAAGCGGCGGGCTGGTCGGCCAGCTTCTTGGCGATCTGCTTCTTCAACAGGCGCGCGCGCTGCGACAGTTCCTTGGCGTCGGCCTTGGCCAGGAAGGCGTCGAGGCCGCCGCGATGCTCGACCGAACGCAGCGCGTTGGCCGAAATGCGCAGGCGCACATTCTGGTTCAGCGCTTCCGAAATCAGCGTCACATTGACGAGGTTCGGCAGGAAGCGGCGCTTGGTCTTGTTGTTGGCGTGGCTCACATTGTTGCCGGTCTGGACTGCCTTGGCAGTGAGTTCGCAAGTGCGGGACATGGTTCTAACCTTCAGTTCTGTCTAAGCCTGCCAAACCTTGTTCGCCCGCGCCGGGTGGCGCGCGGTTTCAGTCAGGCGGCCTTATGGAAAAGTTGGCGTTCCTTAGTTGCATTTCGCCAATGCGTCAAGCTCCGGCTTGCCCACGACTGTGACGGGCGTTTCACATAAAGGCCGAAATTCAGCCTATAAGCGGTCGGACAGGGACATTTCAAGCCGGAGTCGCCCGCCTCCGGTTAAAAAATCAAGGACCGAGCCCGCCATGCTTCGCCCGTCACATGCCGTTGTCGCCATACTTGTCGCCGCCTTGCCGACATCAACCCTTGCCGCCGCGCCCGCAGCCACCGCACAGTCCTTCAAGGGCGAATACACGGTGTCGTTCCTCGGCCTTTCCGTGGCCAAGGCGACATTTTCCAGCCACTACGAAGGCGATAGCTATTCCATAGACGGCACCGTCTCCAGCGCGGGTCTCGCCACCTTGCTCGACGACACGAGCGGCACGATCTCGTCAAAGGGCAAGATTCTGGGCAAGCAGATGCAGCCGCAGGTATTTCGCGCCGATTATAAGTCCGGCAAGAAGGCTTCCATGGTCGATATCCGCTTTGCCAATGGCGCGGTGACCGCCACCCAGGTCATTCCCGAACCGAAAAAGCGCAATCCCAAAAACTGGATACCGCTGGGCAGCAACGATCTGGCATCTGTGCTCGATCCCATGGCGGCTACCGTCATCCATGCCGACAGCCTCGACCAGGTCTGCGGGCGCAAGGTGAAATTCTATGACGGCGAGATGCGCGCCGACCTGACGCTGACCTACGCCTCGAAAGGATCGATCTCGGTCAAGGGCTACAAGGGCGACACCGTTACCTGCAAGATGAGCTTCGAGCCGGTGGCAGGCTACCGCAAGGGCCGCAAGGCGCTGAATTACCTGAAGAAGAAGAGCCAGATGATGGTGACGTTTGCACCGCTCGGCCAAACCGGCATATATGCGCCGATCCACGCCACGGTCGGGACGCAGATCGGCACCTTGACTGTCAGCGCGGGGCGGTTCGAAGCTACTGAATAGACGCGCCCACCCGAATAGAAATGGGGCGAGTCGCCGGAGACGGGCATGGGGCGCGCAACACTGATCGGTTTCTCGGCGGTCGCCATGTGGGCGCTGCTGGCGTTGCTCACCGATGCGTCGGGCGCCGTGCCGCCATTCTTGCTCTCGGCCATCACCTTCACCATCGGCACCGCGGTCGGGCTGGTTGCCCGGCTGTTCATGCCGGCGACCGATAAAAGCCTGAAGATCCCACGCCAGGTCTGGGTGATCGGCATTGCCGGACTGTTCGGATACCATTTCTTCTATTTCACCGCGCTGCGCAACGCGCCGGCGGTGGAGGCAAGCCTGATCGCCTATCTGTGGCCGCTGCTGATCGTGCTGGGATCAGCGCTGATGCCGGGCGAGAAGCTGGCCTGGAACCATGTCGTCGGCGCGCTGCTCGGGCTCGCCGGGACCGTGCTGATCGTCACCAAGGGTGGCGGCCTCGCCTTCGATGCTCGCTACACCTTCGGCTATGCGATGGCGGCCGTCTGTGCGCTGCTGTGGTCGTCCTATTCGCTGCTGTCGCGGCGCTTTCCGGCGGTGCCGACCTCGATCGTCACCTGGTTCTGCGCCGCCACGGCAGCCCTGTCCCTCATCTGCCATCTTCTGCTGGAAAAGACGGTGCTGCCCGATGGCCCCGGCCAGTGGCTGGCGGTGGTTGGTTTGGGGTTGATGCCGGTGGGTGCCGCCTTCTACGCCTGGGATATCGGCGTCAAACGAGGCAACATCCAGGTGCTCGGCGCGGCAAGCTATGCGGCGCCACTGCTGTCGACATTGGTGCTGATCGCGGCGGGCGTTGCCGAGCCGTCGCTGCGTATCCTGGCGGCCTGCGTACTGATCACCGGCGGCGCGGCGCTGGCGGCGAAATCGTTGTTCCTGCGCAAGGCGGCAACTGGCGGGGCAAGCGCATGACGATGCCGTTTGCCGGCGGCATCGACGCCAACGCAAATGCAACATTGATTTTTTCGCTGGTGGCGGCGGTGATCTACGCCTTCACCCTGGACATGCGGCCGACGCTGGCCCGCTCGGCGGCAAAGACGCTGGCCGTGGCCATGCTTGCGGCGCTGGCCTTCATGCAAGGTGGGCCGCTGTTGCTCGTCTCTGCGCTGGCGCTCAGCGCCGTCGGCGATGCCTTCCTGTCGCGTGACGGCGAAAAGGCCTTCCTCGGCGGGCTGGCCAGCTTCCTTGCGGCGCATGTCCTCTATGTGCCGCTCTTCCTGCTCGGCGGCGGCGGGCTGGATGTGCTCAGCACCGAGACATGGCGCGGCGCCATCGCGCTTGCCATGGCGGCCTTCGCAGTCGTCATGCTGGCGGCGCTCTGGCGCCGTGTCAGTCCCGGCCTGCGGGTGCCGATCGCCATCTATATCGCGGCCATTCTGGCGATGGGCATCTCGGCGTTGACGCTCGCCAATCCGTGGGTCATCGGCGGCGCTGTTATGTTCATGGCATCGGACGGGCTGCTTGCCGCGGAGAAATTCCTGGTTCCGGCAATAGCACCCTATCGCGCCGGCATCCGTTATGCGGTCTGGGTGCTCTACTATGCCGCCCAGCTCTGCATAACTCTTGGTTTTCTTCTGGCCTAAGGCTGCCAGCCCGGCTCGGCCATTTCAAACGCGGCGAAGTCGAAGCCCGGCGCCACGGTGCAGCCGACCAACGTCCATTCGCCGAGGCTGCGCGCCGATTGCCACCAGCCGGCCGGCACGACGATCTGCGGCCGCTCGCCCGCCGCAAGCTCAATGCCGAGCACCTGCTCGATCACCTGGTTAAGCATTGGACTACCTTCCTCGCACATCGACAGCGCCAGCGGCGCTCCGGCATGGAAGTGCCAGACCTCGGCCGCGTCCTTGACCCGGTGCCAGGCCGAAATCTGGTCCTGTTCAAGGAGGAAATAGATCGCCGTCGAATGGCCGCGCCCGGCGCCGTCGCGAAAGGTCTCGGCATACCAGCCGCCTTCCGGATGTGGCTTGAGGCCGAGCGTGGCGATGATTTCAGCGGCGCTGGTCATGGCTGATCCCGGAATGATGCTCAGAAATTGTCCTTGCGCTTGCGGATTTCCGCGAACACTTCGGCGTCGGAGGCCGCCTCCATACCGAGATGCTTGCGGATCGCCGGGTCGTGCCAGCGCAGGAACGGATTGGTCGACAATTCCTCGCCGATCGTGGTCGGCAGCGTCGCCTTGTTGTCGGCGCGCAGGGTCTCGATCTTGGCGGCGCGTTCTTTCAGCGCCGAATTGGTCGGGTCGACGGTCAACGCAAAGCGGGCGTTCGAAAGCGTATACTCATGGCCGCAATAGATGACCGTGTCGGCCGGGAGTGCGGCGAGCTTCTTCAGCGACTCATACATCACCGGCGGCTTGCATTCGAACAGCCGGCCGCAGCCGAGCGCGAACAAAGTGTCGGCGGTGAACGCCACTTTCGAGGCCGGAAAATGATAGGAGACATGGCCCGCAGTGTGGCCGGGCGTGGCGATGACATCGATCCGCTCACCGCCGAGATGGACGACCGAGCCTTGCCCGACGGTCTCGTCGATGCCGGGGATCTTTTCCTTTTCCGCCTCCGGTCCGACGATGCGCAGCTTGAAGCGCTCCTTCAGCGCCAGATTGGCCTCGACATGGTCGACATGGTGGTGGGTGGTCAGGATCATCGTCGGCTTCCAGCCGGTACGCTCGATAGCGGCAATGATCGGCGCTTCTTCGGGTGCGTCGATAATGGCGGTCTCGCCGCTTTTCGGGTCATGCACCAGCACGCCGAAATTGTCGCTGCGGCACATGAACTGTTCGATTTCGACGGGCATTGGCATCTCTCCATCTGTTGGCGCAGACATAGGGCGCTTGGCCGCTGATGTCATCTAGCTTTGCAGAACGTGCCGGCTTTGTTGAACTTGGGCGGCATCGCAGCTACCGTCCCGCGCATGCATTCCGATATCGTCGATCTCCGCTCCTTCTATTCGACCACGCTCGGCCGCCTGGCTGAACGCTCGATCACCATGGCGCTGTCCTCAATATGGGCAACAGTGCCCAATGAGCGGCTGGTCGGGCTCGGCTATACCTTGCCGTGGCTGGAGCGGTTCGGCACCGATGCCGAGCGGGTGTTTGCCTTCATGCCTGCTACGCAAGGCGCCGTCGTCTGGCCGGCGAACGGGCCGACGGCTACGGCGCTGGTCTTCGACGAGGAATTGCCGCTGGTCGATTCCTGCATCGACCGCATGCTGCTCGTGCATTCGCTCGAACATGTCGAAAACCCGCGCGAGACGCTGAACGAGATCTGGCGGGTGCTGTCGCCGGCAGGGCGCGTCGTCATCGTCGTGCCCAACCGGCGCGGTGTCTGGGCGCGGTTCGAGCACACGCCGTTCGGCAATGGCCGGCCGTTCTCGCGCGGCCAGCTGACAGAATTGCTGCGCGAGGCGAATTTCACACCGGCTTCCTGGTCCGACGCGCTGTTCTTCCCGCCATCGCCGCGGCGCTTCATGATGCGGTTCCACAATGTGCTGGAGCGCGCCGGCCGGCGGTTCTGGCCGATCTTTTCCGGCGTCATCGTGGTCGAGGCGCAGAAGCGGCTCTATCAGGGCGTGCCGGTCGCGCAGCGCGCCTCGCGCCGTGTCTTCGTGCCGGTACTGTCACCGCACGGTGCGACGCGGCTTGGCCGCCGGGCGGAAGGGGTGACATCGACGACGCGTCAGGTGACACCTTCGTGATCATCATGAAAACTGGTGTTGCGTGGGTTTTTCCCACCTATCTGTCGCAGATGCATTCGCGGTCCGTTTGAGCGGCGGATGCCTTCAAGTCTCTCCATCTGGTTTCAGCAACGCTTCTGAACGCAAGGACCTCGTGCATGGCTGATCAACCGGACAAGTCCGCCACCGTTCAGCCGGTAACCGTCGAAGCCAGCAGCCTGCGCGATCAGGTAGCGACGATCAAACGGGCGCTGATAGGCTCACCGGTGCGCAAGTGGCTGGTCTGGACGTCGGTCGGCATTATGGCGGTCATCGTCGCGACGTCGATCGGCCAGGTTCTGCTCAACCGCTGGAACCAGCCTTTCTACGATGCGCTGGCGCGTCGCGACATGGCGGCCTTCCTGCATCAGCTGATGATCTTTGCCGTGATTGCCGGCACGCTGCTGCTGCTCAACATCGCTCAGACCTGGCTCAACCAGATGATCCGGCTGAAGCTGCGCGAGGCGCTGACGCTCGACCTGATCGACCAATGGATGCGGCCGGCGCGGGCCTTCCGGCTCGCCAATGCCGGCGCCATCGGCGTCAATCCCGACCAGCGCATGCAGCAGGATGCCGCGCATCTGTCCGATCTGTCGACGGACCTCGGGGTCGGCCTGCTGCAATCCTTCATCCTGCTGGTGTCGTTCGTCGGCGTGCTTTGGCAACTCTCGTCGGGCTTCGTCTTCCACATCAACGGCTGGTCGCTGGCGATACCGGGCTACATGGTCTGGGCCGCGTTCCTCTATGCCGGCATCGCCTCCTGGCTGAGCTGGCTGGTCGGGCGGCCGCTGATCCGCCTCAACAGCGACCGCTACACCCGCGAGGCCGAGCTGCGTTCCGGGATGGTGCGCGTCAACGAGAATGTAGACGCCATCGCGCTCTATCACGGCGAAGCCGATGCCAAGAGACGGCTCGAAATCGACCTTGGCACGGTGCTGGGCGCGATGCGAAACATCTACAAAGCGCAGATCAACCTTTCCTGGGTGACCGATACCTATGGCTGGATCACCGTGGTGGCGCCGATCCTGGTTGCATCGCCGGTCTATTTTTCAGGCGACATCAGCTTTGGCGGGTTGATGATGGCGGTCGGCGCCTTCAACCAGGTGCACTCGTCGCTGCGCTGGTTCATCAACAATATCGGCGGCATCGCCGACTGGCGCGCCACGCTGATGCGCGTTGCCGACTTCCGCATTGCGCTCGATGAAACCGATGTGTTGCACGACAAGGAAAAGCGCATCGAATTCGGCGATAACGCCAATGGCAGCCTGACCTTCGAGAAGCTCCAAGTGGCCTCGCCGGAGGGCTGCACCAAACTTTCAGACAGCCATGTCGAGATCCATCCCGGTGAGCGCGTCATGATCACCGGCGACCCAGGCGCTGGCAAGACATTGTTCTTCCGCGCCATTGCCGGCCTTTGGCCCTGGGGCAGCGGGCGGATCGGCTTGCCGGCCGGAGAAACGCCGATTTTCGTGCCGCGTGTTCCGTATTTTCCTGCCGGCACGTTACGCGAAGTGCTGCATCCAAATGGCTCGGCGCCGGCTGGCGATGCTGATTTTGGGGCGGTGCTGGCCGAGGTCGGCCTCGAGCGGCTGTCATCCTCGCTCGACCGTTCCGCACGCTGGGAGCGTGAACTCAACGATGACGAACAGCGGTCGCTGGCCTTCGCCAGGCTGGCCTTGCGGCAGCCGAAATGGGTGATCATCGACGAAGCGATGGACGCGTTCGATGGTCCTTCGCTGCGAAGGGTACTGTCCATGCTGGAGAAACGCCTGCCGGAAACCGCGATCCTCAACATCGGGCGCGGACTGCACAATGGTCATTTCTTTCCACGCGCATTGAACATCGTGAAGGATACGGGTGCTGCGCCACTGAAACCCGCCCGAGTCAGGACCGGCGCCATCGACCCGCCGCCGAAAGCGGCCGTGCGGCGAAAGAAGTAGAAGGGGCTTTATTTCGCCGCGATCGCGGCGAAGATTCACGGGTCGAAACATCCGTGGTGCGGCCATGCTCGATGCGCTCAGCCTGCTTGCCTGCCTTGCCTGCACCACGCCCGTGGCTGCCCCGGCCGTTGCCGTGGATGTCGAACTGGTGCTGGCCGTCGACATCTCACAGTCGATGGACGAGAGGGAGTTCGCGCTGCAGCGCGCTGGCTATGTCGAGGCGCTCAGGCATCCCGATTTCATCAAGGCCGTGCGCTCGGGAACCACCGGGCGCATCGCGCTTGCCTATTTCGAATGGGCGGGCGTCGTGCGCGAGGATGGCGTCATCGCCTGGCAGGTGATCGACAGCGCAGAGAGCGCCAACGCCTTCGCCGACAGAATAGAAGCGCGGCCGTTCCGCAGCTTTCGCGGCACCTCGATTTCCGGTGCGCTTGCCTTCGGCGCCGGGCTGTTCGAGGGCACGGGGTTCGATGCGCCACGCAGCGTCATCGACATTTCCGGCGACGGTCCCAACAACACCGGGCTGCCCGTCGCCACGACACGCGATGCGGCGGTGGCCAAGGGCATCGTCATCAACGGCCTGCCGATCCTGATCAGCCCGTCGCCGACCTTCAGCCATCTCGACCAGTATTATGACGAGTGCGTCACCGGTGGGCCCGGCTCCTTCGTGTTGCCGATCTATGCGGCCTCGGAGTTCGCCACCGCCATACGCCGCAAGCTGATCCTGGAGGTGAGCGGCATCGCCGATGCGACCGTGGTCCCGATCGATGCCGCCGCACCCATGGACTGCCTGCAGGGCGAACGCGACCGGCGGCTATATTCCGACCCATATCTGCCGGAACTCGACAAATGAGGTTTGAGGCAGTTCGGAGGGGAAAGCCGCTGCTCGGCTTGTCGGCAAACTTCAGGCCGGCCGTGCACCGTATTTGTCGCGAAATTCGGCATAGAGATCGCGGCGCCAGCGCCGGCCGCCGACATAGCCACGCAACAGCTGCGGCAGCGAATAGCCAAGCGCCTTCGACGACCGGTTGGCCATATAGCCGGAGAACGCCTGCGAAACCCTGCCCTTGAGTGCATCGGCGATGAGCTGCCGGGCGATCATGTAAGGCGGAATGTAGGGGTAGCGGTCGGCGATATAGGGGTGCTTGTCGATCAAGCTCGCATAGGCTTCGACATAGCCGTCCCGGCGACCGGAGATCGAATTCTCCGAGTTGTACTTTTTCCAGTCGATCACTTCGGACAGCTGCGCGCCGCTGCGACGGGCAAAGCGCAGCAACAATTCGCGATCCTGCATGCGCGTGACGTCACTGTCGTAGCCGCCGATGGCCAGCAGCGACTCGCGCCGGGCGGTGATTGCCGACCCGGCAATGAAGATGGTCTGCGCGACAAGGGCCCGCTCCAGCGAGTCGCGGCTCAGCAGCGCCTCGCGGTTGACGCAGTTGGTGCGGCGATTGCCCTTCAGCGACACGAAGGAACTGATCAGCACTTCGAGCGAGGGATTGTTGTCGAACTGCTCCAGCGTCCGCGCCAGGCGATCCGGCAAATAGACGTCGTCGGAATCGAGGAATGTCACCACCGGCGCCTGCGCCCGCTCGATGCCGGCATTGCGGGCGGCATTGGCGCCGCGCCATTTCGAGCCAACATAGATCAGCCGTGGATCGCGGATTTCGGCAAGTGCGGCTGCCGTACCGTCGGTCGAGCCGTCATCGACGACAATGTGTTCGAACCGGGGAAAATTCTGCGCCAGCACGCTCTCCACGGCGCGCACCACCTTGCTGCGGCGATTGTGCGTCGGTGTGATCACCGAGATCAGCGGAGCGAGGTCGGTTGCCTTGGACATGTTGCTTCGATTGTGCCCCGAAATGCCTGGAGGCCGGAGGTTTTGATGGTCGCCGTCCAAGCCTTACCCCGGGATGGCATTCGCTTCGACGCTACAAAAAACCAGCGGCAATGTCATCACAAACTGTTGAGCCAGGACGCCGGTAAGCCGGCCGATTACCCCAGACGTAATCGACCGATGGCCATCATGTCTGCAGATTGCGCCAACGAAGCCGGTCGTCGGGCTTCGATCTCACAGGGAGTTCAGCCATGGCCGCCTACGCCGTCGCCCATATGCGTCAAGTCACAATGGGCCCGCAGATTGTCGAGTATCTGCAGAGGATCGACGCCACATTGGAGCCTTTCGGCGGCCGCTTCCTTGTCCACGGCGGCGACATGGAGGTGGTCGAAAACGAATGGCCCGGGCATCTGATCGTCATCGAGTTTCCGGACAGGGCGCATGCGTGGGGCTGGTACGATTCATCAGCCTATCGCGAGATTCTGGCCTTGCGCACCCACAACTCCCACGCCGATGTGATCATCGCCGATGGCGTTCAGCACCCGCACAAGGCGACGGACGTGCTGGAATAGGGGCAAACTACCGCTTCAGCAAGAACACCGCTTGCTGGCCGAAGAAATTCCAGAACCACCATGGCATCGACAGGCCGATCTTCTGGCCGTTGCCGTCGAGCGCGGTGGCTTTCTCGACCGAAGCGCCGAGTTCCTCGACCAGATTGACGAAGTCGCGGATGGTGCAGAAATGGATGTTGGGCGTGTCGTACCAGGAATAGGGCAGGTCCGCGGTCACCGGCATCCGGCCATTGACGAACAGCGACAGCCGCACCCGCCAGTGGCCGAAATTGGGGAAGGAGACGATGGCGCGGTTGCCGATTCGCAGCAGCTCGTCGAGCACCAGCTTCGGGTTGCGGGTCGCCTGCAGCGTCTGAGACAGGACGACGAAGTCAAAACCCTTGTCCGGATAGAATTCGAGGTCGGTATCGGCATCGCCCTGGATGACCGAGAGACCGCGCGCCACGCATTCATTGACGCCGCGCTGTGACAGCTCCAGCCCGCGGCCGTCGACCTGCTTGGTCTCCTGCAGGAGTTCGAGCAGCAGGCCGTCGCCGGAGCCGACATCGAGCACCCGCGACTGCGGCGGTATCAGGTTGGCCACGACTTCGAGGTCGACGCGCTGGCTGCCATTGACGCTCATGAGGCGAGCCCCCTTGCGCGGGCCGCCGAGCCGATGAAGCCCTTGATGGCGGCAAACAGTTCGGGTTCATCGAGCAGGAAGGCATCATGGCCGCGGTCGGTGTCGATCTCGACGAAGGAGACGGAGGCGCCGGCGGCGTTGAGCGCATGCACGATCGAGCGGCTCTCCTCGGTCGGGAACAGCCAGTCCGAGGTGAAGGACACCAGGCAGAAGCGGGTCTTGGTCCCGGCAAAGGCATCTGCCAACCGGCCGCCATGGTCGGCGGCGAGGTCGAAATAATCCATCGAACGGGTCATGTAGAGGTAGGAGTTGGCGTCGAAGCGGTCGACGAATGTCATGCCCTGGTGGCGCAGATAGCTTTCGATCTGGAAATCTGCGTCGAAACCGAAGGTCAGCGCTTCGCGGTCCTGCAGATTGCGGCCGAATTTCCGATGCAGGGCGGCTTCCGACAGATAGGTGATGTGGGCGGCCATGCGCGCCACGGCGAGCCCCTTTTCCGGGCGCTTGCCGTGCTCGAAATATTTGCCGCCATGCCAGTCCGGATCAGCCATGACAGCCTGGCGGCCGACCTCGTGGAAGGCGATGTTCTGCGAGGAATGGCGTGCGCCTGTGGCGATCGGCAGGGCCGAGAAGACGCGCTCGGAATAGCATGACGCCCATTCCAGCACCTGCATGCCGCCCATCGAGCCGCCGAGCACGCAAAACAGCTTTTCGATGCCGAAATGGTCGACCAGCATCAGTTGCGCCCGCACCATGTCGCGGATGGTGATGATTGGCAGGTCGAGGCCGTAGGGCTTGCCGGTGGCGGGATTGGTCGAGGCCGGACCGGTGGAGCCGAGGCAGCCGCCGATGACGTTGGAGCAAATGACGAAGAAGCGGTTGGTGTCGATGATCTTGCCGGGACCGATCAGCACTTCCCACCAGCCGGGCTTGCCGGTCACCGGATTGGTGCTGGCGACATGCTGGTCGCCGGTCAGCGCGTGGCAGACCAGGATGGCGTTGGTGCGGGCATCGTTGAGGGCGCCATATGTCTGGTAGGCGATCTGGAACGGCGACAAAAGCGTGCCGGCGTCAAGCTTCAGCGGCTTGTCAGGGCCAAAACGCAACACAGGGCTCGACGGGTTGTCGGCCTCGTTGTTGGTTTTTGTAGCGCGGAGCGCGGCCATGTGACTCTCCTTGCCCGCCGTCAGGCAATAAAAAACCGGCAATGCGATCGCAAAGCCGGTTACGTCACGCAAACGGCCCTTTAGCGAGTTGTTTAACGTGGCTGCAAGCCGACCGGCCAAATCACCACGGAACTGTTGCGTTCTTCTAGAACTCGTGCGGCCCGGCGTCAACGGCCAGCTATTGCCCGCCTCTCGACATTCGCGGCTACGGCTTGTATTTCCGCTGCGGCCTCCGGACGGAGGCATTCTCGATGGATTTGCGACATGGACAAGACAGCGGACAAGGCACGACCGACGCCCCGCGCGGGCATTATGGACATCGACGCCTATGTGCCGGGCAAGAGCACAGCACCGGCCGGCGTCGCCAAGGTCCATAAACTATCGTCGAACGAGAACCCGCTCGGCCCGTCGCCGAAGGCGATCGAGGCCGCGCGTGAAGTGGCTGCCAAGCTCGATGTCTATCCCGATGGCACCGCCCGCCGGCTGCGCGAGGCGATCGCCGAGGTGCATGGCCTCAACCCGGCAAACATCATCTGCTCCAACGGTTCTGACGAGATACTTGGCCTGCTGGCGCAGACCTATCTTGCGCCAGGCGATGAGGCGATTTTTACCGAACATGCCTTCATGGTCTACAAGATCTACATTCAGTCGGCGGGGGCCAAGCCGGTTGCTGTGAAGGAAACCGAGGAACGCGCCGACGTCGACGCGATCCTGGCCGCGGTGACGCCGCGGACCAAAATCATCTTCCTCGCCAATCCCAACAATCCGACCGGAACCTATCTGCCGTTCCAGGAGGTCCGCCGCCTGCATTCCGCGCTCCCGGGCAACGTGCTTCTGGTGCTGGACGCGGCCTATGCCGAATATGTCAGGCGCAATGACTATGAGGCCGGCATCGAGCTGGCGGGCAGCGCACAGAATGTGGTCATGACCCGCACCTTCTCCAAGCTTGGCCTTGGCGGCGCGCGCATCGGCTGGATGTATGGCCCACTGCACATCGTCGATGCCATCAACCGCATCCGCGGCCCTTTCAACGTTAACGCAACAGCGATCGAGGCCGGCATTGCCGCCATCCGCGACCGCGCCCATGTCGAGCGCAGTTCGTTGCACAACGAGACCTGGCTTACCTGGCTGAATGAAGAACTGACGAAGCTTGGGCTGCGCGTGACGCCCAGCGTCGGCAATTTCGTCCTCATCCACTTTCCCGACGACAAGAGGCATTCGGCTGAGGCGGCGGACGATTACCTCACCCAGCGCGGCTATATATTGCGGCGCGTTACCGGCTATGGCTTTCCCAATGCGCTGCGCATGAGCGTCGGCACCGAAGAAGCAAATCGCGGCGTCATCGATGCCCTCACGACATTCCTGAAAAGCTGAAACAATGACAGCACCGATGTTTGAAAAGATCGCGCTGGTCGGCATCGGCCTGATCGGCTCGTCGCTGGCCCGCATCATCCGCCGCGAGGGCCTGGCCCGCCATGTCGCCATCGCGACGCGCAGCCCGGCCACGCTGGCGCGGGCGAAGGAGCTCGGTCTTGGCGAGAGCTACACCACCGACGCCAGGGAAGCGGTCCGCGACGCCGACCTGATCATCGTCTCGGTGCCAGTGGGGTCGTCGGGCGAGGTGGCGCAAGAGATCGCAGCGGCGCTGAAAAAAGGCGCCATCCTCACCGATGTCGGTTCGACCAAGGCCTCCGTCATTGCGCAAATGCAGCCCTATGTGCCGGACGGCGTGCACTTCATTCCGGGACATCCACTGGCGGGTACGGAGAAATCGGGCCCGGATGCGGGTTTCGCCGAGCTGTTCGAAAACCGTTGGTGCATCTTCACGCCGCTGCCCGGCACCGATCCGGCGGCGCTGGAAAAGCTTTCGGAGTTCTGGCGGCGCTGCGGCTCCAACATCGACACGATGGACCCGCAGCATCATGATATGACGC
The DNA here is from genome assembly GCF_040318265.1 of Mesorhizobium sp. M1252. Classification (NCBI taxonomy): domain Bacteria; kingdom Pseudomonadati; phylum Pseudomonadota; class Alphaproteobacteria; order Hyphomicrobiales; family Phyllobacteriaceae; genus Mesorhizobium; species Mesorhizobium sp. M1252. The sequence continues at coordinate 96,687 of NZ_JAMYLX010000010.1, read as the reverse complement.
TGGCCATCGTTTCGCATCTTCCGCATATCATCGCCTACAACATCGTCGGCACCGCCGACGATCTGGAATCGGTGACCAAGTCGGAAGTGATCAAATATTCGGCTTCCGGTTTCCGCGACTTCACCCGTCTGGCCGCCTCCGACCCGACCATGTGGCGCGACGTGTGCCTGCACAACAAGGATGCCATCCTGGAAATGCTGGCGCGCTTTTCAGAGGACCTCGCCTCGCTGCAGCGGGCGATCCGCTGGGGCGACGGCGACAAGCTGTTCGACCTGTTCACCCGCACCCGGGCCGTTCGCCGTTCGATCATCGAGGCCGGCCAGGACATCGACGTGCCGGATTTTGGCCGCCAGGCGGTGGAACATCCGGCGAAGAGCTAAGTCTCCTCAAGCGGGCCATGTCGCCGCGACCATGGCCATTGCCTCGTCCCTGTTTGGCGCCCCCAGCCGGCCGCCGAAGCGCTGGCATTTGAGCGCGGCCGCCGCGCTGGCAAAGCGCAACGCCTGCTCGATCGGCATGGTTTCCGCCAACGCGACAGCAAAGGCGCCGTGGAAGACGTCGCCGGCGGCAAGCGTGTCGACCGCCTTGATCTTCGGCGCCGCGATGTGGCGCACGCATCCGGCGGACCGGTCATGCCACCAGCTTCCCGCGGCGCCGCCGGTCACCGCCACGAAGGCATCGGTGCGGCTGGCGAGGTCGGCACAGGCGGTTTCGGGGTCCAGCGCATGGCCGCAGACGATGCGTGCCGCCGACTCCGAAGCGACGATGTGCGATGCCAGCGGCAGCAGGCGCTCCAGCACCTCAACCGGCGCCGTGTCGGCGTCGAGGATGGCGGGACGGCCGGCGCTGCGCGCGGCGGTCAAGGCAAGAGCGGCGGCGCCCGGCCAGCGCACATCGACCAGCACGGCATCGAAGCCGGAAAGATCGGCGACAGGCACCGCCTCGGGGTCGGCCTGCGCCTTTGGGTCGTAGAAGGGCACGATGATGCGCTCGCCATGAGCGTCGACCAGGATCGCGGCCAGCGCCGAGCGGGCGCCTTCGACGCGGCGGACAAAGCCGCAATCGACGCCCTCGGCCTCGATGCCGGCCAGCAATTGGTCGCCGACGGCATCGTCACCTGCACTTGCCCACAGGAACACCTCGGCGCCGAGACGGCGGGCGGCGCAGGCAGCACTTGTCGCCATGCCCGAGGCGATCTGGATGCCGTCCGAGGCGATGAACTTGCCCTGATGCGTGGGCAGGGTTTCGACGCGCAGGATGGTATCCAGCGTCAGCGCGCCAACGCTCAGCAGTTTCACCGGTCGGTTCATGCGTCGGCTTGCTCGAGCACGATCTCTCCCCAAAAGCCGTTCCCGCTCTTTGCGATCATGCTCTATCTCTTTGTTTTAACGCAATTCCGGACGGAAAACCGCTCACACTTTTCCTGGAATTGCTCTAATCGAGCGGCTTGATCTTGCCCAGCGGAATGAAGCCGAGCGAGGCCTTGCCCTTCACCACCTTGAGCGGCATCGACGGTTCGTTGCCGAGCAGCGCCAGACCGGCAAAGCCTTGCTCGATCTGGCTCTTCTGCTCGGGGATTGCGGTGGCGAGGATTGCCGCCACGGCTTTGGGATCCTGCAGCTTGATCGTCAGGTCGGCATTGACCTGGCCGTTGGCGTCGACCGACACCGGGCCGGAGACGGTGATGCGCGCGGTTCCCGACGACAGATCGAGCTTGTGGATGTCGACCGCCTGGCCGCGCAGGCTCCTGGCCTGCGTCTTCATCAGCGCGACGCCGTTCTTCAGCGTCGCGTCGCCGCTGCCGTCGAGCGGCGGCAGCACGCGCCCGCCGATCGCGTCGGCGTCGATCTCAAGATCGGTGAAGCTTCCGGTATAGCCAAGGTCCTGGCCGTCGGGTCGCAACTCGCCCGCCGCGGTTCCGGCGCTGAACAGTGAAACCGGGTCGGTGTCGTCGGCCGGATCGGTCTGGCCGGACAAGCTCTCGGCCTGCAGCGAAATGCTGCGTGGCAAGGGCCAGGAGAGCTTGGCATTGGCCTGCAGATTGTCCCAATCGATCCATAGCGGCGCCATCCCGGGCACCGAGGTCCGCAGTGGCCCACGCAACTCGGCGGCAGGCGACAAAGGCCGGATGAGTTCTGCAACGAAGTTGAAGCTGCCTGCCGAGGCGGCAACGTTTCTGGCGTCGTCCTCGTAAGCCAGATTGTCACAGGAGATGGCAAAACGCAGGGGGTAGCCGCTGACGGTGAGGTTGGCGCAGCCGGCCTCGATGCCTTTGTCCTTGAGCGAGGCCACCTCCTTGTCGGCTTCGCTGCTGACGCGACCGGCGACATAGAACCAGACCGCGCTGTAGGCGCCGAACAGCATAACGACCAAGGCAGCGAGCCACATCAGCCGGTGGCGAAACTTCGACGGACGCTCGTCACTTGACGTCATGCTGCGGCTTTCATTAACGCGGGCGTGTTGCGGGTGGACTGTGGTTACGCAACAAGCAAAAAGACAGAAGAGCACCGATTCCGATGCGGCGGCGTCACCTTCGTGCAATCAGGCTTGGCGATATGGGCGATTTTTGGGTTTTTGGCTATGGCTCGCTGATCTGGCGGCCGGGATTTGCGCATGTGGAGACCCGCCGCGCGCGGCTTTACGGCTACCGCCGGTCGCTCTGCGTCTATTCCTTCGTGCATCGCGGCACGCGTCAGCGGCCGGGCTTGGTGCTCGGCCTCGACCGTGGCGGCTCCTGCATCGGGCTGGCGTTTCGCGTGCCCGGCGAGTTGCGCGATGAGGTGCTGACCTATCTGCGCGAGCGCGAACTGGTGACCAGCGTCTATCTCGAGCGTGTGCTCGATATCAGCCTCGACGGGAATGGTGCGGCCGCGGCAGAGAGAGTGAAAGCGGTCGCCTATATCGTCGACCGCCAGCATGCGCAGTATGCTGGCGGGCTCGACCCTGCGCATGCGGCAGGTGTTATCCGTGGCGCCGTCGGCCAGTCCGGAAACAACGAGGACTATGTGCTCAACACGCTGCAGCATCTCGCGGCGCTGGGTATCAGCGACCACTGGCTGGAAGAGGTGGCGAAGCGGATCGCCTCGTGAGCCAGTAGACCACGGCGAGCCTGCAGGCGAAGCGCTCGCGCCTTTGTGAAGCGCTGGCCCGCTGGAAAAATTGGCTGAGGCCTTTGACCTCGGCGCGGCGAGACCTAGCTTAGCTGCGGCCCGAAGCATTCGGGTCGCCCGCCGCCAGCCCACGGAGCCCCGTCTTGCAAAAACGCCGTCTCGGTCAAACCGACCTTTCCATCGCGCCGCTGGTCCTGGGCGGCAATGTCTTCGGCTGGACCGCGGACGAGAAGACCTCCTTCGACCTGCTCGACCGGTTCGGCGACGCCGGCCTCAACGCTATCGATACGGCCGATGCCTATTCGCGCTGGGTGCCGGGCCACGCGGGCGGCGAGTCCGAGACCATCATCGGCAAATGGATGAAAAGCCGCGGCAACCGTGACAAGATCATCGTCATCACCAAAGTCGGCTCGGATATGGGACAAGGCAAGAAGGATCTGTCCGCTGCCCATATCGAAAGGGCGGTCGAGGCGTCGCTTGAGCGGCTGCAGACCGATGTGATCGACCTCTATTTGTCGCACTGGCCGGACCCGACCACGCCTTACGAAGAGACGCTCGGCGCCTACCAGAAGCTGCTCGCTGCCGGCAAGGTCCGCCATATCGGCGCCTCGAATCTTGACGCCGGCCAGCTGCGCGCCGCGCTCGATGTTGCCAGCCTGCGCGGGCTGCCGCGCTACAGCGTGCTGCAGCCGGAATACAATCTCTACGACCGCTCATCCTTCGACGGGCCGCTGCATGATCTGTGCGTGGCCGAGGATATCGGCGTCATCACCTATTTCAGCCTCGCCAAGGGGTTTTTGAGCGGCAAATACCGTAGCGAGGCCGATCTCGGCAAAAGTGAACGCGGCGGCGGCGTGAAGGCTTATCTCAATGCGCGCGGCATGCGCATTCTGGCCGCACTCGACACTGTGGCGGCGCGCCATTCGGCCAAGCAGGCGGAAGTAGCACTCGCCTGGGTGATGGCGCAGCCCGGCATCACCGCGCCGATCGCCAGCGCCACGACGCTGGACCAGGTCGACAGCCTGGTGCGCGCCGCATCGCTGAAGCTCAGCGCGGAGGATCTCGTGGCGCTGGACAAGGCCAGCGCCTAGCCGCGCAGGTTCGGCACGATCGTTCAAGACGACGGCTGTCTGCCTTGCCACACTGTTCTCCATTATTGTGGAGAAGAGGCAGCATGGCCGCAGACATTCTTTCCCAGGCGCAGCCCTGGCAGCAATTGCTGGCGCTGGTGCTGGCGGCAACCGTCGTCATGGGCAGTCCTGGCCCGGCGACGATCAGCGTCACGGCGATAGGGGCCGCCTTCGGCCTGCGCAATTCGCTTCACTACACATCGGGGATCATTTTAGGCACGGTCGCGGTGCTGCTGGTCGTGGCCACCGGCATCAAGGCTATCCTCACCTCGATGCCGGGCGTAGCGCCAGTGCTGGCGGTCGCTTCCGCCGCCTATATTCTCTACCTCGCCTACAGAATAGCGACAGCGCCGCCGCTGGCCGCGCGTGACAGCAGCGCGGTTCTGCCGACCTTCCTCGGCGGCTTCCTGCTCGCCGTTGCCAACCCGAAAGCCTATGTGGCGATTGCTGCGGTCCTTGCTGGCTCCGCGACCGCAGCCGGCGCCGATGCTCTCGGCATCCCGGCCAGGCTGGCGGTTCTCACCCTGATGATCGTAGCCATCCATGTGCTGTGGCTGCTGGCCGGCGCGGCCTTCGCCCGCACCCTGCGCCAGCCGCTGGCGTCGCGGATCATCAATCTGGCCTTCGCGGCGACGCTGGTGCTGACCACCGCGCTGGCCGCGTGGCCTTGAGCCGGCTCGCAGAAGAGATCAAGCTTTGGTCTTTTTTGTTTTGGCGCAATTCAGCACGGAAAAAACCGCTCACACTTTTCCTGGAATTGCTTTGGCGGCCGCGGCGAGTTCGGCCAGCCGCTTGACCGCCGTCGGCGGCATTTGCGGCGGGTTAGGAGCCTGCGATGCCTCGATCAGCAGCTGGTCGCAGGCGGCTTCCGTATCGCCGATCAGCCGGTCCATGAATTCGTCCTTGCCGAGCCCGGGCGGAATCGGCGGCAGGAAGCGGGCCTTGATGGTGCCGGGAAAGCGCAAGAATTTGCGGCGAGGCCAATAGAGGCCGGCGACATGGGCGACCGGTACCACCGGGACGCCAAGCTGCGTATAGAGCTCGACAATGCCGTATTTGTAAGCCGGCTCGTCGCCTGGCGCTCGGCGCGTGCCTTCGGGGTAGATAATCAGCTGGCGCGGATTGCGCCCCATCTCCTGCTTTGTCGATGCAACGACCTGCTTCAACGCCTTGGAGCGGCTGCCGCGGTGAACCGGGATCATCCGCATCTTCAGGATGTACCAGCCGAAGAAGGGGATCCAGGTCAGCTCGCGCTTCAGGATATAAAGCGGATCGTGGAGGAAGGGAAAGAAAGCGATCGCGTCCCAAAACGACTGGTGTTTCGGCGCCAGGATGAAAGAGCCCTCCGGCAGGTTCTCGACGCCGGTGATGTCGCTCCTGGTGCCGGCGATCTTGTCGTAGAGCCACAGGCTGGTGCGCGACCAGAATTTCGGCACGAACCAGGCGCGATGGCGTGGCGAGAGGAAGTAGTAAGGGGTCCAGAGGACCATCTGGACGATCAGATTGACATAGAAGACGAAGTTGAACGCCAGCGAGCGGATATAGAGCATGCGGGGAAGGGCCCGTTGAGGAGGTGTGCGTTGGTTACACCAAGCGCGGGCAAAAAGGAAACGCCGCAATGGCCTGACATAGGCCGGCTCGCCACTGACTCAAGCCAGTCTCAACTCACCACGTCGCCTGCAATAGCCGCTGCTTCAGCCGCGGAGCGGCGAAATCGAGGAACGCCCTGAGTTTCACCGCCAGCAGGCCTTGGCCGGCATGGACGAGGCTCACCGGCCACGGCTGCGGCTCGAAGGGTCGCAAGACCGGGACGAGCACGCCGGAACGTACTGCGTCCGCGATCTGGTAGGAGAGCACCCGCGTCATCCCGGCGCCTGCAATCGCGGCATCGATTGCAGCTTCCGCCGTGTTGACGCGCAGCCGTGAGTGGATCGGCACGATCAGTTCGCCCTTGTCGCCGGCAAAGCTCCAGCTGGCGAGCGCTGCAGGCCCTTCGAAACTGATGCATTCATGCGCGGCCAGATCGTCCGGCGTCCGCGGCATGCCATGCGCGGCGATATAGGCGGGGCTGGCGCACACGACGCGACGGATCGCGCCGACGCGGATGGCAATGAGGCTCGAAGGCGCAAGCTCGCCGATGCGGATGGCAAGGTCGAGATGTTCCTCCGCCAGTTGGGTTATCCGGTCAGCCAGCGTCAGGCGAATGTTGACTTGAGGATAAGCCGCCAGGAATTCGGTGACGACAGCCAGCACGTGCAGGCGACCAAAGACGACCGGCGCGGTGATGAACAGGTCGCCGGTCGGCGTGCTGTATTCGCCGGCAGCGGTGCGTTCGGCTTCGCCGACCTCGCCGAGGATGCGGCGGCAGGCGGCGAGATAGGCCTGGCCGGCATCGGTCAGCGTGAGCTGCCGGGTCGAACGGTTCAGCAGGCGCGCCTGAAGGTGCTTTTCGAGGTCGGAAACCTTGCGGCTGACCGTTGCCAGTGGAATGCCGAAATGGCGGCCGGCAGCGGAAAGGCTGCCCGCTTCCACCGCGGCGACGAACAGCGACATGGCTTCGAGACGATCCATAGTGTCTTCCGGAAATTGGAAGGATGGCTTGCAACTATGCCATCTACATCCAAAACATGGAAGGACCTACCTCTTCGCGTACAATGGCCGTGTTTCGACCTCGCGGAGGCTTCCATGAATGCTCATACTTTCACCAGCGATGTCGCCTTCACGCCGACGGTCAAGGCGATCCAGACCCGCAAAGGTTCGCGCAAGGGCTATGCCAGCGCCGAGGAGCGCGGCGGATGGCGCGCCCATATGACGCCCGACCTCGCCGACTTCATCGCGGCGCAGACCAGCGTCTTCCTGTCGACGGCAAATGGCGAGGGTCAGCCCTATATCCAGCATCGCGGCGGGCCAGCCGGCTTCCTCAAGGTGCTGGACGAGAAGACCATCGGCTTTGCCGATTTCTCCGGGAACAGGCAGTTCATCACGCAGGGGAATCTCGCCGACAACAACCAGGCATTCCTGTTCCTGATCGACTATGCGCATCGCCAGCGCGTCAAGATCTGGGGCACGGCGCGCGTCGTCGAGGACGATGCCGAGCTTCTGGCAAGGCTGATGCCGCAGGACTACAAGGCGCGCCCCGAGCAGGTCATCCTGTTCACCGTCTCGGCTTGGGATGCCAATTGCCCGCAACACATTCCGCAGCGATTCGAGGCCGCCGATGTCGCGGCCGCACTCGCCGAACGCGACAAGCGGATTGAAAGCCTCGAACAGGAGATTGCGCGGCTGCGTGGCGCGGAAGACGGCACGGCCAAGGGGTAATCGAGCGCCGTCAGAGTCGTCTGTCTGGACGCAATAGGGAAAGCGTACGTGCTTTTCCCGGGAAAACCGCTACACACTTTTCCTGGAATTGCTTTAGTCCTTGGCGGTCGAAACCTCGGCCAGTGCGACGCTGTCGGCAGTCTGGCGGACCGGGACGACGCCGCGCGCAAGCGCCAGCAGGTATTTGCTGTATTCGGTCAGAAGCACGCGTAGCGCTTCCGGCTTGGTCAGCCAGTCGCCATTGTCCAGATTGGTGTTGACCACCGGATAGGGTTCAAGCCTGGCGCCATGCAGCAGGCGGCCCATCTCGAGCAGGCTGCGCGGCATGTGGTAATTGTTGGTGACGAGGATGACGCTGCCATAGGCGTGGCTCTCCACCCATTTAGCGCTTTCCTCGGCATTGCCGATCGTGTCGAGCGCGGCGCGGTCGATGTCGACACAGCAGGAAAACAGCGCCTTGTCGCCGCCGGTAGCAGCCTGCAATTGGCGGCGGCTGGCAGAGGGATGCACGCCTGAGATCAGCAGCCGCTCGCCCTTGCCGGAGGCAAGCAGATCGAGTGCTGCGTCGAGGCGGGCCTGACCGCCGGTCAAGACGATGATCGCATCGGCCTTGGCCGGGTTGGTCGGGGTCGTCATGTGGCTGACCTTGCTGGCGAACCAGCCGAAGCCACCGGCAAACAGGGCCACCAGCAGCAGTAGACAGAGGGAGGCGAGACGCAGGGCGGTGCGCAAACGGCCCAGCCCGGTACGCACACGCAAACGCACCACTGGCATCTGTCCAGCCGTTCCGGTCGACTCCCGCGCGTTCATCATCCTATGGTTAATCCTGAAATGCCTTTTTGGTAAGGAAAAAAGCGCACATTGCGTTACGTCGGTTTTCGATCCGTGATCGTCCCTTCCATTCCTGTCCTTGCCCCCGAACTGTTTTCGCTTCTGCCCTCACGGTTCACCCCGCATCCGGCTGGCGGACATCGATGTCGCTGAGATAGGCGACGACGGTGGCGTGCGAGGTCGCCGCTGTCAGTCCGCCGATCACCAGCACCATCAGGCCGACGCCGAGATAGCCTGCCGATCCGATGGCGAAATTGCCGAACAAAGCGGTGGCCTGGTCGGCCTGCGGCGTTGCCATGTTGCGCGACGACCACCAGGAAAAGACGATGAAAACCAGGATCGCGGCTGCGCCGCCGGCGGCCGCGCCCTTCATGCCGGTGACCAGGAAATGCCAGCGGAATTCGCGCGCGATGAAGCGCGCCTCGGCGCCGACGAAATGCAGCACTTCGATGATATGGCCGTTACCCGCCATAGCGCCGCGCGTCGCAAACACTACGGTCAGCACCGTCGCCGACAGCATCAGGACCAGCACGGCGATGCCGATGGTGACCGTGGTGCGGGCCATGGCGACCAGCCGGTCGACCCATGTACGGTGATCGTCGAGCGAAGCACTCGGCAGCTTGGGCGTGAGCGCCGCACGGATGGCGCTAAAGTCGGGCGGACTGGTCTCGTCGATGTTGACGATGATCAGGCGCGGCACCGGCAATTCGTCGATATTCAGGCCCGAGCCCAGCCATGGCTCCAACAGACGCGCGGTGGCGTCGCGATCGATGATCCGGGTTTCCTTCACGCCGGGGAATTCGCCGACGATCTGCGAGGCCTGGGCAAGGGCTGCCTCCATGTCGAGGCCGTCGACCGGTTTGATCTGAATCGTCGCCTCGCGCGAGATCTGGTTTTCCCAGATCGAGGCAGTGTCGCGCACCAGCGTGACGGCGCCGAAAGTCAGGCAGGACAGGAAGGTCATGATGGCGATGACCAGCACCAAGGCGCGGCCGGCAATATTCTGCGCCGGCACGATCGGCGCCATGCGGCGCTGGACGCGCTGCGTCGTCGTCGCGGGCTCGGCGGCGTCTTCATGCAGCTGTTCGGCCGATAGCTCAGTCATAAATATCCAGCCTTCCGCCGGCCAGGATCATGCGGCGCGCGTCGACCTGCTCCATCAGGCCGAGATCGTGAGTGGCGATCACCACCGCGGTGCCGAGCCGGTTGAGCTCAATGAACAGCCTGAGCAACCGGCGCGCCAGCGGCGGGTCGACATTGCCGGTCGGCTCGTCGGCAAGCAGGATTTCGGGCTGTTCGATCAAGGCCCGGGCGATTGCCGCGCGCTGCTTTTCGCCACCCGAAAGGACCGGCGGCAACACATGCATGCGCTCGCCCAGGCCAACCCATTTCAAAAGTTCGGTGACGTCGGTGCGGTAGCTCGCTTCCTCGCGGCCGCGCACGCGCAGCGGCAGAGCGACATTCTCATAGGTGGTCATGTGGTCGAGCAGGCGGAAATCCTGGAACACCACGCCGATGCGGCGCCTGAGATGCGGCAGTTCAGCGCGCGAGATGCGCGAGCGGTCCTTGCCGAAGATGGTGATCAGCCCGCGTGTCGGCTTCAGCGACATGAACAGAAGGCGCAGCAGCGTCGTCTTGCCGGCGCCGGAGGGCCCGCTCAGGAACTGGAAGGAGCTCTCCGGAATGTGCAGGGAGATGTCGCGGAGGATTTCCGGACCCATGCCATAGCGGAGGCCGACATTTTCGAAGCGGATCACGTGCGACGACCTGAGGGCGGCGGCGTGCCAGCCCTTTCTGTCCAACGACCATCGGCCGCCATGGTTAACCGTCGGTTAATTTTCGCTGTTTTTGAGTGCGTCACAAGGGTTCCGGTGGGGAAGCGTTAACCATTTCCATTTACGCAAAAGAAACGAAGAGGCAACAGCGGGGCCATGATGGCTGAGCAACGAACCGCGCGCCCGGTTTCCGGCGAAATCATGACCGGGACAAGTGTCGCACCGGAATCGCGGCCTGTGGCGACCGACATCGTCGATGCGGATTATGAGGTGCTGCCGCAGCTGATCCCACTGATAGAAGCCATGCCGACGCCGGCGCGCGACATCGCGACGCCGTCGATGGAAGGCATGGAGATGCTGCGCAAATCAGATGCGTCAGCCGGGCGGCCGGCATCGCGTGGCGGGCCGATCTTCTGGATTGCCGGCATCGGTGCGGCGCTTGCCGCCTTCTGGGTCTCGGGTGGCCACGCGCTGGTGCGCCAGACGCCGTTCTGGTCAGTCGAACAGCCGGAGGGCGCCGTACTCAGCATTGCCGGCGTCACGTCGCGTGTCGACGCCTCAGGACCCGCCCCGGTGCTGTTCGTGGATGGCGAGGCCGTCAATGACGGTTTGAAGGCGGGACAATTGCCGCCGCTGGAGATACGTGTCACCGGCAATGACAGCCGCATCACCCGTTATACTCTGGGGACATCCAACCGTTCTCTGGCGCCCGGCGAAAGATTCGGCTTTTCCAGCCGCCTCGATGTGCCTAGAAACGGCGTCAAGGCCGTGGCGGTCACCTTCGCCGGCTAGTCGGTTCTCTGGAAAGGTTGTTGATGCCAGTTGTGCGCGGCAAGGACATCGAGGTCCTGTTTTCGGCGTCCGCGATCGCGCGGCGCAATCTCGAACTCGCCAAGGAGATCGCCGAGCACGACTATCACGACCTGCTGGTGATTTCGGTGCTGAAGGGCTCGTTCATCTTCGCCGCCGATCTGATCCGCGCCATGCACGATGTCGGGCTGTCGCCGGAGGTCGAGTTCATCTTCATTTCCAGCTATGGCGCCGGCACCACCAGCGGCGAGGTGAGGGTGCTGCGCGACATCGACAATGAGGTCGCCGGCCGCGACGTGCTGCTGATCGACGATATCCTGGAGTCGGGCAAGACGCTCTCCTTCACCCGCAACCTGATGCTGTCGCGCGGCGCCAAAAGCTGCGCCATCGCGGTGCTGTTGGACAAGCGCATGCGCCGCCAGACGGAGCTGAACGCCGACTATGTCGGCTTCGACTGTCCCGATTACTTCGTCGTCGGCTACGGCATGGACGTCGCTCACGCTTTTCGCGAACTGCCGTTTGTCGGTGTCGTCAAAGGCGATGCCTGAGAAAAGGCCCCCGACGCTTCAAATTTTCAGAAAAAGTCAACTTTTGCCCGCCAAATTCCGGCCCATGGCAAAGCTTCTGATCGTCGAGGACGATGAGTCCGTCCGCACCCTCGCCGCCCGCGCGCTCGAACGCGCCGGGCACTCGATCGATATCGCCGCCGACGGCGCGCAGGGGCTGGCGATGGTCAGTGCTGCAGGCGGCGGTTACGACCTCGTCGTCTCCGATATCCGCATGCCGGAAATGGATGGCATCGAGATGGCGATCGCCGCAGCCAGGCTTTTCCCTGACATGAAGATCCTGCTGATGACCGGCTATGCCGACCAGCGCGAGCGCGCCGAGGAATTGAACGGCATCATTATCGACGTCGTGCAAAAGCCTTTCACGCTGGCCGAAATCCGCTCGCGGGTCGACCAGGCGCTCGCCTGCTTCGCCTGACACGCTTCAGGCGGCATCCTGAGACGCGGCGAGGACAGGCGCAGCGCTCCTGCGCCGCTCGGTGTTGAGCGCCAGCAGCCCGGCGCCGATGATCAGCGCCGCACCGATGGCGGTGGTCGAGCGCGGCACCTCGTTGAAGAACAGGAAGCCCCACAACGGCGACCAGATGATCCCTGTGTATTCGAAGGTGGCGACGCGGTTGGCTGGCGCCAGCCGATAGGCCTGCGACAGAAGGATCATGCCCGCGGAAGCGACGAAGCCGCAGGCGGCCATCTTGAGGAAATCCGGTGTCGTCGGCCAGACCCACGGCCGCACCAGGAATTCGAGGCTCGGATGGACCGCGTGGGTTATGCCGGCAAGCCAGAACGTGCCGGCAACCATAGCGGCCCCGACCAGATAGGCGCCGTTCTGGTAGAAGGCCATGACGGTGGAGGATTCTGTGTCGCCGATCTTGCGCGCCATCAGCTGCGAAAAGCCGTAGAGCAGCGCCGAGCCCAGCGACAACAGGGCCGCCCAGTCGAACAGGCCTGCGCCCGGGCGCAGCATCACGACCACGCCCAGCATGCCGATCAGCACGGTGGCCAGCGCCTGCCATGACACACGCTCGCCGAGATAGGGCCCGGCCATCGCCATGATGAACAGCGGCGCCATGAAGTAGAGCGCCACCGCATCGGCCAGCGGCAGAGCGGCGATCGCCAGATAGTAGACGGTATAGGAGCTGAACTGGATGAAGGCGCGGATCGTCAGCAGGCCAAACCGCTTCGAGGCGATGGCCCGCAGGCCGACATCGGCGCGAACGAGAACGACCAGGATCGGCAAAGCGACGATCGAGCGGATCCACATCACCTCGGTCACGGGATAGCCGGCCGACACCGCCTTGACCAGCGGGTCCTGGAGCGAGAACACCAGCACGCCAAGGCACAGGCTGATGATGCCGAGAACGATCCGGTTGCGCATGTTGTTCTGCCGGCCCTTGCCTTACTGCCCGCAGCCGCCCGGCCATGGGGTAAAAAGAACCCGCCACCGTTTCGGGCAGCGGGTATGAGTGAGGACTCTTTGATTGGTCCGCAGCCGGTTTCGCGGCGGCACATCCAATGGGTGAGCGGACTATGCTGCGGCGTTTGACATGTTGCAAACGAATTGGAATGATACCAGCGATCAAATTTGCTTATGACGGATTCGATGCGGCCAGCCCTCGACAGCGATCTCCTGCGCACCTTCGTCGCCATTGCCGAAGCGGGCAATTTCACCCGGGCGGCGGAGCAGGCCGGGCGCACCCAGTCGGCGGTGTCGATGCAGATGAAGAAGCTCGAGGAGCTGGTCGGCGACAGCCTGTTCGAACGCGGCTCGCGCGGCGTGGCGCTGACGCGCCGTGGCGGCGAGCTGATCGTCAATGCCCGCCGCATCGTCTCTCTGCTCGACGAGACGGCGGCATCGATGGCGGCGGCACCGCTTGGCGGGCCTGTGCGCATCGGCATTCCCGAGGAATATGGTCACGCCATCCTGTCGCGCGCGCTCGGCGCCTTCTCGAAGCGTCACACCAAGGTCGAGGTCACCGTGCGCTATGCACATTCGGGCGCCCAGCTGGCAGCGTTGGCGGCCGGTGAACTCGACCTCGCCGTGGTGTTCGAATGGCAGGATCCTTCCGGCGGCGAGGTGCTGATGCACGATCCGACCGTGTGGGTGACATCGAGCCTGCATCACATGCATGAGGAGCGGCCGGTGCCGATCGCGCTCTACAACCGGGCCGGCTGGTGCAAGGACTTTGCCATCAAATCGCTTGAGCAGCGTGGGCTGGCCTACCGTGTCGCCTATACCAGCGACACCACCGGCGGCCTGAAGCTCGCCGTCACCTCTGGCCTGGCGATCGCGCCGATCTCGCACAGCAATATTCCGGATGGCTGTCGTGAACTCACCGCCGCTGACGGGTTCGGCCATATCGATTCCTCGAATGTGGTGATGCACCGCAGCCCAAATGCCTCAGGCGAAGCTATCGACGGCATGCAGGAGGCGATCCGCGAGGCGTTCGTCAACCGGCCGGCTTAGTCTGTTGCATCCTCGTAGAAATGCAGGCGATTGCCGAAGGGGTCGCCGACCGACACTTCACGGGTCTGCCACGACGTGGTTTCGAGGCCCGGCCGGGCGTAGCGGTATCTCTTGCCGATCAGTTCGCGGTGCAATGCCGCGATGTCCTCAACCTTGATGCGCATGGCTATACCCGGCGCGCCGTCGCCATGATGTTCGCTCAGATGCAGGACACAGCCGTCGCGGATTACACCCATGTAGAGCGGCGCATTGTCGTCGAAGCGGTGCTCGAACTCGACCTTGAAGCCGAGAAAGTCGACATAGAATTCGCGTGCCTTGGCGATGTCGAAGATGCGCAGGATGGGCGTGACGGCACCGAGTTTCGGCATGGCGCTGATACCATTCAGTTCGACGGATGTTGCCTTGGAGGCTACTTCAGCTCCAGCAGCCGCTCGAGGTAGCTGCGCTCGATGTCGGGGCTGAGCGCGTTGCCGAGCCGCTTGCGAATCGCCTCGAGAATCTGGCGGGCGCGCTGCACGTCGATCTCGTCGGGCACCTTCACCGAATCGCCGAAATCGGGTCCGCGGCTGGCGCGCGGTCGGCCCAGCGGATCGCGGCCGGCGTCCTGTTGGCGGCCGCCTTCCTGGCTGCCGCCCTGGTCGCCCTGCATCGCCTGCAGCTGCTTCATCATCTCCTTGGCGCCCTTGCGCAGCGCTTCCAGCGCGCGACCCTGGTGGCCGACTGCCTGGTCGCCTTCGCCTTCGCCAAGCGACTTTTCGGCATTGCCCATGGATTTGCCAGCGTCGCCAAACCCCTCATTGGGTTGCATGCCCATGCCTTCCAGGCCCTTCTTCAGCTTGTCGAGTTCGCTCTGCAACTGGCCCTGGCCTTCCTGCAACTGCTTCATCGCATCGGCGAATTCCTGCGGTGTCATCGACTTCGGCCGGGCGAGAGGATCGCGATCCTTGCCGACGCCCGGCTGGTCCGGGTCGTCGCCATTGCCTTCGCCGGGCTGCTGATTATCTCCGCGCTGCATCTGGTCCATGCGGTAGGTGTCGTTCATCATCTCCTGCTGGCGGCGCATGATCTCGCCCAGCTTGTCCATCTGCTGGCGCATCTCGCTGTCCTGCTCGCCGCCCTGCTGCTGACGGCCGGCCTGCAGGTTGTTCATCATGTTTTCCAGCTGCGACAGCAGCTCCTGCGCCTTGTCGCGGTCGCCCGACTTCGCCAGGTTCTCGATCTGGTCCATCATGCGGTCGATATCACTCTGACGCAGCTCGCGACCATTCTGCTGCATCTGCGGCGCGTTCGGGTTCTGCTTGGCGCGCTCGGCGAATTCCTGCAGGAATTCGTTCATCGCCTCGCGCAGTTCCTTCATCGCCTTTTCGATCTCTTCGTCGCTGGCGCCGCGCTTGATGGCGTCCTGCAGCGCCTGCTGGGCCTGGCGGAGCCGCTTTTCGGCGGACGAGAGATTGCCTTCCTCGATGCCGAGCGCGATTTCCCAGAGATAGGCAACCTCGTTGCGCAACTGATCGTCGCTGTCCGACATCTTCAGCCGGCTGCGGGCGCTCATGATGGCGAGGTAATGCGACATGTTGTCGAACGTGTCCTCGGGCCGCAGCGTGATGGCGTCCATCAGGTCGAGCACGCGCGGCTTGGCATTGGCGTCGAGCGCCAGTAGGCGGCGCTGCTCGACCACCGCCCGCGCCAGCGGGTTGGCGAAGGGCCGCTCCGGCATCACAATAGTCTTGGTTTCGCTGGTCGCGGTGTGTCCGGCATCGTCGGTGGCGACAAGCGACAGCTTGATGCTGGCGCCGGCCCAGACGTGCTCGGTGAGGTCCTTGGTGGTCTTGGCGGCGTTCGCCTTGCCGCCGCGGCGCGGCAGCGCCAGCGGCAGGTCAGGCGGACCGTAGAGCGGATGCGCATCGGGCGCCGCCGGATCGGCCAGCGCGAAAACCGCCTTGGCGGTGGCCGCGCCATAGTCGTCGTCGATCTGGTAGTTGAGCTCGAAGGCGCCGTTGACGGCGCGCTTGGGCTCGCCGACGAAGCGGATCGTCGGCGGCTTGTCGGGGATCACCGCGAAGGCCCAGCGACCGAGATCGGCTTCGCCCGACTTCAGCGTCAGCGTCCCGTCGGCGGTCAGCTTGCCGGTGAACTGGCGCAGCTTGGGGGTCGCGGGGTTGACCGCCGCTGCCTTGACGGCCGCCACCTGTGGTCCCGACGGGTCGATGGCGCGAGCATTGCCGCCCTTGTCGGCAAAGCTTAGCGTTTCCTCGCCGGAGCCGCCGGTCACGCGCAGCGAGACGTCGCTGCCTTGCGGCACGGTGAAGGTGGCAACCGCCTGCTTGGCGTTGCCATCGATGACTGGCGCGGTCAAGAAGATGGGCGGCTTGCCGGTATAGGCCGGCGGGGTCACCCAGGCATCGATGCGCGGCGGTACGATGTCGCGCGCCGCATGGGCACTGAAACCATCGGACAGCCTGCCGCCGGACGGTCCGAAGGAAAAGGCAAAAGCGGTGACCAACAGCAGCGCCGCCACGGCACGCAATGCCCACGGATCGCGCTCCGGCACGCGGGTACGCGGCAGGTCGGCGCCAAGGCTGCCGAGCTTGTCGGCCATGCGCTTTTGGTGTTCGCGCCACAACGCCTGGGAAAAGATGCTTTCCTTGCCGCTGGGACGGTCGGTCTGCACCAGCACCGGGCTGTGCTGCAGCTGGTTGGCGGCCTCGATACGGCGGTCGATTTCAGCGGCGGATGGAAGCTTGAAGAAACGCAGCGGGTAGAGCGCCGCCAGCGTGGCAATACCGAACGCCGTGACCAGGATAATGCGCGCAATGTCAGGCAGCCGGGGGAAAAGGCCGAGCCAGGAGAGGCTGAGAAACAGGCTGGCGACGATGAGCAGCGGCAGAAGCAGCGGCCAGCCGCGCTCGACCGTCATCGAGACCCGTGTCGCCAGCCGGCTCAGGGCAAGCCGCCCGGTCAGGCTGCGATCGCCACTGGAAATGGGGCGTTCCGTCATTGGCCCTTCCTGCCCGGGCGGGATAGCCCGGACTCAACAAGCAGAAGTTTACCAGCAAACACGGCAAAGGCGAGGCGGTTCCGGAAAACTTGAAAAGCTTTGGCGGGTTTGCGTCCCACTTCAGTCGCAGCAAGGTTTAGAATTTCGTGGGATCGGTGTTCGAGCCGCATACCAGGACCGCGATCCGTTCGCCCGGCGCCGGGGTGTAGCGGCCGGACAAGAGAGCCGCAAAGGCAGCGGCCCCACCCGGCTCGGCGATGATACGCACCCGCTCCCACAGCGCCTTCTGCGCGGCAATGATGGCGTCGTCGGTGACCAGAATGGAGCGCTCGACAAAAGCCTCGGCGATCGGGAACATCATCTCGCCGACGCGCTTGGGCGCCAGCGAATCGGCGGCGACGCCTTCGGCCGGCGCATCGACGGGGTGGCCGGCTTCGAAGGCGTGATGCAGCGTCGGCGCGCCTTCGGGCTCGATGGCGATGATCCTGATGCGGCCGGCAAACCAGGCGGCGATGCCGCCGATCAGGCCGCCGCCGCCGACAGCGACCAGCAGCGTGTCGATGTCGGGCAGATCGTTTTCGATTTCGAGGCCGAGCGTGCCCTGGCCGACCAATGTTTCCTCCTGGTTGAAGGCATGGATTTGCAGCGCCCCGGTCTTTTCAGCAAAAGCCTCGCTGGCGGCCAGCGCCTCGGCATAGCGGGCGCCGCCGACGATCAGTTCGGCGCCGTAGCCGCGGATGCGCTGCAGCTTGGCCGCCGGGCTGACTTCGGGAACGAAGATCGTCGCCTTGTGGCCAAGCCGCATGGCGGCATAGGCGACCGCAGCACCATGATTGCCGCCCGAAGCCGCAACCACGCCGGCCGCAGGCACCGGCCGTTCGAGCAGATTGGTGAAGGCGCCGCGCGCCTTGAACGAGCCGGAATGCTGCAGGCATTCGAGCTTGAGGTCAACCGCCTGCGGCGGCCGGTCGAAATCGGCCATGTCGACGCGCAGCACCGGCGTGTGCCTGATATAGGGGCGGATGCGCGGTTCCATCGCGGCGATGCGTTCGCGCGTGACGGTGTTGCCGTTCGTCATGACCATCTCCTTGGGATTGACAGCAATTAGTAACTTGGCAAAATGGCTAAATGCAAGAGGTTGAAGTCTTCAAGGCAGTCGCCAACGAACGCAGGCTGCAGATCCTCGACTGGCTGAAGGATCCGCAGGCGCATTTCCCGGCCCAGGCAGACGGCGATCTGGTCGAGGACGGCGTTTGCGCGCTGCTGATCGCGGAGAAGCTCGGCATTACGCAGGCGACGCTCTCCGAACATATGCGCGTGCTTACCCAGGCCGGCCTGCTGCGCCCCAAGCGCATCAAGCAATGGACGTTCTACCGCCGCGACGAGGACAGGATCGCCGACACAAGGATGCTCATCCAGAACCGGCTGTAGCGCAGCCGGCGCTGCGGCTTCTATTTCAGCCAGTCGGGCACCGAATCCAGGCCGATCAGCTCGTCATAGGTCTGGCGCCGGCGCACGACGTGGAAACGGTCGCCGTCGACCAGAACCTCAGGCACAAGTAGGCGGGTGTTGTAGGTGCCGGATTGCACCGCGCCATAGGCGCCGGCGGTGGTGACGGCAATGAGGTCGCCAGACTTGAGCCGGGGCAGGTCACGGTCGAGGCCGAGATAGTCGCCGGTCTCGCAGACCGGGCCGACGACGTCGACCGCCATGCGCGGCGTGTCGGCCGGCGGCTGCACCACCGGCTTGATGTCGTGGAAGGCATCGTAGAGCGTCGGCCGGATCAGATCGTTCATGGCGGCGTCGACGACGAGGAAGTTCTTGGCGTCGCCTTTCTTCACGAATATCACTTCCGAGACCAGGATGCCGGCATTGCCGACGATCAGCCGGCCCGGCTCGAACATCACCTTCACCCCAAGCTTTGTCAGATGCTTCCTGACGATATCGGCATAGGCATCGGGCAGAGGCGGCGGGCTGTTGTCTGTGCGGTAGGGGATGCCGAGGCCGCCGCCGAGATCGACATGCTCGACGGCGTGGCCATCGGCGCGCAGCGCGCCGACCAGTTCCGCCAGAAGCGCGAAAGCATCGTCAAAGGGCTGCAACTCGGTGATCTGGCTGCCGATATGGGTATCGATGCCGATGGGCTTGGTGCCCGGCAAACCGGCCGCGCGGGCATAGACCTGGCGCGCCCTTTGCCATGGAATGCCGAACTTGTTCTCGGCCTTGCCGGTGGAGATCTTCCTGTGCGTCCTGGCGTCGACATCCGGGTTGATGCGCAGCGAGACCGGCGCCACCTTGCCGAGCGCGGTGGCGCGGGCCGACAGCAACTCCAGCTCCGGCTCGGATTCGACATTGAAGCAGAGAATGCCGGCCTCGAGCGCAAAATCCATTTCGCGCGCGGTCTTGCCGACGCCCGAGAATACGATCTTGCTGGCCGGGATGCCGGCGGCGAGCGCGCGGCGCATTTCGCCTTCCGAGACGGTATCGGCGCCGGCGCCGAGCTTTGCCAGCGTCCGCAGCACCGCCTGGTTGGAATTCGCCTTCAAGGCGTAACAGACCAGCGTGTCGAGACCGGCAAAAGCCCCGGCGAACACCCGGTAGTGCCTCGTCAAGGTTGCCGTCGAATAACAATAGAACGGCGTGCCGACGCTTGCGGCGATGTCTGGTATCGCCACGTCCTCGGCATGGAGCACGCCGTCGCGGTAGTCGAAATGGTTCACGAGAGTGTTTCCGGAAGTTGGAGCACGAGACCTGGCCAGAAAGACCAAGCCGGTCTCATCGGCTCTAGATCAGCGGGTCCAGGATGAACTTCTTGTCCACGACCGGTTTTTCCGGCTCTGGCGGCACCGGCTGTTTGGCGCGCTCGGCGTCCTTGCGGGCCTGGACGGCCGCTTCATAGGGCGTGTCGAGACCAGCCTTACGGCCGCAAGCGGTCACGGCAGCCATCGCCGTCAGCAGCGTCAGCGTCACCAAAATCCTGCTCGCGGTCATCGATCCATCCGTCCGAAACTTTATGTGCTGCGCTTTTAACCGAGTTTTAGGCGCATTGCACCCCGGCATCATGCCTTGGCGATGCGCTTTTTCCAGCTGCGGATCTGCTTCCTGACCTCCGATGGCGCGGTGCCGCCGAAACTGGTGCGGCTCTTCACCGAATTCTGCACCGCCAGAACCGAGAAGATGTCTGCCGTGATGCCGGGGTTGATCGACTGCAGATCCTCCAGCGACAGCTTTTCAAGGCTCACCTTCTTCTCTTCGGCCAACGCCACCGCGCCGCCGGTGACATGGTGTGCCTCACGGAAGGGCAGGCCCAGCGTGCGCACCAGCCAGTCGGCGAGGTCGGTCGCGGTCGCGTGGCCCGAGCCGGCGGCCTTTTTCATGGCGGCGGCATTGACCGTCATGTCGCGCACCATGCCGGTCATCGCCGCCAGCATCAGATCGAGCGTCTCGGCGGCGTCGAAGACCGATTCCTTGTCTTCCTGCATGTCCTTGCCGTAGGTCAGCGGCATGCCCTTCATCACCGTCAAAAGGCCGACCAGATGGCCGGTGACGCGGCCGGTCTTGCCGCGCACCAGTTCGGCGGCGTCCGGGTTCTTCTTCTGCGGCATGATTGAGGAGCCGGTGGAGAAACTGTCCGACAGCCTGACGAAGCCGAATTGCGGCGTCGACCAGATGATGATTTCTTCGGCGAGCCGCGACAGATGCGTGGCGGAGATCGCCACCAGGCTCAAAAACTCCAGCGCGAAATCGCGGTCGGAGACGCTGTCCAACGAATTGCGCATCGGCTCGCGGAAGCCGAGCGCCTTGGCGGTCTTGTGGCGATCGATCGGAAAACTGGTGCCGGCAAGCGCTGCCGCGCCGAGCGGGCTTTCATCCATCCGCTCGATGGCGTCGCGGACGCGCGACAGGTCGCGCGAAAACATCTCGACATAGGCCATGCAATGGTGGCCGAAGGTCACCGGCTGCGCCGCCTGCATGTGGGTGAAGCCGGGCATCACGGTCGCCGCATGCTCCTCGGCGCGATCGAGCAAGGCTGAGATCAGCCCCTTCAGCGCCTCGGCGACGCGAAAGCACTCGTCCTTGACCCAGAGCCGGAGATCCACCGCCACCTGGTCGTTGCGTGACCGCGCCGTGTGCAGGCGGCCGGCGGCCGGGCCGACCAGATCGGCGAGGCGGGCCTCGATGTTCATGTGAATGTCTTCCAGCCGGGTCGAGAACTCGAACGTGCCGGCCTCGATCTCTTTCAGGATCGTGTTCAGCCCGTGAGCGATCTTTTCTTGGTCGGCCGCCGAAATAATGCCCGTTTCAGCCAGCATCTCGCTGTGGGCGATCGAACCTCTTATGTCTTGCGCATAGAGTTTGCGGTCGAACGAAATCGACGCGTTGATCGCTTCCATGATCGCGGCCGGACCCGAGGCAAAACGTCCGCCCCACATCTGGTTGCTGGCCTTCTTGTCGCTCATCGCTATAACCCGTGCTCCGGAGCAGTCTTAGAAAATGGCAGACGGTAGCAGATACTTCCCGGCCCCGCGCCTGATCCTCGCCGCTTTGCTGGCGGGCGTGCTGGCCGGCGTGGTCGCGGTATATGTCAGCGAGAGCGGGTCTGGCAACAACGCAGCCACCGGCAGCGCACCTGCGGCCGGCGCGGGCAACAGCAAGGACGACGTCGCCTGCGCCGCCAAGAGCGACCGCGCCAAAAAGGTTGCCGCCGCGGCCACCGGCCAGGTGGCGGCATTGCTGCCCGCCGATCCGCCGCAATCGCTGAAAAGTCTCGCCTTCAACGGTCCCGACGGCAAGCCGATGACGATCGCCGATCATGCCGGCAAGACCGTGCTGCTCAATTTGTGGGCGACGTGGTGCGCGCCCTGCCGCGCCGAAATGCCGGCTCTCGACGCCTTGCAGAAGGAAAAGGGCAGCGATGCCTTCGAAGTGGTCGCGGTCAATGTCGATGCCGGCGACGATGTGAAGCCGAAGAAGTTCCTAGCCGATATCGGCATCGGGTCGCTCGGCTACTACCGCGATTCGACGCTGGCGCTGTTCAACGACGTCAAGACGCGTGGCTTGGCGCTAGGCCTCCCCGTCACCATGCTGATCGACGGCGAAGGCTGCCTGATCGCGCATATGAACGGACCGGCCGAATGGTCGGGACCGGATGCCAAGCGCCTGGTCGAGGCCGCACTCGCCCCTTAGGATGAGCGCAGGGCCGCCGCCGGCGGCAGCATCAAGATGCTGCCGCCGCTTTGTTTGACGCTGGCGTCGTCGTGTGCCGCCGGCGCCGCGACGCCGGTCAGTTCGCTGAACGCCTCGATCGGGCTCGGCCGGCCTAGATAGTAGCCCTGGCCGATCTCGCAGGCCTCGGCGTCGAGGAATTTCAGCTCGCCCAGCGTCTCGACGCCCTCGGCCAGAACCGGCAGGCCGAGACCGCGGCCAAGCCCCAGAACGGCGCGCACGATGGCTGCCACCTGGCCGTTGCTGTCGACTGATTTGATGAATGAGCCGTCGATCTTGATCTTGTCGAAGGGGAAGGCGCGGAGATTGGACAGCGAGGAGTAGCCGGTGCCGAAATCGTCCATCGCCACACGCACGCCAAGCGCCTTCACCTGGCGCAAGGTCGCCAGCGCGCGCGGCATGTCCTTGACCAGCGCCGTTTCGGTGATCTCGAGTTCGAGCCTGCCGGGCGTCAGGCCGGAGCCGAGCAGGACTTCATGCACCTTGCGGCTGAAATTCGGATTGTGGAGCTGCACCGCCGAGACATTGACCGCGACGGTGAGAGGGTTCTTCCAGCGCGCTGCCTCGGCGCAGGCCGTCGCCAGCACCCATTCGCCGATCTGGATGATGACGCCGCTGTCTTCGGCCACCGGGATGAAGGTCGCCGGCGACACGTCGCCGCGCTGTGGATGGCGCCAGCGGATCAGCGCTTCGAACCCGACCATCCGCCCGCTGCTGATCTCCTTTTGTGGCTGGTAGACGAGGCGAAACTCATCGCGCGCCATGGCCTGGCGCAGTTCGTGCTCCATCACGCGCCGGTCTCGCGCCTCGGCGCCCATCGAGGCCTCGAAGTAACGGTAGGTGTCCTTGCCCTCGGCCTTGGCGCGGTAGAGCGCGGTGTCGGCGTGGCTGACCAGGAGTGTCGGCTCATCGGCGTCGAGCGGATAAAGTGCAATGCCGATGCTGGCCGACACCAGCCCGCCACCGACCGACAGCCGGTTTTCCTCGCGCATGGCCGCCAGCACCGCCTCGGCGATGCGGCCGGCCGCCTGCGGATCGGGAAGGTTCGGAGCGATGATGGCGAACTCGTCGCCGCCGAGACGCGCCAGCATCTGTCCGTGGCGGAGCACGGCGGAGGCGCACAGCGCCACCTTCTGCAGCATGGCATCGCCGGCGCCATGCCCGAACAGGTCGTTCACTTCCTTGAAGCGGTCGAGGTCGAGCAGCAGCAGCGCAAGATGCCCACCCTTGCCGCCGCGGTCCATTGCGGCAATTTCGGCCTCGAGCCGGCCGGAGAAACTGCGGCGGTTGGGGAGCCCGGTCAGCGGGTCGAAATGGGCGAGGCGCAGGATCTCCTGCTCGGCCTTCCTGCGTTCGCGGATGTCGCGCACGGCGACCACGCTGTGCCGCTTGCCGCAATAATCGATGCTCCTGGCGATAAGTTCGACGGGGATGGTGGCGCCGTCATGGGCTCTGAGTTCGGCTTCCTGTGCCTGTCCGCTGCAGTCGGACATGCCGGCCGCGGTGCGTTCGCCGAAGAGGTCGCCAAGCAGCATCGCGTTCAGCACTTCCGGCGCAATGCCGGTTAGCGCGGCGATGCTGTCATTGGCGCTGACGATGCGGGCGCCGTCGCAGACGATCAGCCCCTCGACGGCGGCGTTGGCGAGGCCGTGCATGCGCTCGGCCTCGAGCTTGTGACGCCGGAAGCGAAGGTCGATCCACAATGCTGCGGCTGAAAGCACCAGGATAGCCATGCTGACTGCAGCGGCGGCGAAGGCCTGCGACACCGGTTCGACCGTGAACTGCGATATCTCGATGGAGGAGTCCGGGAAGATCGACACCGCGCCCATGGCGATGAAGTGCAGGCTGCAGATCGCCAGCGTCAACAGGATGGCGGCGGCGATTGTGGCCTGCATGGACGGCCGTCGCAACACGACCAGCAGCGCCAGCGCGGCGAGGGTCACGCCTGCCAGCACCGAGACGCCGACCAGCAGCGGGTTCCAGACGATGCGCCCTTCGACCTCGAAAGCGGCCATGCCGATATAGTGCATGGCGGCGATACCAGCGCCGAGGACCGCGCCGCCGACCAGAGGGTAGTCGATGCCCCGGCGCAAGGTGGCGATCCACATGCCCGCAGCGGTCAGGGCGACGGAACCGGCGAGCGAAAGCGCCGACATTTCCGTATTGTAGGCGTTGGGGATTCCGGGAGAAAAGGCAAGCATTGCGATGAAGTGCGTCGCCCAGATACCGAAGCCGGTGGAAGTGGCTGCTATCATCAGCCAGGTATAGCGGTTGCGCTCGCTCGAGCGGTCGACATGGCGAAGCAGGTTGACCGCCGAGAAGGAAGAAATACCGCAAATGAGCGCTGCCAGTGCGACCAGTCTCAGATCGTGCTCATGCACGATACAATTATAGACCGTCAGCATCTCGCCCACCTGCTCTCCCACAGCAATCAAGCCGTCCACTTGATTAGTATGCCACGCTTGACGAAGAATCGGTTATGCGAACTACAACTACAGCGGGTTTTTCGGGTTGTACGTTGCGGCGATCCTGTCTCATTCCAGACGCACGGTTACAGCAGCGCCTGGCGCGATGCCGCTCGGCCGATCTCGATCTGGCCGAGCGCCGGTTTGGCGGCCTCACGGTGCAGGTGCGTGGCGCTGTCACGCGGGCCCTTCACGCATCGCTGGGCGGTCGGCGATCCTTGCAGGCCCACCATGCCCCATTCTATCGCTGAGCCGGCTTGGCATTTCTCTCTGTCCTCGTTGCAAGGCGAGGGGGCGCGAAGTTAGCCGGGTATGAAATTCACGAAACAGCAACAAATCCGTTGTCCGATTGTCATCAGCGACACATATTGCCTTTGCGGGAGTGCCCCTTTCGCCAATGACAAACGGGAGATGAAACATGAAGTTGTTCGGCTTTGCGGCCGGTGTTGCCGCCACCTTGACCCTGCTTTCCACCCCCTCCGCCTTCGCCGCCACCCAGATCAGTTGGTGGCATGCCATGACCGGCGCGAATGCCGAGGTGGTCGACAAGATCGCCAAGGATTTCAATGCCAGCCAGAGCGACTATGAAATTCTCCCTGTTTTCAAGGGCACCTATCCCGAAACGCTGAATGCCGGCATCGCTGCCTATCGTGCGGGGCAAGCGCCCGACATCATCCAGGTGTTCGACGTGGGTACCGGCGTCATGATGGCAGCCGAAGGTGCGATCAAACCGGTGGCCGATGTGCTAACCAGCGCCGGCGTGACCTTCGACAAGAGCCAGTATTTGCCCGGCATCGTCGGTTACTATTCGAAGCCGGACGGGACCATGCTGTCCTTCCCCTATAATTCCTCGTCGCCCATCCTCTACTACAACAAGGATATTTTCCAGAAGGCCGGGCTTGATGTGAACAACCCGCCAAAGACTTGGAACGAGGTGTGGGAAGCCGCCAAGAAGATCAAGGCGAGCGGCGCCGCTTCCTGCGGCTATACCTCGACGTGGTTGACCTGGATCCACCTTGAGGCCTTCGCGGCCTGGAACGACGTTTCCTATGGCACCAACCAGAACGGACTTGCCGGAACCGACGTCGAGCTCAAGATCAATGCGCCGATCTTCGTCAATCATTTCCAGGCGCTCGCCGACCTGGCCAAGGATGGCACCTTCAAATATGGCGGCCGTACCTCCGAAGCCAAGCAGATCTTTCTTGCCGGCGAATGCGGCATCTTCACCGAATCGTCGGGGGGTCTCGGTGACATCGTCAAGTCGGGCATGAACTACGGCATCGGCCAGCTTCCCTATGATAGTGACGCCAAGGGCGCGCCCCAGAACACCACGCCGGGCGGCGCCAGCCTGTGGGTGTTCGGCAACAAATCGGACGAGGAATACAAGGGCGTCGCGGCGTTCTTCTCCTACCTCTCCAAGACCGAAGTGCAGGAGTACCTGCATCAGAAGTCGGGCTATCTGCCGGTGACGCTCGCTGCCTATGAGGCGACCAAGAAGTCCGGCTTCTATGACAAGAACCCGGGCCGTGAGACGCCGATCCTGCAGATGCTGGGCAAGGCGCCGACCGAGAACTCGAAGGGCGTGCGCCTCGTCAACCTGCCGCAGGTGCGCGACATCGAGAACGAGGAGTTCGAGAAGATGCTGGCCGGCCAGCAGACTGCGCAGCAGGCGCTCGACAACGCGGTCGCACGCGGCAACAAGGCGATTCAGGAAGCGATCGCAAACTGAAGCGATTTGTCAGTTGAACCTCGTCCACGCGGACCCGCGTGGACGATTTCCTGAATAGCGAGGGAATCACCCTGTCTCCACGCGTCGTCTTTCCCAACAAGACCCTGCCTTACCTGCTGGTGGCGCCGCAACTCGCCATTACGCTGATCTTTTTCTACTGGCCGACCGGGCAGGCGCTCTACCAGTCGATGCTCAGGGAAGACCCGTTCGGGCTGAAGAGCAAGTTCGTCGGGCTCGCCAATTTTCGCAAGGTGCTGGCCGACCCGGCCTACCTCAACTCGATCAAAGTTACGCTGGTGTTCTCTCTGGCGACCGCGATCGTCGCCATGGGTGTGGCCCTGTTGCTTGCCGTCATGGCCGAGAAGGTGGTGCGCGGCAAAGGCCTCTATCGCACGCTGCTGATCTGGCCGTATGCGGTGGCGCCGGCGATTGCCGGCATGTTGTGGCTGTTTCTGTTCAACCCCTCGATCGGTTCGCTGGCCTACGCCTTGAGAGGTCTCGGCATTGCCTGGGATCCTTTGCTTAACGGCAACCAAGCCATGATCCTGCTGGTGTCTGCGGCTGCCTGGAAGCAGATCAGCTACAATTTCCTGTTCTTCGTCGCCGGGCTGCAGGCGGTGCCGAAGACGTTGATAGAGGCGGCGGCCATGGACGGCGCCGGGGAGACGAAGCGCTTCTGGACCATCGTCTTCCCGCTGCTCGCGCCGACGACCTTCTTCCTGCTGGTCGTCAACACGGTCTATGCGCTGTTCGACACTTTCGGTATCGTCCATGCGGTCACCGGCGGCGGGCCGGGCAAGGCCACCGAGACGCTGGTCTACAAGGTCTACAATGACGGTTTCGTCAATTTGATCCTCGGCGATTCGGCCGCGCAGTCGGTCATCCTGATGGTCATCGTCATCTCACTCACGGCCATCCAGTTCCGCTATGTGGAACGCAAAGTCCACTACGGTTGAGCGCGAGCGATGATTGGTCAGTCCCCGCTTCGCGCCCTCATCGCCCACGCCGTGCTCATCCTGGGCATCCTGATCGTCGCTTTCCCGATCTACTACACCTTCGTTGCCTCCACGCAGACGCTGCAGACCATCCTCAAGCCGCCATTGCCTCTTTTGCCCGGCGACCAGGTCTGGAACAATTACAGCGAGGCGCTGTTTGGCGGTGTCGGCCGCATCGGCGGCGTCAGTGTCGGCCGATTGCTGCTCAACACCACGATCATGGCGCTCGGCATCGCGGTGGGGAAGATTTTCATCTCGATCCTTTCGGCCTATGCGATCGTGTTCTTCCGTTTTCCGCTTCGGATGGTCTTCTTCTGGCTGATCTTCATCACGCTGATGCTTCCCGTCGAGGTGCGCATCCTGCCGACCTACAAGGTGATGGTCGATCTCGGCATGATCGACACCTATGCCGGCCTGATCGTCCCGCTGATCGCCTCGGCCACCGCCACGCTTCTGTTTCGCCAGTTCTTCATGACCATTCCAGGTGAGTTGGTGGAAGCGGCGCGTGTCGACGGCGCCGGACCATGGCGCTTCTTTTTCGACATCCTGCTGCCGCTGTCGCGCACCAACATCGCAGCACTGTTCGTCATCCTCTTCATCTATGGCTGGACGCAGTACCTGTGGCCGCTGCTCGTCACCAACAGCAACGACATGAACACCATCGTCATCGCACTTAGAAAGATGGTTTCCTTCGCCGATGCCGATACCCAATGGCATCTGGTCATGGTCACCGCGATGCTGGCCATACTGCCGCCGATCCTGATCGTGGTGCTGATGCAACGCTGGTTCGTGCGCGGACTTGTCGATTCCGAAAAGTGAGAAGCCGATGGCGACCGTCGATCTGAAGGATGTGAAGAAGGTCTATCCCAGCGGCGTCGAGGCGGTGAGGGGTGTCTCCATCGCCATTCCCGACAAGGAGCTTTGCGTGCTGGTTGGGCCGTCCGGCTGCGGCAAGTCCACGCTGCTGCGGATGATCGCCGGGCTTGAGACCATTTCTTCCGGCACCGTCGCCATCGACGGCAAGATCGTTAACACGATCGGTCCGACCGAGCGCGACATCGCCATGGTGTTCCAGAACTATGCGCTCTATCCACATATGAAGGTCTACGAAAACATGGCCTACGGGTTGCGCAACCGGGGTACTCCCAAGGACGAGATCGACAGCAGGGTTCGCTCGACCGCCAAGGTGCTGGAGCTCACGGCGCTGCTCGACCGGCGCCCGCGCGAGCTTTCCGGCGGCCAGCGCCAGCGCGTGGCCATGGGTCGCGCAATCGTGCGCAATCCAAAAGTCTTCCTGTTCGACGAACCGCTTTCCAACCTCGACGCCAAACTGCGCGGCCAGATGCGGGTCGAAATCAAGAATTTGCAGCGCTCGCTCGGTGTCACCTCGGTCTACGTCACCCACGACCAGCTTGAGGCGATGACGCTGGCCGATATTCTCGTCGTCATGAATGGCGGGTTGGTCGAGCAGACGGGCGCGCCGCTCGACATCTACGAGAAGCCGGCATCGACCTTCGTCGCCTCCTTCATCGGAGCGCCGCCAATGAACCTTCTGCCTCTTTCGCAAGGACCGGCTGGTCCGGCGCTGACCGACGGCAAGACGGTTGACTTCGCGCCTACGAACGCCGCCACGCTTGGCTTCCGCCCTGAGGATGCCGACGTCACCTTCAGTGCCGAGGCATCATCCGGCGCGCTTATTCTGCCTGCGGCGGTCGAGGCGGTCGAACCTGTGGGAGCCGAAAGCTTTCTTCACTGTGCCGCCGGCGGCAACCGCATCGTCGTGCGTGTGGCCGGCCGCGCCACGGCCAAACCCGGCGATCAACTGCGCGTCGTGGCCAGGGCCGAGAAGCTGCATTGGTTCGACAATGCTGGGAAACGAGTCGATTGACGCAGCCGCTCGCGCCAATCCGACGCATCGGCAGTTCAGGCGAAGACATGCGCCTTGCCGGAAACTGTCAGACGCACGATCTCGCCGACGGCAGGTGCGTCGATTCCCGGCTTGCGTAAGGTCAGCGGTGTGCTGCCGATCGCCGCGGCGTCCGGCGGATCGGGGTTGTTCAACAGCCGCACGGCAATGGTGCACATCGAGCCTGCGAATTCCGAGTCCGTCACCTCGGCGAATATCGTGCCCGCAGGACCCGACATGCCTTCGCGCGACGTGCGCTTCACCTGCACCTGCTCCGGTCGCAGCATGATGCGGGCGATGTCGCGCCGTTCCTTCGAGTCGACGGCTATGCGACCAAGCGAGGAGGTGGCGAAGCCGCCTGAAATCTTTGCCGGCAAGATGATGGCGTCGCCAAGAAACTCGGCAACCATGCGGTCTTTCGGCTGCAGATAGAGTTCTCGCGGTGTGCCGATCTGAGAGAACTTTCCGTCGCGCATGACCGCCACCTGGCTGGCGAAGGACAGCGCCTCGGCCTGGTCGTGGGTGACCAGGATGGTGGTGATGCCGGCGGCTTCGAGTAGTTCGGCGACCGCCTTGCGCATCGAGGCGCGCAGACCGGTGTCGAGCGCCGAGAACGGTTCGTCGAGAAGCATCAGCCTGGGCTTCATCGCCATGGCGCGGGCCAGCGCCACGCGCTGCTGCTGGCCGCCGGAGAGCTGGTGCGGGCGGCGCTTGAGGATCGCCTTGTCCAGCCCGACGGTATAGGCGAGCTCGGCGATGCGCTCGGCGCGCTGGTCCTCGCCGCGGGCCATGCCAAAGCCGATATTGTCGCCGATGCTGAGATGCGGGAACAGGGCGCCGTCCTGCGCCACCAGGCCGATGCCGCGGCGGTGCGCCGGCACCGCATGGCCGCCATTGGCCAGCACCTCGCCGTCGAGCACGACGCGGCCCTGGTCGGGCGCCTCGAAGCCGGCGATCAGCCGCAGCAACGTCGTCTTGCCGCAGCCGGACGGGCCGACGATCGCGGTGCGACTGCCGCTTGCGGCGCTGAGCTCGATGCCGGCAAGGGCTGCGACCGGGCCGTAGTGCTTGGTGAGGCCATTGATTTCGAGAAAGCTCATCGCCCGGCCATCCGTTTCGACTGGACATAGAGCAGCCAGGTCAGCGGCAGCGACATCGCCACCATGATGAAGGCGTAAGGGGCGGCGGAGGCATAGTCGATCTCGCCGCTATAGGACCAGAACGCCATGGCCAGCGTGCGCGTGCCGTTGGGCGCCAGCATCTGGGTGGCGGTCAGCTCGTTCATGATGCCGAGCGCGACCAGCGCCATGCCGGCCGCAGCCCCCGGCGCCGACAGGCGAATCGTTGTCGACCAAAGCGCCTTCAGCGGCGGCCGGCCAAGGCTGGCGGCGGCGCGTTCGAGCTCGACCGGCGCCTGTGCGATCGAGGCTCTGAGGCTGATCAAGGCGCGCGGCAGGAACATCAGGGCATAGGCGACCAGGATTGTGAACAGCGTCTGGTAGAGCGGCATGGCGATGCGCACGGTAATGGTGACCAAGGCCAGCGCGATGACCACGCCGGGCAGCGAACCGACAATGTAGTTGCAGCCTTCGAGCAGCCGCTGCAGCGGTCCCGGCGCGCGGATCGAGATCCAGGCCATCGGCATGGCGGCGATGGTCGCAAGCAAGGCGCCGGCCAGCGCCAGGAACAGCGTCTGGCCAAGCGCCAGGCCGATCTCGTCCAAACGCCAGACATCGGCGCCGCCGGCGACCAGCCAGCGGCCGATGGTGACGAAGGGCACGCCGATGGCGAGAAGCGTGGCGATGGCAGGCAGAGCCAGGCAGGGCAGGGTGGCGCGACCGAGCCTGGTGCGCTGCTGGCGGCGCGCGGCACCCGAGCCTACGCGGGCATAGCGTTCCTCGCCGCGCACCAGCACCTCCAGCGCGAGCAGCACGAAGCAGCAAGTCACCAGGACGCCGGCCAGCATGTTGGCGGCGGGACCGTTGAAGGTCGACTGGAACTGGTCGACGATCGCCGTGGTGAAAGTGTCGAAGCGGATGAAGACGTAGAGGCCGTATTCGGCCAGCAGATGCAGGCCGACCAGCAGCGCGCCGCCGCAAATGGCCAGTCTCAGCTGCGGCAGCACGACACGCCAAAACACCCGCCATGGTCCAAGGCCGAGTGCTGCGGCTGCGTCCTCCAAAGCAGGATCGAGCCGGCGCAGAGCCGCCGCCAGCGGCAGATAGAGGAACGGGAAATAGGCGAGAACCGAGACCAGCACGCCGGCCCACAGGCCGTGCAAGGTCGGCACCATGGTGATCCAGGCATAAGAGTGCACGAAGGCGGGGATGGCGAGCGGCGCCACCGACAGCCAGGCCCACAGGCGGGCGCCGGGCAGGTCGCTGCGCTCGGTCAGCCATGCCAGCGTCACCGACAGCACGGTGGCGATCGGCACGGTGAGCGCCACCAGAAGCACGGTGTTGACCAGAAGTTCGCCGACGCGCGGCCGGAAGACCAGGGCCGAAGCAGTGTCCCAGCCGATCTGCACACCGATCCAGATGATGAACGCCAGCGGCAGCAGCGACAGCAGCGAGACAATTATGGCGGCAAGCGCGATCCAGGACATGGGCTTCCGGCGGGACCGCCCGACTGTCTGGCCTGAACGTGCGAGATCGACCGCAGTTTGCATCAGCTCGACCGCGCCACTGCCGCCGGGGCGGGGGCGCCGCAGGCGCGGCCGGAAACGCAATGTGTCGTCATGGACAATGCCATCTCGAAAACAGAGCGCTCCTGCGGAAAGTCCGGCAGGAGCGCAATCGTTGCCCTTTTAGGACGAACCCAGCCTAAAGCAAGCCGGCTGCCGTCATCAGGTCCGTCACCTTTTTGGAGTTCAGTGTCGCCGGATCGACCTTCGGCGCCTGCAGGTCGGCCAGCGGCACCAGCTTGGGATTGGACTGCGCGTCCTTGCCGATAGCGTATTCGAAGGACGTGCCGGTCTTCAGCACGTCCTGGCCGCCTTTCCCGGTCACCCATTTGAGGAACGCCTGGGCTTCCTTCGGGTGTTTGCTCGAGGCGAGCACGCCGCCGCCGGAGATCGAGACGAAAGCGCCGGGATCCTGGTTCTTGAAATAATGCAGTTCGACGTTCTTGCTGTTTTCGCCGGTCTTTGCCTGATCGCCGAAATAGTAATAGTGGTAGATGATTCCGCCTTCGATCTCGCCGGCATTGACCGCCTTCATCACCGTGCCGTTGCCCTTGTAGGCGGTGAAATTCTCCTTCATGGCCTTCAGCCAGTCGGCGGTTGCGGCTTCGCCCTTGAGCTCGAGCAGCGCGCTGACGATGGCCTGAAAATCGGCGCCGGAAGGCGAGGCTGCCCAGCGGCCTTTCCAGGCGGGATCGGCGAGATCGAGCATCGATTTGGGCAGCTTTTCGGCCGTGAGCTTGGTCTTGTTGTAGGCAAAGACGGTGCTGCGCGCCGCGACACCCACCCATTTGCCGCTGCTCGGCTGGAATTCGGCCGGGACTTGCGCCAGCGTGTCGGCGTCGACCGGCGCGAAAAGGCCCGCCGCTTCGACCAGAGTCATGGCCGGCGAGTTCTCGGTCAGGAACACGTCGGCCGGCGAAGAAGCGCCCTCGGCGACGATCTGGTTGGAGAAATCGCTGTCGCCGCCATTGCGCAGCGTGACCTTGATGCCGGTTTCCTTGGTGAAACCTTCGACCCATTCCTTGGCCAGGCTCTCATGCTGGGCGTTGTAGACGATGATGCCGGCATCCGCGGCCATCGCCGGCCCGGCGATCATGCTCACGGCCAGCGCTGTGGCCCCCGCTAGGGTGGAGAGCGTGTATCTCATGGCGTCATCCTCAATCTCGGTGGTTCTGGTTTCGCAGGCTGCACCTATCGATACCTGACAGCAGTAGTCAACATTGCTCGGCTGCTTCAATCGGTCGCCGCTCCCGCAAACTTTCGTGATTTTGCGGCACTTTGGCTTGGACATCATTTCGCCGGACACGTAACAAATCGGTGCCGAGGCGCGAAGATCGGGGAGTGAACTCTTGTGAGCGGCAAGGATGAGGCCGAGCTTTCCCGGCTGATGCGGGCCGCGATCGCGGGAGATGAAAGGGCCTACGCCGACTTTTTGCACCGGATCGCCGCGCTGGTTCGCGGCTTTGCGAGGCGCAAGATCGTACAGGGCGGGGTCGATCCCGAGGATGTCGTGCAGGAAACCTTGCTGGCCATTCATGTGAAACGGCATACCTGGCGCCAGGACGCGCCGGTGTTGCCATGGATCTATGCGATAGCCCGCTTCAAGCTGATCGATGCTTTCCGGCGGCGCGGACGGCGCATCGAAATCGAGATCGACGAGATCGCCGAGACCTTTGCCGAGCCGGAAACCGAGACCGTCAGCGAACGCGACATCAACCGGGCGCTGGACGGACTGCCGGCTGCGCAGCGTTCCGTCGTTTCTTCGATCTCGGTCGACGGCCGCTCCATCGGCGAGACGGCGGCCAGGCTCGGCGTCAGCGAGACGGCGGTGCGGGTGTCGCTGCATCGCGGGCTTGCCGCGATCGCCAAGCGATTTGGGCAGGGGCGCTTCGGGCGGCAGTGACATGAGGACGGAGGATCTCATCAAGGCACTCGACGCCGACACAAGCAGCAAGGCGATGCCGCTGCGCTCGGCCTGGTTGATGGCGGCGGCAGCCGCGGCGGTGATCGCGGCTCTGGTCTTCTTTCTCACCATCGGCCCGCGTCCCGACATCATGACCGCCATGCACACGATGCGGTTCCTGGCGAAGTTCGTGTTCACCATCGTGCTCGCCGTCACCGCCTTTGGCCTGGTCCGGGCGTTGTCGACGCCGGGCGCTTCGACGGCGAGAGCTGCGGCCTGGATACTGGCGGCGCCGCTGCTGGTGGCCGTGGCGGTGGCTCTCGAACTGTTCATGGTGCCGGAGCCGATGTGGAGCACGCGCATGGTCGGCTCCAACATGATGATCTGCATGGGTTTCATCCCGCTGATCGGCATCGGCCCGCTTGCCGTCTTCCTGTGGATGCTGCGCTATGGCGCGCCGACGCGGCCGGTGTTGGCCGGGGCGGTCGCGGGACTGCTCGCCGGCGGCCTGGCGGCGACCTTCTACGCCGCGCACTGCTTCGACGATTCGCCGCTTTTCGTCGCCACCTGGTACACGCTCGCCATCGCCGTCCTCGCCGGTCTGGGCGCGCTCGGGGGACGGTTCTTCGTGCGCTGGTGACCGGGCCGTTCAAGATCGCCCAATAATCACCGATCCTTAATCATGCCGGCAATTGTTTGCGGGTTCACCGTGTTGCCGGTGGCTCCGGCGCAACCTTTCCTTAAAATCGATCATCCAGTGTTTTTTGCAGAAATGTGTTGCGCATGGGGTGGCATGCACAGTGATGCGGCGAGAGCGAAAAAGCCTGCGGGCTGACAGTCACGTGGCTTTGGTGCTTGCGGCCGGAGGGCTTTGCGCTGCCGTGGTCGCGCTCCTGCTGTCGCGGCTCGATGTCAGCGCCGAAGTGCTGAAGCTATGCCTGCAGATATCGGTGCCGGTCGCCGCCGTGGCGCTGATTCTCGCCGCCCTGTTCATTTACCGGATACTGGACGATCGTCGGCAGATCGCCGAAAGCGAGCAGCGTTTCCGCCGCGCCATGGAGGATTCGGCGATCGGCATCGCCATTGTCGGCCTCGACGGCCGCATCCACGAAACCAACCCGGCCTTCGCCGCCATGCTCGGCTACAGCAAGCAGGAGATCGAGGCGCTGACCTTCTTTCAGATCACCCATCCCGACGATGTGCAGATCGGCCGTGAGACGATGGACGGCATGCGAGCGGGCACCGTCAACGCCTTCCACTTCGAAAAGCGCTACCTCAGGAAGGACGGCACGCCGGTATGGGCCCATCTTGCCGGTTCCGTCATTCGCGACGAGAAGAGCGGCAGCCCGCTCTACCTGGTCTCGCAGATCGAGGATATCGATGCGCGCAAGCAATCCGAGGCGCGCATAGCCGAGGCCGAAACGCGCTGGAATTTTGCCCTGGCCAGCGCCGGACAAGGCGTCTGGGACCTCGACATGCGCAAGGGTGGCACCACCTACTCCGCCACCTGGGTGAAGATGCTGGGCTATGCCGATGGCGAGCTGGACGGCGACCCCGACCGCTGGCTGGCGATGATCCACCCCGACGATCGCGAAAACGTGGCCGAAGCCGATCGTGCCCATCTGGAGGGCAGGACACCGTTCTTCGAAGCCGAGTTCCGGATGCGCCACAAGGATGGCCACTGGGTCTGGATCCTTGATCGCGGCAAGACGCTCGAACGCGACAAGGACGGAAGGTTGGTCAGGGCCATCGGCAGCCTGACCGACATCACCCAGCGCAAGCAAACCGAGGAAAGCCTCATCGTATCGGCGGCAATGCTGGCCGACGAGAAGGAGCGGCTGAGGGTGACGCTGCAGTCGATCGGCGACGCCGTCATCTGCACCGATGCCGCAAACCGCATCACCTTCATGAACCCTGTCGCCGAAAAGCTCACCGGCGTTGTTGGCGCAGAGGCGCTCGGCAAGACGCTTGGCCATGTCTACTGGGCGGTGGACGAAGAAACCGGGCAAAGGATCGGCATGACGCGGCCGGCGCTCGGCAGCGCCAGCCCTGCCGACCAGAACAGTCGCGCCGTCCTCATCCGTCGCGACGACACGCGCTGCAGCATCCGCCAGGTGGTGTCGCCGATCATGAACGACCGCCAGGAGTTCTGCGGCCTGGTCATCGTCTTCCAGGACTTCACAGATGCGCGCGCCTTGCAGCGCCAACTCGCCTATGCCGCCGCGCATGATGCGCTGACCGGCCTTGCCAACCGTTCGAGCTTTATCCGCACCATGGAGGAACTGGTCGACCGGAGCCGCAAGGCCGGCACGGCCAGGCCGGCGGGCGAGCATCATTTCATGTTCATCGATCTCGATCATTTCAAGCTGGTCAACGACACTGGCGGCCACGCCGCCGGCGACGCCTTGCTGAAGCGGGTTGCCGAGGCCATTCGCGGTGCGCTTGGGCCGGAGGATATCGTGGCCCGCCTCGGCGGCGACGAATTCGCGGTCGTCCTGAAAGCCGGCTCGAGCGCCGGCGCCAGGATTGCCGCGCGCTCGATCATTGAAGCGATCCGCGCCCTGCAGTTCACCTGGGACGGCCGGCCGCATGCGATAGACGCCAGCATCGGGCTTGCGCCGATCCACAGCAACAGCGGTGAAGTCGACGAGATCATCGCCCGGGCCGATGCTGCCTGCTATGCGGCCAAGGCCGCCGGCCGCGGCTGTGTTTCCGTGGCGCCTGACGATACCGGATCAAGCGGCCAAGCAGAGCCGCCGCTTGCAGCGGCGTCCTGAGGGAGCACGGAACTTTCGTTCTGGTGGTTAGCGCGTCGGAACCGGTTGCTCGCCGCGATAATCGTAGAAGCCGCGCCCGGTCTTGCGGCCGAGCCAGCCGGCCTCGACATATTTCACCAGCAGCGGGCAGGGGCGATATTTCGAATCCGACAGGCCGTCATGCAGCACCTGCATGATCGAGAGGCAGGTGTCGAGGCCGATGAAATCGGCGAGCTGCAGCGGTCCCATCGGATGGTTGGCGCCGAGCCGCATGGCGGTGTCGATGGCATCGACCGAGCCTACCCCCTCATAGAGCGTGTAGATCGCCTCGTTGATCATCGGCAACAGAATGCGGTTGACGATAAAGGCCGGAAAATCTTCAGAGACGGTGATCGTCTTGTCGAGCTGTTTCACATAGGCCTTGGCCGCCTCGAAGGTCTGATCCTCGGTAGCGATGCCGCGCACCAGTTCGACCAGCTTCATCAGCGGCACGGGGTTCATGAAATGTATGCCGATGAAACGCTCGGGACGGTCGGTCTGCGCGGCAAGCCGGGTGATCGAAATCGACGAGGTGTTGGTCGCCAGAATGGCTTCCGGGTTGAGCTGGGGACAGAGCTGCGCGTAAATCTTGCGCTTGACCGTCTCGTCCTCGGTCGCCGCCTCGATAACCAGATCGGCACCGGCGAGATCAGCCATGGTGGGGGCTGCGGAAATGCGCGCCATCGCTTCGTTACGCAGCTTTTCCTCAAGCTTGCCGGAGCCGACCTGACGGGCCATGTTGCCGCTGACCGTGGCAATGCCCTTCTCGATACGGTCGGGCGAGACGTCGTAGATCAGCACCTTGAAACCCGAAAGTGCTGATACATGCGCGATGCCGCCGCCCATCTGGCCGGCGCCGATGATGCCGATCGTCTCGATCTTGGCCATTTGCAGCGATCCCGTCGAAAAGGCCTTTGCGGCCTGCTTTTTGTGCAGTGCAAACTAAAAGGGTGGGGCAGCTTCGTCTACCCCACCCTTTCACAATTTAATACGCTTTAGCAGAGAGCGTCAAAGCGCCTTTTGCAGTTCCGGCAGGATGACGAACAGGTCGCCGACCAGGCCGTAATCGGCAACCTGGAAGATCGGCGCCTCTTCGTCCTTGTTGATGGCGACGATGACCTTCGAATCCTTCATGCCGGCAAGGTGCTGGATGGCGCCGGAAATGCCGACGGCAATATAGAGGTCCGGCGCCACGACCTTGCCGGTCTGGCCGACCTGCCAGTCATTCGGGGCGTAGCCGGCGTCGACGGCAGCGCGCGAGGCGCCGACGGCTGCACCGAGCTTGTCGGCGACCGGCAGGATGACTTCCTGGAACTTTTCCGAGGAGCCGAGCGCGCGGCCGCCCGAAATGATGATCTTGGCCGAGGTCAGCTCCGGACGGTCGGTTTCCGAGAGTTTGTTCTCGACGAAGGTGGAGAGGCCGGGATTGGCCGCGGCCTTCACCGTCTCGACAGCTGCCGAGCCGCCCTCGGGGGCAGCCTGGAAGGAGGCGGTGCGCACAGTGATGACCTTCTTGGCCTCGGTAGACTGCACCGTCTGGATCGCATTGCCGGCATAGATCGGCCGCTTGAACGTGTCTGGTGATACCACTTCGATGATCTCGGAGACCTGCGCGACATCGAGCAGGGCCGCGACGCGCGGCGCGACATTCTTGCCCGACGAGGTCGCCGGCGCGATTATGGTGTCGTAGGCGCCGGCCAGCGAGACAACGAGTGCCGCGGTCGGTTCGGCGAGGCGCTCGGCCAGTTCGTCGGCCTCGGCCAGCAGCACCTTGCTCACGCCCTCGAGCTTGGCAGCGGCGTCGGCCGCGCCCTTGGCGCCTTTGCCGGCGACCAGCACATGCACGTCCGAACCGATCTGCAGCGCCGCCGAGAGCGCCTTGGCGGTCTGGTCGGAAAGGCTGGCGTTGTCGTGTTCTGCGATGAGGAGAATGGTCATTTTATCTGTTCCTTCCAGTCTCAGAGCACGCCGGCTTCGTTCTTGAGCTTGTCGACCAGTTCGGCGACGCTCTTGACCTTCACGCCCGCCTTGCGGCCGCTGGGCTCCTCGGTCTTGAGCACCTTCAGGCGCGGCTTGACGTCGGCGCCGTAATCGGCCGGGCTCTTTTCGTCGAGCGGCTTCTTCTTGGCCTTCATGATGTTGGGCAGCGAGGCATAGCGCGGCTGGTTGAGGCGAAGATCGGCGGTGATGATCGCCGGCATCTTCAGTTCCACCGTCTGCAGGCCGCCATCGACTTCGCGCGTCACCTTGGCCTTGTCGCCGTCGATCACGACCTTGGAGGCGAAAGTGCCCTGTGCCCAGCCGAGCAGGGCGGCCAGCATCTGGCCGGTCTGGTTCGAGTCATCATCGATCGCCTGCTTGCCGAGGATCACGAGACCGGGCTGTTCGGCGTCAACGACGCCCTTCAGCACCTTGGCGACGCCGAGCGGCTCGGTCTGCTCGTCGGTCTTGACCAGGATGGCGCGGTCGGCGCCCATGGCGAGCGCGGTGCGGAGCGTTTCCTGCGCCTGCTGCGGGCCGACCGAAACGACGATGATCTCTTCGGCCTTGCCGGCTTCCTTCAGCCGGAGCGCCTCTTCCACCGCGATCTCGTCGAACGGGTTCATCGCCATCTTGACGTTGGCGAGTTCCACCGCCGAACCATCGGCCTTGACGCGAACCTTGACGTTCGCATCCACAACCCGCTTCACGGGCACAAGGATCTTCATTGTCTGTCACCTCTCCTGAGATATCCGGGCGCGCTATAGCAGCGTGCGCCTCCGCAGAGTTGTCGAAAGCCGACATTCCTGACTGAATTCCGGCCAAACGGAATCCTGGCCGGACGAATTCTGGTCTTCTGCCGCCTAGCGGTGGCGCTCTCCGTAGTTGTGGCGACGCAACACGTCAATATGCCACGGCAGCGGCCAAACCACCCAAATCGGTTCACTTGTGACCGGAAGCGCCACCCCGGCCCCAACGCGTCTCAGGTTGCACGGGAGCGGGACCGGCTGGCGCCGGCCCAGTAGAAGCGGCTGGCTGATCGGCGGGTTCCGGCTCGCCGTCGTCACCGGCGAGCAGCGGCACGCCGCGGCTGCGCATGATGAGCACCAGCACGCCACCGGCAATGATGCCGCCAATATGGCAGGCCCAGGATATCTGGTTTTCGCCGCCGGCGGCAAACATCACCACCTGGAAGCCGATCCACAGGATCAGCGGGATGAAGGCCGGGATACGCAGCGGAATGCGGGCAAAGACCAGCACCCACACTTTCACCCGGGGGTAGAGGACCAGATAGGCGGCGACGACGCCGGCAATGGCGCCGGAGGCGCCGATCAGCGGCACCTCCGAACTCCAGGCGACGAGCCCTTGGAAGAAGGCGCCGGCGATGGCGCAAAGCAGGTAGAAGATAAGGTAGCGGATGTGGCCGAGTGCGTCCTCGACATTATCGCCGAACACCCACAGGAACAGCATGTTGCCGCCGAGATGAAAGATATCGGCATGCAGGAAGGCATAGGTGAGGTAACTCAGGCTCTCCGGAATGACGACGAATTGGGGCGAGAGTTCTGCCGTGTCGTGGACAACCGAAGGGATGAAGCCGAGGCCGAGCACGGCGGCGTTGTTGAAATTTTCGCCGCCGATCGTGGTGATGAGAAAGACCAACACGTTGGCCGCGATCAGGGCGATCGTCACATATTGCAGCCGGATGTGGCGCAACCTGTTGGAGTCGTAAAGCGGGATGAACATGCCCCAAGCCCTTTCCCGCCTTCGAAAATTCAGCGGTTCTTGCCGGGCACCCATAACACGTCGGCATTTCCGTTGTCATTGACCGCACGAGCGGCGACGAACAGAAAGTCCGAGACGCGGTTTATGTATTTCAGCCCCTCGCGATTGACATGTTCGGCCGGGTCCTGCGCCAGTGCCACCATGATCCGCTCGGCCCGTCGCGCCACGGTGCGGGCAAGATGAAGTGCTGCCGCCGCCGGCGTGCCGCCATTGAGCACGAAGGATTTGAGCGGCTGCAGATCCTTGTTGAGAAGGTCGATATCCTTTTCGACGCGCTCGGTCTGCGAGGCGATGATGCGCAGCGGCTCGTAGCCGAGCGGCTTGCCGTCGTCGGGCACGGCGAGATCGGCGCCGAGGTCGAACAAATCGTTCTGGATGCGGGACAGCATGGCGTCGATGGCGGGATAACTTGCCGCTGTGTGCAGGCGGGCAATGCCGATGCAGGCATTGGCTTCATCGACGGTGCCGTAGGCATCGACGCGCAGGTCGGATTTCAGCCTGCGTTCACCGGTGCCGAGGCCAGTGGTGCCGTCATCGCCCGTGCGGGTGTAGATCTTGTTGAGCTTGACCACGTCGCCTCCCGAACGGCCGTCACTTGCGGGTGAAATACACCACCAGCAGGATCAGTGCCAACGCCAGCGCCTGCAGCAGCACGCGTGCCTGCATCAGCTTGTTCGAGCTCACACCGGAGCCGCCGCGCATCATGTTGATGAGGCCGCGGACAAGCACGATCACCACGGCGACCATGACGAGGACGAGGAGGACTTTGATGACGGTTGCCATGATCTGTTCCCAGTTCTGTTGCGGTCAGGCGCGTCTGGCCAGAACGCGGTAGAGCATCGATGCCGGCAGGATGCGCTTGAGCATCACGCCGATCCTGGCCGGCACTGTTACCACATAGTGCGGGCGTGGGCGCCGCGACAGAAGTGCATGGCGCAAGGCCGCATAGACCACCTCCGGCCCCTTTTTCAGCCGCGATGAACTGCCGCCGGCCCGAAGCCGTGCCAGCTGCGAGGCATAGGCGAGGTGGTGGACGGAATTCTTGTGGTCGATGTTCTTCAGGAACCAGAACAGCCCGTTGCTGGCGATTTTCGAGGTCACTGGCCCCGGTTCGATCAGCGAGACATGGATGCCGCTGCCCCTGAGTTCCTGCTGCATGCACAGCATCAGGCCTTCGAGCGCGTGCTTGGAGGCTGAGTAGGCGCCGCGAAAAGGCACCGGCGCTAGCCCAAGGATCGAGGAACAATGAACGAGGCGGCCATGTCCCTGGCGACGCATTACCGGTACGATGCGTCGGGTGAGGTCGTGCCAGCCGAAGAAATTGGCCTCGAACTGCTCGCGCAATGCCGCAACCGGCAGGTCTTCCACGGCGCCGGGCTGTGCATGGGCGCCGTTGTTGAACAGGGCGTCGAGGCGTCCGCCTGTCCGCTCCAGCACCGATGCCGCAAGTGCTGCGATGGAATCCGGCTCACGGTAGTCGAGATAAAAGGCCTCGATGCCGTCGGCTTCAAGTGCGGCTATGTCATCCGGCTTGCGCGCCGTTGCAAACACGCGCCAGCCATCCGCCTTCAGCGCACGGGCGCAGTGGGCGCCTATCCCGGACGAGGCGCCGGTGACGATGATGGTGCGCAACTCTTTGGCAGGCGGCATCGTGGTTTGAGCAAGGGTTGCCATTTGCCACAATCCCTTCCCATATTCGCGGCGTCGAGACAATCGAAGGGAACGCGGCTCTTGATGCGGAATATCGTCGTGCTGCGCCGCGTGCTCTATGACGCGCTTGGCCATTTCAACACCGATGACGGCTGGGCCATGGCCAGCCATCTGGCGATCACTTCGCTCATGGCGCTGTTCCCGTTCCTGATCTTCGCCACCACGCTGGCGAGCTTCCTCGGCGCGCAGGCGTTCGCCGATACTGCCGTGCACCTGGTCTTCGACACCTGGCCCGAACAGATCGCGAAGCCTATCGCGCGCGAAGTGCTCAACGTGC
Organism: Mesorhizobium sp. M1252; assembly: GCF_040318265.1. Taxonomy (NCBI): domain Bacteria; kingdom Pseudomonadati; phylum Pseudomonadota; class Alphaproteobacteria; order Hyphomicrobiales; family Phyllobacteriaceae; genus Mesorhizobium; species Mesorhizobium sp. M1252. Next base: position 54,234 of record NZ_JAMYLX010000010.1, on the reverse strand, counting down.
TGACCGTGCGGCGCACCGATCTTTTGACCTACGGCGTGCTGCTGGCGGCCTATTTCGCCTCCAACGGCATCGAGGCGCTGCGCACCTCGCTCAACCGCGCCTACCGCGTCGCCGAAACGCGCGGCATCATCTACCGCCGGGTGCAGAGCATTTTCTTCGTGCTGATCGCGACGGCCGGTTTCCTGGCGATCAGCGTGCTCCTGGTCTTTGCGCCCTTGCTGGCGCGGCTGGCGGAAGCTCATTTCGAGTGGATCAAACCCTATACGGGCACGATCACGCTATGGCGTTACGTCATCGCCTCAACCGTCATCATTGGTGGCTTGTTTGCCGTCCACTATTGGCTGCCGGCGGGCAAGCGCCGCTTTGTCTCGCTGGTGCCTGGCATCATCTTCACTCTGGCTGCGTGGCTTGTCGGCTCGACGATGTTCGCGACCTACCTCGACCATTTCTCGTCCTATGTGACGACCTATGCCGGCCTCGCCTCGATCATGATCGCCGTCGTTTTCCTCTATATGCTGTCGGCGATCTTCATCCTCGGCGGCGAACTCAATGCGGCGATCAGCCGCTTTCTCGAAGCGCGCGCGCGTGTCGGCAGCTAGGTTTTGGCTGGCCGAGCCGTGGCCAGCCCGACGCCGAGCGTCGCGATTGCCATGCCGACGATCTGCACGAGGCTGAGCCGTTCGCCGAACAGCGCCCAGGCGATGACAGCGGTGACGGCCGGCACCAGGTAGAACAGCGACGCGACCTTCGACATCTCGCCGTCGCGGATCATCACCATCAGCAAGAAGATGGCGCCGATCGACAGCACCAGGACCAGCCAGGCCATGGCGAAGATCAGTTCGCCGTTGATGATCACCGTGTGGGTCTCAAGGGCCAGCGAAGCCAGGATCATCAGCGAGCCGCCGCCGATATATTGCCACATCGTCGCCGCCACCAGGTCGCCACCCGAGGCATAGCGCTTCTGCCAGATGGTCCCGGCGCTCATGCCCAGCACCGAGACCAGCGACGCCGTCAGGGTTTCGGGCGTAACGCCGCCGCCGAGAGCGCCGAGCTTCGGCCACAGCACGATGATCACTCCCACAAGGCCGACGGCAAGGCCGGCCCAATGGCGCGGCAGGATGTCCTCGCCGAGGAACCGGCCGGCAAGCACGGCGGTGATCAGCGGTTGCAGGCCGACGATCAGCGCCGAAAGCCCGGCGGGCATGCCCCTGTGGATCGCCCAGAACACGGCGCCGAGATAGATGCCATGCATGAGGATGCCGGCGACCGTGGCGTGAAGCGCTTCTGCCCTTGTGGCTCGCTTCGAGCCAAGCACGAGCATCAGCCCGGCAAGCAGCAAGGCGGCGATGACAAAGCGGGCTGCCAGAAAGGTGAAGGGCTCCGCCCAGGGCATGGCGTAGCGCGCGCCGATGAAACCTGTCGCCCATAGGACGACAAACGAGGCGGGGATGAACCGCTTGAGACTGTGCATTTTCGGGGAAGCCGTTTCCGGTGGAGAGGTCCGATTCGGTGAAGAGACAAATACGGCAATTGCTCTAATGCGGTTCAATCCGGCAAGCAAAGCGAAACAATTGGTACATAAGCTCATCCTGATGTAGGAGGTGGCCGAATTCAAAGGGCGGCGTCAGGGCAATCGACTTCTGTCGATCGATCCGGCGACATGGCGTTTTGGCTTCGACAGGGAGCGCGCATGCTGTTGCATCTGGACACAAGCTGGCTGTTGATGACGGTGGCCAGTGTGGCCGTGTTCGGCTTCTTCTTCGGTTCAGCGCTCGACGCCATCATGCAGGAGGACGGTTTTGGGTCGACCGGCAACACATTGCTGTTCACGCTCGGCTTTTTCGTCGCGGTCATGGCCGCGAACGAACATGGCATCGTCCTGAGAGATCTGAAGCTCGCGGTTGCCTGGGGACTGGGCGGCGCCTTCGCGTTTATCGGCGCGTTGGCGCTGCTCAAGGCGGGGCTGGCCCGGCTTTAGTCAGAGCCCGACCAGCCGCCTGACATCGTCCGGCGACATGCCTGCCTGCCTCAGCGCGGCAAGGCCGGTATCAGCAAAACTCTTCGACAGTTTGCGCCCATCCGGTCCGAGTATGAGACGGTGGTGGAAATACTGCGGCTGGCCGAGGCCGAGCAATTCCTGCAGCAGGCGCTGGATGCCGGTCGCGGAATAGAGGTCGCGGCCACGCACGACATGGCTGACGCCTTGCAGAGCGTCGTCGACGACGACGGCCAGGTGATAGCTGGTCGGGATGTCGCGGCGCGCCAGAATGACGTCGCCCCAGTCCTGCGGACGCGCCTCGACGCGCTGCGTCGCCGAAAGCGTCTCGTTGGTGAATTCGCGCCAGGACAAATCCGTGCCGACGCGCGCCAGCGCCGCCTTAACGTCGAGGCGCCAGGCGAAGGGCGCATTTTCGGCGATGCGGCGGTTGCGTTCGCTGATCGGCAGCGCCTTGTCGGCGCCGGGATAAAGCGGCACGCCGTCCGGGTCGCGCGGCCAGTCGCGGCCGCGCTTTTCGCTGTCGGAGATGAAGGCCCTGATCTCGCCACGGCTCATGAAGGCAGGGTAGACGAGTTCTTCGCGGACCAGCCGGTCGAGCACGGCCTGATAGTCGGTGAAATGCTCGGCCTGGCGCCGCACCGGCTGTTCCCATTCGAGACCTAACCATTCGAGGTCGCGAAAGATGCCGGCCTCGAATTCAGGCGTGCAGCGGATCGTGTCGATGTCCTCGATGCGCAGCAGCAGGCGGCCGCCGGCCGCACGCGCCAGTTGCTGGTTGAGCAGTGCCGAATAGGCATGGCCGAGATGCAGTTCGCCATTCGGGCTCGGCGCGAAGCGGAATGTCAGGAGCGTCATCTCACAAGCGGCAATCGGGTTGTGCAGCGGTTTTGCCAATTGCTACCGTGCGGCCGGTTCAGGAACAAGAAAACATGCAACGCATCGCGACACTGGACGATATTGCGCGCGGGCTGGATGCGCTTTGCGCAATCGATCCGCGCCTGGAAAAGGTGCGCGGCATGGCCGGAGAGGTGCCGCTGCGGCTGTCGGAGCCCGGCTTTCGAAGCCTGGCCTCCATTATCGTTTCGCAACAAGTATCCCGTGCGAGCGCCGATGCGATTTTCGGCCGGCTGGTGAAACTGGTCGCTCCGCTGACGCCGCAGGCGATCCTTGCCGCCGGCGAGGACATGTTTCGCGAGGCCGGGCTGTCGCGGCCGAAGCAGCGCGGTCTGATCGCGGTTGCGCAGGCCGTGGTTGACGGGCTCGACCTGCATCACCTCTGTTCGCTCGACGCCGAAGAGGCGATCGCGGCTATGATCGCGGTGCCGGGCATCGGCCCGTGGACGGCGGAAGTCTATCTCCTGTTTGCCGCCGGCCACCCCGATATTTTCCCCGCGCGCGACGTCGCGCTGCAGAGCGCGGTTGGCCACGCGCTCGGCATAGAGCCGCGTCCGCCGGAGAAAACACTGATCGCTCTGGCCGAATCATGGAGCCCGTGGCGAGGTGTCGCATCGCGGCTTTTCTGGTCCTATTATCGCGAAACCAGGGGCAGGGACGCAGCACCCCCGGCCTGAATCGGCAAAAAAGCGTTAAAATCCTGCATTTTTGCCGCTTTTGACGAGTGACAATCCGCTTCACATCCCTGTCATGTCGGGCTTACAGTATCCGCGCCGATCGGTTCTAGAACGAGGAGGTCAACAAGGTGACGGTTGCCGTATCTCCGGATGGGCTTCCTGCGCTGGTGCTGAATGCGGATTACCGTCCGCTCAGCTATTACCCCTTGTCGCTCTGGTCCTGGCAGGACGCCATCAAGGCGGTGTTCCTCGACCGGGTCAACATCGTCGCCGAATACGAGCATGCGGTGTCTTCGCCGACCTTTTCGATGAAGCTGCCCAGCGTCGTCAGCCTGAAGGCCTATGTGAAGCCGTCGAGGCACCCGGCATTCACCCGCTTCAACGTGTTCCTGCGCGACCGCTTCCAGTGCCAGTATTGCGGCACGCCCGAGGATCTGACCTTCGACCACGTCATCCCGCGCCATCGCGGCGGGGCGACGACGTGGGAGAATGTCGTGGCCGCATGTTCACCCTGCAATCTGAGGAAGGGCGGCATGATGCCGGCGCACGCCAAGATGTGGCCGCTGCAGAAGCCCTACCAGCCGACCGTGCACGACCTGCACAACAATGGCAGGCTGTTCCCGCCCAACCATCTGCATGAAAGCTGGATGGATTATCTCTACTGGGATGTGGAGTTGGAGCCGTAGGGATTGGCCCGATCGGCCTTGCCAGGGCAATCGCCGATGTCAGGTGCTGCCCCTCATCCGGCTGCCGCAACCTTCTCCCCGAATAGTGACGGGGAGAAGGGAATTGGCTGCAAATTTGCGCCCTTCTTTCAGCGTTCGGGATTGGCGATACCATTGATGACTGCGTCTTTCTCCCCGTCACTATACGGGGAGAAATGCCCGGCAGGGCAATGAGGGGCGGTGCCAACATTTAGAGACTGGCCGCATGGCGCGACCTCGCACTTGATTAGTCGCGCGCCAGCGCGCCGCGGAAGGCGATGGCGGCGAGGATGAAGCTGGCGATGGCGTTCCAGCCGGCCAGCGACAGGCCGAGGATACGAAGGGCTGCCTTGTCGCAGGATGGCGGCACGAATTTGTCGAGCGCGTCGAGCACGCCCTTGCCGCCGGTGTCGACCGGGCCGGCGCCGGCCGTGCAATCGGCCGGGCCCTGCCACCAGGCCCATTCGACGCCCGAATGATAGACGCCGAGATAGAGGCCATAGAGCATCAGCAGGCCGCCGACGGCAAGCAGGCCGCGCGTCAGCCATGCGGGCGCGCTAAGCATCGAGGCAATCACCGCCAGCAGCATCAGCGGGGCGCCGATATAATAGGGCGTGCGCTGCTCCAGGCACAGATGGCAGGGGATGTAGCCGCCTATGTGCTGGAAGGCGAGCGCGGAGCCGACCGTGGCGGCCATGGCGACGGCGAGAAACAAAGCGGTGCGCGTCCGCTGGCGTCCGGTATCGGCTGTCATCGTGGCTGTCATGTTTCGTCCGTTGAATTCGCCGTCCGCCGGCATAGTCCTGACCCACCGCCCGCCTTGGGCGGTCAGAAGGCGTATTTGACGAGGATATAGAGCAAAATCAGGGCGGCGGCGCCGGCGCCGACGATCAATCCCAAACGCTTCTCGATGAATTCCTTGATCTCCTCGCCATAGCGGCGCAGCAGCCAGGCAAGAAGCAGGAAACGAGCGCCACGCGCCAGGATGGCGGAGACGATGAAGACGAAAAGGTTGACGTGGAGGGCGCCTGCCAGAATGGTGACCACCTTGATCGGCGGCAGGTGGGCGGCACCCGATGTGACGAGCAGCACCAGCATCAGCCCGGTGCCGGCCGACTGCCACCTCTCGAACGCGTCAAGGCCGCCAAAGTGCTCCAGCATCGGCCGTGCTATCGTGTCGTAGGCATAGTAACCGATCAGCCAGCCGGCAATGCCGCCCAGCACCGACGCGACAGTAGCGGTCAGCGCGTAGCGATAGGCGCGTTCGGGCCGCGCCAACGCCATGGGCAGGTACAAGACGTCGGCAGGTATGAAAAACACCGAGCTTTCGACGAAAGCGATGAAGGCCAGCCACCATTCGGCGGATTTGCGGGCCGCCAGCGACAAGGTCCAGTCGTAAAGTCCGCGAAGCATCGGCTCTCCTGGATGCAGGTTGCCCAGACGCAACGCGCTTTGATGCGCGTCTGTCTAGAAAGATTTTCCGCGCCGCACAATGGCAGGAGCGTCATGAAACAGAAAGGCGGGCTTTTGCCGCAAGCAGGGCACGGCGGCGCATTTGGCCAGTTGACGAACAGGCCTCCGACCGTATAGTCCGCGCCCATCCAGGCCTCCTGGCCTGAGCCCCTATGGCGGAATTGGTAGACGCGCTCGACTCAAAATCGAGTTCCGCAAGGAGTGCTGGTTCGATTCCGGCTAGGGGCACCATTTTTGATCTCACGCCAGTTCGCTTCGCTCATGGGCTCCGATGGGGCGGCCTGACCGGCCGACGGGCGGTCGCCCTTGCGAACCCTCCGGGTTCGAACAGTGCCTCGAACACAGAGCCAACCGCGGCTGCTGAGGATGACAGCGATAGCGCCAATCAGCGGCGGCCGGTAGCCCCGCTCTACGTGCTCTCAGGCCGCCGCACGGTGTTCTTCACGGGCAGCTTCCCACACTTCGCGGGCCGCGTCGGCGTTCATGACCGCGATCCCCAATCCCACCGCCAAATCGGGCCACGCGGAATGCCAGAGCAAGGCCGTGACCAACCCTGCGGCAATAATGGCGATGTTGGCCAAGGCGTCGTTGCGGGCCGACAGGAAGGCCGCCTTTGTGAGGCTGCCGCCACGATGCCGGTGCGCGGCCAGCATGTAGGCGCAGGACAGGTTGACGGCGAGAGCGCCAAGTCCCGCCAAGGTCAAGGCGATGGGCTGCGGCGGCACCGGCACGTTGAACTTCTCCCAAGCCGTCCAGAGCGTTGCCAGACCCGGCATGAGAAGGATGAGCGCCAATGCCATCCCCACCCGCGCACGGGAGCGCACAGACCACCCAAGTGCGAGCAGGATAAGGAGGTTCACGGAAGCATCTTCAAGAAAGTCGATGCTGTCGGCGAACAGGGACACTGATCCAATGGCGAGCGCCACAGCGAACTCGATCCCGAAATAGGCAAGATTGAGAAGCGCGACGATGAGGACGATGCGGCGAAGGTTCATCTTCTGGCAGTATCCGAAACCAGTGTGTGGAGCTACAGCTTCGCGGTTTCCAAGGAAAGCCCCTGCTCGTTCCGGGTCCCGGCCGATGGGCGGTTGCCCTTGCGACCTTTTGCGTGCGAGCCGCGCCTCGAACACGGACTTAGCGCATATTCCCCGTATGCCCTTGCGAATACCGCCCCGGCTGTGGCCACACCGTCAGGCCGTGCGGCTCTGAGCCAACCCGAAACTTGGTCACCGCGCCTGATGTCGTGTCGATCATGTAGGCGGCACTGTCGAAGCGGCCGGACAGCCATAGTTGTTTGCCGTCGGCGCTGACGTTGCCCATGTCGGGGCTGCCGCCGCCGGGGATCGGCCATTGCGTGACGACCGCGCGGGTAGCGAAGTCGATCACGCTCACGCTGCCTGGGCCCTTTGCCTTGCCCTGCTCCATCTTGTGCGAGCCGCGGTTCGAGACGTAAAGCCGCTTGCCGTCGCGGCTGACGACGAAGCCATGGGCGCCGATGCCGGTCGGAATGAAGCCGATCTCCTTGAAACTGTCGCCATCGACGAGGAACACGCCGTCATTCATCATGTCGGCGACGTAGAAGACCTTGCCGTCGGGCGAGAGGCGGATGTCTTGCGGCATGCCCATTTTCGAAAAGTCGAGATGGCCAAGCACCTTCTGGTTCTTCAGGTCGATCTTGGCCAGTCCGCCATTGCCGTATTCGCAGGTGAAAATCGCGTAGGCGCCGTCGGCCGAGAAATCGGCGTGGTTGATGCCGGGGCAAGTGGGTGTGGGCAGGCTCGACTTCAGCGCCATGGTGTCGGGATCGCGGAAATCGAGCCGCTCCAGGGCTTCGTCGACGACGATGGCCGCGCCCGGCATGAAATACAAATTGTAGGGATCGTCCACGGCGATCTGCGGGCCGGGCTTGCCGGTCATCGGGTCGATCGGCGTCAGGCTGCCGTTCTTGCCGGTGCCATTGTTGGCGACCCAGAGCGTCTTCAGATCCCAGGACGGCACGACGTGCTGCGGTTTGCTGCCGACCGGGAACCTGTCGACTTCCTTGAGTGTCATGGTGTCGATCACCGTGACGCTGTTGGAGGAGCGGTTCGGCACATAGACGCGCGGCAGTGCACCCAGCGTGGCCGGGCTGAGATGGCCGGCGGCGGTGTGGCTGTAGATGTTGATGGACGGCGCGGGCTCGCTGCAATCCTCGGGACAGCTATCGGCCCAGGCGCGGACAGGCAGCAGCGCAAGCAGCAAAAAGGCCGCACGGGGACCGGCGTGACGCAAAAAGGTTCTGATCATCAGGATGGCTTGTCGTGAAGGCCGGCCGAAATTGCCGCCGGAGCCATAGCTGGTGTCTTGCCGTTGATCCAGTGGCTATCGCCGTCCCAGCAAACTCTTCACGCGATTGCGCAGCAGGCGGGCCATGTTGCGGGTTTCGCGGTAGAGGTGCAGCTGCGAAGCCGCCTGGCGGGCCAGCCGATCGGCATCCGGCGTCAGCCCGATCACCAGCGAGCCCATCGGCTTGCGCTCGCTCCACAGCCGGCTCATCACCGGGTGGTCGGGCACGGCGCAGGAATCCGTCATCATGATGTTGGGGTCGTCGAGATGCTGCCTGGTCACCTCGATCATCAGCAGCGTGCCCGGCGAATAGGTCGCCAGCGTCTCGTCATAGGCGGTCTTCCAGGTGTAGGCGACGCCGGCTTCGACGAAGACGACCAGGCAGGCGATCGTGCGGCCGTCCAGCGTCAGCGAATGGATGCGGCACATGTCGTGCTCGGCCAGCCGGTGCACGGCTTCGCGGGCAAAGGCGGCGCGGTAGCGGTCGATGGCCATGGCGGTGCGCTCGCGGCCCTTCCAGCCGGCCGCCTCCAGCGTCAGGAAACTTTCGATGGCGTGGCGGATTTCGTCCGGTCCCCGCGCCACGATATGTTCCAGCCTGCCGAGATCCCCCAGGCGCCGTTTCAGGCGGCGGAATTCGCGGTAGTGGTGCGCGCGCAGCGATGCTTTCAAATAGGCCTCGCCGTCGAGGGTGCTTTCGAGCACCGGCCGGTCCGCCTTGCCGGTGGTGACCATTGTCAGGCCGCGCGTCTCGGCAACGGTGGCCAGCACGCTGGCCAACGGGCCGTCGAGGCGTATGTCGGGCAGCACGAAGACCTTCGGCAGCTTCAGATGCGGCCGCGACAGCATGCCGAAGAAATCCTCGACGACGCCGATCGGGTCGTCATGGTCGACCAGCGGCGTGCCGATCGGGCCGAACGGGCTCGACCAGGTGCGCATCACCGGAACGCCGAGCGGCACGGCCGGCCGTTCGACCGAGAACGGCACCAGCAGGCGTAGCCGGTTGCGGTATTCGTCGCCGTCGCGGATCACCGCCAGCTTGACCTCGCGATCTTCCAGCCGGGGCATGGCCGGCGCCAGAAAGCGCGGGTTGAAGAAGACGTTGGGCTCGATCGTGCGGGTGCACAGATAGTCGAGTTCCTCGACCAGTTCGAAGCCGGCCGAAGCCGGATAGATCGCCAGCTTGCGCAGCGGCCGGTTGTTGGCGAGGATCTCGAGATGCGCCGGATCGGCGTCGCGCGCCAGGCCGGCAAGGCCCGACACCATTGCGCCGGCCGGGCCGCCGCTGGTTTCCTCGATCAGCGGGATGGCGGCCATCAGGCGGCTCCCTCGGCAGCGGGCACGAAGATCAGCATGACGATGCGGAGCTTGCGCCAGACGGTGAAGGACAGGGCGCTGGCCTCGAAGACCATGGCGAGGCTGGTGGCGATCGCCGCCCCCCACAGGCCAAAGAGCGGGATCAGCACCACGTTGAGGCCGATGTTGAAGGCCAGCGTCATTGCATAGACGGCGGCGCAGATGTTCTGGTTGCCGCTCATCGTCAACAGGCTTTCGCAAGGGCCGACGGCGGCGCGCGCCACGACGCCGAACACAAGCAGGAACAGCAGCGGATAGCCGGCGGTGAATTCGGGCCCGAACAGCACCAGCATCGGTTCGCCGAGCGCCAGGACCAGCAGCGCCATCAGCAGCGACGGCCAGAACGTCCATGACACGGTCTCGCGGGCGAAGGCGGCGAGCTTTTCCGGTTCGCCATGGGTGAACTGCGCATAACGCTGGGCGACGCCGGCCTTGACGGAGAAATAGACGAAATGCACCAGCGCCAGCGTTTTGACGGTGGCGAAATAGACGGCGACGTCATTGGGCTGGAGATAGGCGCCGACCATCAGCACGTCGGCGTTGGTGAGCAGGAAGAAGAAGCTCTCGACCAGGAAGATCGGCAGCGAGACGATGAACCACTCGGCGAAATGCACCTTCATCGGCCCGGCCGGGATATTCCTGCCCATGCGTGTGGTCACGCCGATGAGCTGGCCGAGCGTGGTGGCGTAGGTGGCGGCGATCGAAGCGAAGATCGCTGTCCTGGCGTCGGGCGCATAGCCCATTGCCAGCATCAGCGCCATCAGCGCCAGGATCAGCACCGGCCGCACCAGATAGGTCGGCGACAACGCAAACAACGCCCAGGAATTGGCGCGCGACTGGCCTTGCAGCAGATCGCCCATGGCGATCATCGGCAGGCAGAACAGGCCGAGGATGAAGGGCATTACATAGTAGCTCTCGATCCAGTTCGCGCACAGCCAGACGCCCAGTGCGCCAAGCCCGGCGATCGCGGTCGAGGCAATCAGCACGAACAGGCGGCTGGCGACCACGATGCCGCGCAGTTCGGCGAGCATGTTGCGTTCGCGGTATTCGGGGATGAAGCGGATCACCGAAGTGTGGAAGCCGAGGCAGGCGAGGTTGCCGACGATGACCATCGTCACCCAGACGAGGACGAAGATTCCGTATTCGAACGAGCCCATCCAGCGCGCCATCAGCACCTGGCTGATGAAGGCGATGACGGCGCTGACGATGCGGATGGCAAAGGCGATCAGCGACATGCGCCCGGCTTCGCCGCGCTCGTCGGCGGTGAACAGCACCGCATCGATCCGGCCAAGCAGCGGCCCCATGCGCAACGCCAAGCGCTGCGGCAAGAACCGCCCGGCCGTCGTCGCCGCGGAAAAGCGCACCCCGATGTCTCTCCGTTTTCCGCCTGTTTCCAAGCTTTCGATGTATCCGAAACACCTTAAGAAAGGGTGGGCAGGTGCGGGTGCGCCGAGGGGCCAAGGACGGCCGCGTGTGCAAGGTACGTCAATCGTCAAGCCGGTGGCAGAACGAAAGGCGAGCGAACGCCGGGGAAGACTGGGGAGCCGGTCGACAGCCGAGAGGCGGTGCCTATGGGATGGCGCCACCGCCTTGCGATCAACCTTTGACAACTGAAAACGTTCGGCTCTAATGCCGCTGCGCGGAGGGGACATGAGCCAGCTTTTAGTTCAGCAGTATCTCAACGAAATTGACAGACTTAGGAAGTTCTCCGGCTCGATTACCGAGGGCGTGATCTCGGAAGCGTTCAAGGATTTGCTGAAGGCGTGGTCGCGGCAGAACAATCTGCATTTCATCAGCCAGTACGAATTTCTGTCCCCGCAGAAGAACCGCATCCGTCCTGACGGCACGATCCTCCACGATTTGCGCGTGCCGCTTGGCTATTGGGAGGCCAAGGACACGGCCGATGATCTCGATGACGAAATCCGCAAGAAACTGGCGAAGGGCTACCCGCAGGACAACATCATTTTCGAGAATTCGGAAACGGCAGTTCTGATTCAGAACCGGCAGGAAGTTTTTCGCTGCTCCATGACGGACACCGAAAAACTGCTCAAGCTGGTCTCGCTGTTCTTCAAGTACGAGCGAGAGGAAATCCGCGATTTCCGCAAGGCGGTCGAACAGTTCAAGCACGATATTCCGGCGGTGCTGACTGCACTGCGCGAACGCATCGACACGGCGTATGACAAAAATCCGGATTTCCGCTCGGCGGCGGACAAATTCCTGCAGCACGCCAAGGATACGATCAACCCGTCAGTCGGCGAGGCTGATGTGCGAGAGATGCTGATCCAGCACATATTGACAGAGGAAATCTTCGCCCATGTCTTCGACAACAGCGACTTTCATCACGAAAATAACATCGCGAAAGAGCTCTATGCGCTGGAGGCAAAATTCTTCACCGGGCAGGTCAAGCGCGAGACGCTGAAGGGTCTGGAGACCTACTACGCGACGATTCGCGCCAACGCGGCTCTGATTTCCAGCCATCAGGAAAAGCAGCAGTTCCTGAAGCTGATCTACGAGAATTTCTACAAGGTCTACGACAAGAAAAAGGCCGACCGGCTGGGCGTTGTCTACACGCCAAACGAGATCGTGAAATTCATGATCGAGGGCGCCGACTGGCTGACGCAGAAACATTTTGGCAAGCAGCTTATCGATGAGCACGTCGAGATTCTCGATCCTGCGACCGGCACGGGCACCTTTATCTGCGAGTTGCTGGAGCATTTTCGCGGCCAGCCGCGAAAGTTGGCGTACAAATACAAGAACGAGCTGCACGCCAATGAGGTGGCTATCCTGCCCTATTATGTGGCGAACCTGAACATCGAGGCGACCTATGCAGCGATCTCAGGCCAGTTTGCGGAATTTCCCAACCTCTGCTTCGTGGATACGCTGGACAATGTCGCCGGGCTTGGCATCAAAGCTGGCTATCAGCACGACATGTTCGCCGGGCTTTCGGACGAGAACGTCGCCCGTGTGAAACGCCAGAATGCGCGGAAGATCTCGGTCATCATCGGCAACCCGCCCTACAACGCCAATCAGGCGAACGAGAACGACAACAATAAGAACCGCGAATATCCCCGCATCGATCAGCTTATCAAGTCGAGTTACATCCGGCTTTCGACGGCGCAGAAGACTAAGGTATACGACATGTACGCTCGGTTTTTCCGCTGGGCGTCAGACCGGATGGCCGACGACGGCGTGCTGGCGTTCATTACTAATCGCAGCTTCATCGAAAGCCGATCATTCGACGGATTTAGGCGATCGATAAGTGATGAGTTCGATTTCGCCTACATTATCGATCTGGGCGGTGATATTCGTGCGTTATCTGGGCTGGATGGGATATTCCTTAACGAGAATCATACGATATTTGGCGTCTCTGCAGCAGTGGGGATAGCTATTACGTTTCTTGTTAAGAAACACGGAAAATCCAAGCTGCCCTGCAGTATCCGTTACATCCATCCATGTGATATCCGTGCGACACGAGATGACAAGTTTGCTTTTTTGCAACTGAATCCGCTGAGCCAAATTCAATTCGAACTCATTCGCCCAGATAGCAAGGAGAATTGGATCAATTTAACAAATAATGATTGGGAAACGATGATCCCGGTAGCAAATAAAAGCACCAAAGGTGCAAAAACTAAGTCAGGCGAGAAGGCAATATTCAAAATTTATTCTTTGGGCGCCGTAACTGCGCGGGATGAGTGGGTTTACGGATTTTCCGAATCTGACGTTGAAAAGAAAATTCACGCTTTACTCCATGTCTACAACGCAGAAGTTTCCAGGTGCAAAATGGGACTGGCTGATGCAAAGCGGCCGGAAACCCTTGCCAAAGGAATGAAATGGTCGCGATCTCTTAAGAAAAGTCTCGAGAAGAGAACTCAGATTACCTATTCGAGAGGAAGTATTGTTCCTAGTTCATACCGACCATTTGTTTGTCGATTTCTATATTATGATCACAATCTCAATGAGATGCTCTATCAACTGCCTCAGATTTTTGTCGCAGGTAATCACACCCCCGCTATCGTCGCGTCAAACGGAAAGCGTACAAAGTTCGCGGTTTTAAGTACCAGTAACATTCCCAGTTATGACAAGTTTGTTCCAGATCCTGCGACAGCAATGCCCCGCTACCGCTATGCCAAGTCCGGTGAACGGGTCGACAATATCACCGACTGGGCGCTGAAGGACTTCCAGAGGGCCTATGGCAAGGATGGGCGGGTCTTGGCAGCTCGCCCCTCGGGCATAGCACGCCAGGATGAAGAAGGCGCGCACGATGGGTCCCCCTCTGTCCTGCCGGACATCTCCCCCTCAGGTGGGGAGATTGGTAAATCGCGCAAGCCGGCGCTCACCAAGGATGACATTTTCCACTACGTCTACGGCGTGTTGCATGATCCGGTGTATCGCGAGAAATATGCGCTGAATCTGAAGCGCGAGTTGCCGCGCATTCCGTTCTATCCGGACTTTTGGAAATGGTCGGAGTGGGGCAAGCGGCTGATGGAACTGCACATCGGCTACGAGACGGTCGCGCCGTGGCCGCTGGAGCGGCTGGACACGACAGATGGGAAGTCGCGGGCAGCAGGCGTTGCGCCCAAGGTGATGCTGAAGGCCGACCGCGACAGCGGCACCATCAGGCTCGACACCGAAACACAGCTCTCCGGCATTCCGAAGCAGGTCTGGGACTACCGGCTCGGCAATCGCTCCGGGCTCGACTGGATTCTTGACCAGTACAAGGAAAAGACGCCGAAAGACCCGACCATCCGCGAAAAGTTCAACACCTATCGTTTCGCCGATTACAAGGAGAAGGTGATCGACCTGCTGATGCGGGTGACCCGCGTGAGTGTCGAGACGGTAGCAATCACTGAAGCGATGAAGCAGGCGGGAAGATGAAAGCCATCGTCCCACCCTTTGCAGAGTTCTTTGTACCAGTCTTACGAGCGTTGGACGCACTCGGAGGCTCGGCTTCAATCGAAGAAATTGACGACAAGACGGCTGTGTTGATGAACATTTCCGACACAGCGCGGGCGGTGCTGGTCGGCGATGGGCCGAGGTCGAAATTCGACTATCGCTGTGCGTGGGCGCGAAGCTGGTTGAAGAATGCCGGCCTTACGAACAACAGTGAACGCGGCGTGTGGACATTGACGGCAGAGGGCCGAGCATCGCTCTCACTTGCTCCGGAAGAGATCGTGCGACTGGTGAGGCGGGCAGACGCAGCCTTGCGCAAGGCGAAGGTCGTCGTTGCCCCTGAGCGCGCGGAGGTTGAAGCGGAAGCAGCGGAAATCGCCTTGAAGGATTGGCGCGAGCAATTGCTCGACATCCTCTTGGCGCTTGACCCGGCGGCCTTCGAGCGACTGTGCCAGCGGCTCCTCCGAGAGGCTGGCTTCATCAAGGTCGAGGTCACCGGGAGGAGCGGCGACGGTGGCATCGACGGCACCGGCGTATTGCGGGTTAACCTGCTCTCGTTCCATGTGCTGTTCCAGTGCAAGCGTTGGAAGGGCTGGGTCGGAGCAGGGGTTGTGCGTGACTTTCGCGGTGCGATGGTGGGCCGAGCCGACAAGGGCCTTGTAATCACCACGGGAACATTTACCGCGGATGCTCGGCGTGAGGCTGTGCGCGATGGGGCTCCCGCAATCGACCTGATCGATGGCGACAGCCTATGCGATCTGCTCAAGGAGCAGAAGATCGGCGTGCGGGTTAAGATGGTTGAGGAAGTGATCGTGGACGAAGCTGCTTTCGCAGGATTTTAGCTGGGCAAGCCGGCGGGACAGCGCCCCCCTCTGGCCTGCCGGCCATCTCCCCCTCAGGTGGGGAGATTGGCAAACCGCGAATGCCGGCGCCACCCCGGCGACTCCGAAAAGGTCAACTGACGACAACGCCGGGAATGCGGGATAAGCCGGTCGCGGGTGGTCGCTTCAGAAAACGGGATGAGGCATAGTCCGGGTTAGGAACGAACCATAGCGTCCGTGGACATGGCAAGAAATCAACTCGATCTTTTTGGCGCCGAAGAACAGTCCGAACTGTTAGATGAGGATGCGCCGACTGTTTATCATGGCGATCCAGACCGGGTTCGCGCGCGGTTGCATAAGCTTATCGCCGAGGCGCGAAGCGCGGAAACACTGCCTTGGGATCAGGACAGTGTCCGGCTCTACCGCAAGATCGTGCCCCAGATGGTGCTCTGGCTGCCGGAAGAAGAAGCCGCGCAGCTGAAGTTCGAGTTCGAGGCCGAAATGGTGCGGCTGAAGGCGGCGTAGAAACGGATACGCCAGCCTTGGGCCGGGGTGGCGTCGTTAAGCAAACAGCGGTGAATCACCCAGGAAAACAAAAAATCCGCCTCGGCGCCGGGTCGTCGGCGCAAATCAGCACCATGGACAAAAATGTAGCATACCTGCCGTCACCGTGTCAAGAAAATATTCCTATCGTTCCGTCAGCCATCGGCTCGAGCGCCTAGGGCTTGGCAACATCGGTGGCAAAACGAAAGGCGAGCGCACGCCGGGGAAGACTGGGGAGCCGGTCGGCGTATCGCTCGCCCCTCCCCCCGCCAAGGGGGAAGGCCAGGCACGGGGTGTCCGGTGCCGGAGGTGTCGGAAGGTTACATCCCCTTCATCGCGTCGCAGGACACGTTCGGGTTCATGTCGGCGAAGGCGCCGGTCGGGTTCTGTTTCCAGGCCCAGACATGCAATTCGTAGAACGGGCCGAGGCCGTAGCGATTGGGGGCGCTGTTGAAGTTGAACAGCTGGCCTTCGAGCGAGGCCGGGCCTTTCGAGGTGATGTATTCGACCGCTATCAGCTTCAGGCTGCCGTCGGCCGTCGGCTCGTACATCACCGCTTCGGGCTTGGCGACATCGACGGCATCGTCCTTGAGATAGGCGCCGTTGACATAGTGGATGCCCATGGCGCCGCCGGTGATGCCGCTGGCGCAAGGGATGGGGGCATAGCCTTCGGCGGTGGCGGCTGCCACATTTTCGAAGCGGCTGTTGGCTGCGCGCACCTTTTCGACCAGCGGATTGGCGTCGTGTGCCTGGGCGGCCGCACCCGCCGCGATCGAGATGGCGGCGAAAGCCGCGAAGCGTGTCGTCCAAAGCATTTTGGTCATGGTCTTCCGTCCGTTTGTTGACGCTCGAGGCGGCGGCGGCCGATGCCGAAACGCCTGCGGCGTTGGTTTAGGATTTGGTTTGTCCGTCCCGGTTCATGCGATGCGGCTTCCGTTGCCGGACTTTGGCCGCAGCCATTAAAAACCGTGCAAAATCAACGATCCCAAAAGTAATATTGCCAATATTCCTGCAGGACGTCCCGCTCCGATAGCCCGATGTCGCGCCTCAGATAGCCGCCTTCCGGGGGCAAGCGCCGCCTTTCAGACAGATACGCAGGCAGCTTCGACGCGAACCGCCATAGACGGCCGAGCACGGAGGTTGGCCGGCCGGTCTTTCCCAGGACAGGCCCGATTCCACCGAGCGGCAGGCCATCAGGCAGTTCGCCATGGCCGCGAAGGACAATTTGATGCTCATCATCGTGGCGACCGAACGCAGGATCAGAGGTAAAAGTAAGGGTCAAGAACCCGCACCTCCGTGATCTTGTCGACCGGCAGCGAGTTTTTCTGAGCGGTGCTGCGGATAGCTTCGGGCGTCGGCGCGTCGTAGATGCAGAAGCTGTGCTTCTTGTCGGGCGTGACGAAGGACTGGATCCAGGTGACGCCCTTTTCGGCATTGCGCATGACGACGCCGCCCACCGCAGTGGCGCCGATGTCGGTCATCGGAATGTTGAGGCCGTCCGGAAATGTGCGTTCAATCAGATAGCGAGGCATGGAAGGCTTCCTTTCCATTGGTTCACGCTCGATCGGAGCGCGGCTGGACGTTGACCACGCCGGCCCAGCCCGCGCATCGGAACGATTCCCCATATTGGACGGGACGATTCCCTATATTGGCGTCGTTCTTTGTGGAAAGAGGCACGGCAATGTGTGCAAAGTCACATTGCCGCGCTTTCTTCACGGGCTAGTCGTGAGCGGCCCGCCATGGTGGGAAAACTCCGATCCTGTGAGACGATGACAATGATGCTTCTGGAACGGCAGACGCAGCTGCAGCAGCTGGAGAGCCTGCTTGGCGATGCAATAGGCGGCCATGGCCGCGTCGCGGTGCTGGCGGGGGAGGCCGGCGCCGGCAAGACGGCGCTTGTCGAGGCATTCGCGGCCCGTGTGGGGCAAAGCGCGGCAATGTTGCGCAGCGCTTGCGAGGATCTGTCGATCCCAGATCCGCTGGGGCCGCTCTACGATCTGGCCCGTGAAGCGCAATGGGCGCTGCCGCGCGCCATCGATGCCCGGCATGGGCAGAGACTGCCGCTGTTTTCCGACGCGCTCGACGCCTTTGCGGCCAAGGGACCGAGCCTGCTGGTGATCGAAGACCTGCACTGGGCCGACGATGCGACGCTCGATTTCGTGCGCTTCCTCGGCCGGCGTATCGCCAACACCCACATCCTGCTGTTGCTCACGGCGCGCACCGACCGCAGCGAAGGACAGATGCGCGTGCGCCGCGCCCTTGGCGAAATCCCGGCCGGCAGCGTGGCGCGCATGGACGTGCCGCTGCTCAGCGAGGCGGCCGTGCTGTCGCTCGCCGATGCGGCCGGCCGCGATGGCGACGCCATCTACCGGGCGACCGCAGGCAATGCCTTCTTCGTCACCGAATTGTTGTGCGCCGAAAACGAAACGGCGCTGCCGGCAAGCGTGCGCGACGCCGTGTTGGCGCGGGCTGAACGGCTGTCGCCAGGCGCCCGCGCAATGCTCGACGCGGTGTCGGTGTTTCCGCGCCGCGCCGACGCCTGGGCCTTGCAAGGCCTGTGCGGCGTCGCCAGCGCCGGCCAGTTGGCCGAGTGTGTCGCCAACGGCCTGCTTGACGATCTGGGCGACGGCTACGCCTTCCGCCACGACATCGCGCGACGCGCCATCGAAATGATGCTGACGACGTCGCACAGGCGGCAGTTCAACCAGCGTGCGCTGGCGGCACTGCTCGAAAATGGCGACGTCTCCACAGGCCGCCTGGTGCATCATGCGGTCGAGGCGCACAATCTGGCGGCGGTGCGCGAACTTGCGCCAATCGCCGCGCGCGAGGCGTCGCGCGTCGGCGCCCATCGCGATGCCGCCGGCTATTACGAGATCGCCTTGCAGCAGGCCGACAGCCTGCCGGTGATCGAGCGCGCCGCGCTCTACGAAAGCCATGCCTTCGAGTGCCATCTCATCGGCAAGATCGACGACGCGCTTGCGGCGCAGGGCGAGGCGCGCCGGTTGCATCAGGCCGACGGCAACAGGCTGAAGGAGGGCGACAGCCTGAGATGGCTCTCCCGGCTGAGCGAAATGGGCGATGACCGCGAGGCGGCGGCCGCCTTCGGCGCCGAGGCGGTGGCGATGCTGGAAGCGGCGCCCGCCGGTCCGGAACTCGCCATGGCCTATTCGAACCTTTCACATCTGGCGATGCTGTCGGAGAGGGTGGAGGACACGCTGTTCTATGGCGAGAAGGCAGCGGCGCTGGCTGCGCGCATGAACCGTCCCGACATCGCCTCGCATGCCCTCAACAATGTCGGCTGCGTCGAGCAGTGGCTCAATCCGGATGCCGGACGCCTGCGCCTCGACCAAAGCCTTGAAATTGCGCTCCAAGGCAATTTCCAGGAACATGCCGCGCGCGCCTTCACCAACCGCGCCTGTTTCGAGATCACCCAGATGAGCTACGACGCGGCGCGTCCGGTGCTCGAGAGCGGGATCCACTATTGCACCGAAAACGACCTCGGCACCTGGCGCGACTATCTCAGGGGCATGCTGGCCGATGTGCAGCTGCGCCAGGGCCAATGGGATGAGGCCGCCGCGACGGCAAGCGATGTCATCGACAATGAGCGGACAACCACCGTGGGCCGGTTTCCGGCGCTGCTGGCATTGGCGAAACTGCGCCTGAGGCGCGGCGATCCCTCGGCCGAGCCGCTGTTCGCCGAAATGGCGCGCCTGGTCGGAAGCGGCGGCGACCTGCAGATGCTGAGCTCTTACGCGGCGCTGATGGCGGAGCAGGCATGGCTGGGCCTGGCCGACAGGCAAGAGGCGTTGGCGCTGATCACCCGCGCCGAAACGCCGGTGCGCTCGCGTGCCCATGTCGGGGAGCTGGCGCTGTGGCGAACATTGCTCTCTCCCGATATGCCGGCCGGCGACACCGCCGACATGGCGACACCATACCGGCTGCTTCTAACCGGCGACTGGCGTTCGGCTTCGGCACTCTGGGCCGAATTGAATGCGCCATACGAGCGCGGACTGGCGCTCATCCTCGGCGACGACGAGGGGCAGCGGCTGGCATTGGATATTTTTGACGGCCTGGGGGCAAGGCCGGCAGCCCAGCGCCTGCGCGATATCATGCGCAAGAACGGCGTTGGCGGCATCGCCCGCGGCCCGCGCCGCTCGACGCGCGCCAACCTCGCCGGCCTCACCTTGCGCCAGATGCAGGTGCTGCAGCTGATCGAACGCGGCCTCTCCAACAAGCGGATCGCCGAGCAATTGACGATTTCGCCAAAGACGGTCGATCACCATGTCTCGGCGGTGCTGGGCAAGCTGGATGCGGTGTCGCGCGGCGAGGCGACAGCGACCGCGCGCGATTCGGGGTTGTTGTGAGGTTTTGACGAGGGTTGGACCGAGAGGTCGCGATCCTTCGCACCCCCCTCTGTCCTGCCGGACATCTCCCCCTCAAGGGGGGAGATTGGCTGTCACTGTGGCTTTCGCCAATTGTCGAAATTGAAAGAAGTTACGGCGCCGAAGCTGCTGATCTCCCCCCTTGAGGGGGAGGCCGGCAGGCCAGAGGGGGGTGCTGTCCCGCCGACCTAGCCTTCGAAATCAGGCAAACGCGCCGTGGCAGTGCTTGTATTTCTTGCCGGAGCCGCAGGGGCAGGCTTCGTTGCGGCCGATCTTGCCCCAGGTCGCCTGGTTGTTCGGATCGCGGTCTTCTGGAGCGACGATGGCGTTGCTCTCCTGGCGGACCAGAAGTGCGGTCTCGCCACCCTCGAAATCGTCCTCGCCCGTGGTGCCGTCAATGTGGCTGCCGAACATTTCAGGCGCTTCGGGCGGCGGCGCTTCGGCGGCCTGGCGGACCAGTTCGACGCGCATCAATTGCGCGGTGACGGCCTGGCGCAGATTGCCGAGCAGCGCCTGGAACAGCTCGAACGCCTCGCTCTTGTATTCCTGCAGCGGGTCGCGCTGGGCGTAGCCGCGGAAGCCGACGACCGAACGCAGATGGTCGAGGTTGACGATGTGCTCGCGCCACAGATGATCGAGCGTCTGCAACACCACCGAGCGTTCGACATAGCTCATCACGTCTGGGCCGAAGCGCTCGGCGCGCTCCTTGGCGGCGTCGTCGGCGGCCTTGGTCAGGCGCTCGCGGATGTCGTCCTCGGCAATGCCTTCTTCCTTGACCCAGTCCTCGACCGGCAGGTCGAGATTGAGGAATTCGGCGACCTCGGCCTTGAGGCCGGCGACGTTCCACTGCTCGGCATAGGCGTTTTCGGGGATGTTCTTGGTGACGATCTCCTCGATGACGCCTTCGCGCATCTCGGCGATCGTCTCGGACAGGCCTTCGCCGTCCATCAATTCGATGCGCTGCTCGAACACCACCTTGCGCTGGTCGTTCGAGACGTCGTCGTATTTCAACAGGTTCTTGCGGATGTCGAAGTTGCGCGCTTCGACCTTCTTCTGCGCCTTTTCCAGCGCCTTGTTGATCCACGGATGGATGATGGCCTCGTCTTCCTTGAGGCCAAGCTTCTGCAGCATGCCGTCCATGCGCTCGGAGCCGAAGATGCGCATCAGATCGTCCTGCAGCGACAGGAAGAATTTCGAACGGCCGGGGTCGCCTTGGCGGCCGGAGCGGCCGCGGAGCTGGTTGTCGATGCGGCGCGATTCATGGCGCTCGGTGGCGAGCACGTAGAGGCCGCCGGCGGCTAGCGCCTTTTCCTTCAGGCGCTCGACATCGGCAATGATTTCCTTTTCGCGCGCCTCTCGCTCGGGACCAGCAGGCATGTCGCCCAGTTCGTCCTCGATGCGCATCTCGGCGTTGCCGCCGAGCTTGATGTCGGTGCCGCGTCCCGCCATGTTGGTGGCGATGGTGATGGCGCCGGGTTTGCCAGCCTGGGCGACGATGGCGGCCTCGCGCTCGTGGTGGCGGGCGTTCAACACCTCGAAATCCTTGAACCCTTCCTTGCGCAGGCGCTCGGCCAGTTGCTCGGATTTTTCAATGGAGGTGGTGCCGACCAGCGTCGGCTGGCCCTTGGCGCGCGCTTCCTTGATCTCCTTGACGATCGCCTTGTACTTCTCCTCGACCGTCCGGTAGACCTCGTCGTCCTCGTCCTTGCGGATGACCGGCAGATTGGTCGGGATCTCGGTGACTTCGAGGCCGTAAATGTTGCCGAACTCCTCGGCCTCGGTCAGCGCCGTGCCGGTCATGCCGGAAAGCTTCTTGTAGAGGCGGAAGTAGTTCTGGAAGGTGACGGAGGCCAGCGTCTGGTTTTCCGGCTGGATCGCCACATGCTCCTTGGCTTCGAGCGCCTGGTGCAGGCCTTCCGAATAGCGGCGGCCCGGCATCATGCGGCCGGTGAATTCGTCGATGATGACGATCTCGTCGTTGCGGACGATGTAGTCCTTGTCCTTCTGGAACAGCCGGTGCGCCTTCAGCGCGTTGTTGACGTGGTGGACGATGGCGACGTTCTCGACGTCATAGAGCGACTCGCCCTTGAGCAGGCCGGCCGCGCGCAGCAGGTTTTCCAGCTTCTCGGTGCCTTCCTCGGTGAAGATCGAGGTCTTCTGCTTCTCGTCGATCTCGTAGTCGGCTGGGCCGAGCTGCAGCATGAAGGCATCGATGGTGTTGTACATTTCCGAACGGTCCTCAAGCGGACCGGAAATAATCAGCGGCGTGCGCGCCTCGTCGACCAGGATGGAATCGACTTCGTCGACGATCGCGTAATTGTGGCCGCGCTGCACCATCTGCGCGCGCTCATACTTCATGTTGTCGCGCAGATAGTCGAAGCCGAGCTCGTTGTTGGTGGCATAGGTAACGTCGGACGCGTAGGCGACGCGGCGTTCCTCGTCGGACAGGCCATGGACGATGACGCCAACCGAGAGGCCGAGGAATTTGTAGACGCGGCCCATCCATTCGGAGTCGCGGGTGGCAAGGTAGTCGTTGACGGTGACGACATGGACGCCCTTGCCGGCAAGCGCGTTGAGATAAACGGGCAGGGTGGCGACCAGGGTCTTGCCCTCGCCGGTACGCATTTCGGCGATGCCGCCATTGTGCAGCACCATGCCGCCGATCAGCTGCACGTCGAACGGGCGCATGCCGAGCACGCGGCGGGATGCCTCGCGGACGGTGGCGAAGGCCGGCACCAGCAGGTCATCGAGCGTAGCGCCGTTGGCGATATCCTGGCGGAATTTTTCCGTGCGGGCCTGAAGCTCGGCGTCGGACAGCGCCTGCATCTCGTTTTCCATGGCGTTGATCGCCTCGACACGCGGCCGGGTCGATTTTACGCGACGATCGTTGGAGGAACCGAAAACCTTACGGGCGAGACCGCCGAGACTGACCATCCGATGGTCCTTTCGATAGAATTCTCAATTTTGAGATGAGCGCCGGCCGGCCCCATCAATTCCGCGTGAAACGCGGACAAACACAAAAAGCGCCCGGAAAACGGTTCTGGACGCAAAGTCGTTGGACAGATAAGAGGGGGCTCAACTGATGTCAACGCCGCGTTAGCCCTATGGGCAGCGCCAAATTCCGCCACAATCCGGCTGATCTGCAAGCCCTACCAATCCCCCCTTGGAGTTAATCTTGATGTCCTTACTGTTTCGCCGTGCGTCGCTCGCCAGCCTTGGCCTGGCTTTCGGCCTGTCGGCCCTGTCGCTGTCTCCGCTGATGGCCCAGGAAGCCGCTCCCGCCCCGGCCGATGCCGCAGCAGCGCCGGCGGCAGCCCCCGTCGATCCGAACGCCGTCATCGCTACCGTCAATGGCCAGAAGCTGACCGAGGCGGACCTTGGGCTTGCCGAGGGCGAGCTGTCGCAGCAGTTCTCGCAGTTGCCACCCGAGCAGCGCCGCGCCGCCGCCCTTTCGGCGGCCATCGAAATCCGCGTCATGGCCGCCCAGGCGGTCGCTACTGGGCTCGACAAGGATCCCGAATTCCAGCGCCGCATGGCGTTCCTGCAGCAGCGCGCGCTGCATGGCGAGATGGTCGAGAAGGGCGTCGTCGACAAGGTTACCGATGCCGAGGTGCGCGCCCGCTACGATCAGGAAATCGCCAGCACGCCGCCGGTCAATGAGATTCATGCCCGTCACATCCTCGTGAAGACGAAGGAGGAGGCCGAGGCGATCATCAAGCAGCTCGATGGCGGCGCCGACTTCCAGAAGCTCGCCAACGAGCACACCAGCGATCCCTCGGGCAAAACCAATGGCGGCGATCTCGGCTGGTTCGGCCCGGGGCAGATGGTGCCGGAATTCGACAAGGCGGCAGTTGCGCTCGAAATCGGCAAATACACCAAGGAGCCGGTGCAGACGCAATTCGGCTGGCACGTCATCAAGCTCGAGGACAAGCGCACCAAACAGCCGCCGGCCTTCGACGACGTCAAGGACCAGGCCAAGCAGGCGGTGATCCGCGACAAGTATTTCGCACTGGTCAAGCAGTTGCGCGGCGCCGCCAAGGTCGAAATCCCCGACGCCAATCTGAAGAAGGCCGTCGACACGATGGAAGCCGGCAAGTAAGGCCGGCACCGAAAAAACATGCAAAGGGCGCCGTTCGGCGCCCTTTTCAATTGCGGGAGATGCCTGACATCACATAGCGGACAGTGGCACGGATTGTCGCCTCATCTTCGTCCAGCCGGTTGGTCAAAAGGTGTTTCCAGGCATAGGAAGCGATGAGGTCGGCGACCAGCGCTGCGTCGATATCGGCCGCAACCTCGCCGCGCGCCTTGGCGCGCTCGATGATCCGAGCGGTGTGGGACACGCGCCCATCGGCATAGCCAGTCAGGGCCGCGGCCGCCGCTTCGTCCGACTGGGCCTCGGCGATCAGCGAGCGGAATACGCTGCCCGAGGATGTGTCGCGCCAATGCGCGAAGAGGTTCCTCAGGAAACCGACGAGGTCGTCTTCGAGACTGCCGGTATCGGGGACGTCGACACGCTTTTGCCGCTTGTAGACCTCTAACAGCAAGGCCGCCTTGCTCGGCCACCAGCGATAGATCGTGGGTTTGCCGGCGCGCGCCCGCCGCGCCACGGCCTCTATGGAGAAGCCGGCATAGCCGGCCTCGACCAGCACCGCCTCCGCGGCCTCGAGAATGGCCTCGGCGCTGTCTGGGTTGCGCCGCGCCCCGATCGATCTGCGCGCCGGATCCTCGCCCATGTCTGTCCTCGCCAACAATCTCGCCGGCAATCCTGGCCAACAATCTCGCCGGCAATATAGGTGAGCTGGCAGGCAAACGAAACGGCCCGTTTCCAGCGCTTGTAGAAGCAGGCCTCACATTCGCCCTGCGCGGGGATTTTCAGTTCATCGCTTGCGAGGTTTCCGAGGCGATACGCCACTGGCCGTCGCTCTTCACCAGCCCAAGCGTGACTCGTGCCTTGCCGGTCATGCGCGCCGCCGATTTGTCTTTCGACATATAGTCGTAGCTCATCGCGAACACGGCTTCGGCGCGGTTCTCGCCCTGCGGCGTCACCTCGAGGCTGCCGGGCTCGAGACTGAACGACCAGGATGCAAATTGCGCGAACCAGTCCGTCTTGAGCTTGACGACAGCGTCGCTGTCATAGCGCGTGCCGAAGATGGTAGCGGAAGGCGCATAGAGCCGCTTGACGGTCTCGCCGATCGCCGCGGCATCGGGCGCAAGATAGTCGTCGCGCAGGAATTTCTCGATTGCGGTCTTGTCGTCGCCTACAGACCGTTCGAGTGCCGCAACCTTTGTTTCGGGCGCCGGGGGGACGGCGGGCTTCGGCTGTGCAACCGTTTCGCCGCCGGGCACAAACTCAAACCGTTCGAGCAGCGAACCCTGTTCCCATGGGCGCTGTCCCTCGCGGGTTTCGGAGACCACGTCGCGGCGCACCGCGATCATCATGTCGTTGATGCTCTGGCCGGGCTCGGCCATGTGCCGCAGCAGGGCGGCGGCGAACGGCGAATTGCGTCCGGTGCCGTCCATGGCGACAGCGCCTGGCGCCGTCGAGAAGGCGATGAAGGAGCCGCGCGTCGAATCGAACTGCGCCAGACCGGCAAGCGCCGTTGCCGAGCGCGTGGTGGCGGTGCGGCTCAGGCTGCGGGCAAAGGGATTGTTGCGGCAGGCATCGAGAAAGACCAGGCTGACCTTGGTCTGCTGCTCCATGATGTCGAGGACTTCGTCGATCGGCACGGCTTCGAGCTGCAGCTTGACCGGCATGTCGAGCTGGGCGTCGACCGGCACGATGTAGTTGCGCCCTTCCACCTGCAGGCCGTGGCCGGCGTAATAGAAAAGCCCGACGCCCGCACCTTCCAGCGCATCGGAAAATTCGCCGATCTTGCGCTCGAGTTCGCGCTTGCCGAGATCGTTGCCCTCGATGACGTCGAAGCCGATCGAGCGCAGCTTGCCGGCAATATCGAGGGCATCGTTGACCGGATTGGTGAGCGTGCCGGCTTCGGCATAGGTGCCATTGCCGATGACCAGCGCCACGCGCCGTTCCGGCTGCGCATCGGCGCTCAGGAGCAAAAGCCCCATACACGCCACCGCCAAGATCACCAGCCTGCCCATGGCCGATATCATAACGCCAGAGGCCCCGGTGACGCCAACGGATTTGAAATGCAAGCTTAATCCCTGGTGGCTTGCCGACAGCGGCGGCCAAGAAAACGCCCTTGCGCCGGGCCGTGCTATCGGGCAAACCGGCCTTCGCCTAGCGTTTTTCCGTCGCCCGAGGTCCCCAATGTCCGCAACGATTTCGCCGCTCGCGCCGAAGAAATATCCCAAAATGCCTGCCATTGAGGGCGTGCGCATCGCCACCGCAGAGGCCGGGATCAAGTACAAGAACCGTACCGACCTCTTGGCCATGGTCTTCGATGCCGGCACAGCGGTTGCCGGCGTGTTCACGAAGTCGAAATGCCCCTCGGCGCCGGTCGACTTCTGCCGCGAGAACCTTGGCGCCGGCAAGGCGCGGGTGCTGGTCGTCAATTCCGGCAACGCCAACGCCTTCACCGGCAAGAAGGGCCGCGCCTCCACCGAACTGACCGGCGAGGCCGCGGCCAAGGCCGCAGGCTGCACGCCAGGCGAAGTGTTCCTCGCTTCTACCGGGGTAATCGGCGAGCCGCTCGACACCACCAAATTCAGCCATTTGCTCGCCGGACTGGTCAAGGACGGCAAGCCGGATCTGTGGACCGAGGCCGCAAAGGCCATCATGACCACCGACACCTATCCGAAAGTGGCGACAGCGACGGTCAAGCTCGGCGACACCGACGTCATCATCAATGGCATCTCCAAGGGCGCCGGCATGATCGCGCCCGATATGGCGACTATGCTGTCCTTCATCGCCACCGATGCGCCGATCGCCGCCCCCGTGCTGCAGGACTTGTTGTCGCGCGGCACGGCCAAGACCTTCAACGCCGTCACCGTCGACAGCGACACCTCGACCAGCGACACGCTGCTGTTGTTCGCCACCGGAGCCGCTGCCGAGCGCGGCGCGCCCGCCATCAGCGATCCCAAGGATGCGCGTCTCGGCGCGTTCCGCCGGGCGCTGGGCAAGGTGCTCAAATCGCTGGCGCTGCAAGTGGTGCGCGACGGCGAGGGCGCCCGCAAGCAGGTCGAAGTCACCGTTACCGGCGCCAAATCGGCGCGCTCGGCCAAGCGCATCGCGCTGTCCATCGCCAATTCGCCGCTGGTCAAGACGGCGGTTGCCGGCGAGGACGCCAATTGGGGCCGCGTCGTCATGGCCGTCGGCAAGGCCGGCGAGCCGGCCGATCGCGACCGGCTGTCGATCTGGTTCGGCGACAACCGTCTGGCGCATGAGGGCGAACGCGACCCGGGCTACTCCGAGGAAGCGACCTCGGCCTATATGAAGCGCGACGACATTCGCATCCGCGCCGATATCGGTATCGGCCGCGGCAAGGCGACGGTGTGGACCTGCGACCTCACCAAGGAATATGTCGCCATCAATGGCGATTACCGGAGCTGATGGAGTTGGCTTCCAGGCATCCGGCAAGCATGCTCGCCATCGTGCGCCGCTACGAGGCTGCGGGGTTTCGCGCCTGGCCGGCGGCGGCCGTGCATTATGACGGCACCTGGGTGGTGCGGCTGACAGCCGGCCATCCGGCCAAGCGGCTGAACTCGGTCAACCCGCTCGATCCCGGCGACACCCAGCACATTGCCGAGCGCATCGGCCGCGCCAGCCGGCGCTTCGACGCCTATGGCAGGCCGCTGACCTTCCGCATCTCGCCGCTGTCGGGGCCGGACCTAGCCAAGCATCTCGACAATGAGGGCTGGAGCACATTCGACGAATCCCTGGTGATGCGGCTGCCGCTGGCGGACGCGCAACTGGCGCCGGCCATGGACCAGATTCCGCTGAAGGATATCAGCCGCTTTCTCGGCGCGTCGCTCAAGGTTAGCGGCTCGGATGCATCGCTGCGGCCCGGTCTTTCGGAAATCATCGGCGCCATCCAACCCGAAGTCGGGCTGTTTGCGCTGGAGGAAGGGGCCGACCCTCTGGCGGTGCTGATCTGCGTCCATGACGGCGATCTTGCCGGCCTGTTCGAGATCGCCACCGCCAAGTCGGCGCGCAATCAGGGCCATGGCCGCAACCTGATCCTGTCGGCGCTTAAGTGGGCGAGGCTGCGTGGCGCTCGCGAAGCCTGGCTGCAGGTCGAGGCCGGCAATGCGCCGGCGCTGGCGCTCTATCGCTCGCTGGGCTTCGACGAAGTCTATCGCTACCACTATCGCCGGCCGCCGGGCGCATGAGCGAGATCACCGGCAAACGCCTGCTGCTGGTCGCCGCGTGCGCGCTGGTCGATACCGATGGGCGGGTGCTTCTGGCGCAGCGGCCCGAGGGCAAACAGCTTGCCGGCCTGTGGGAATTTCCCGGCGGCAAGGTAGAGCCAGGCGAGACGCCGGAACAATGCCTGATCCGCGAACTGCAGGAAGAAATCGGCATCGAGACTGACATTCCTTGCCTGGCGCCGCTCACCTTCGCCAGCCATTCCTATGATGATTTCCATCTCCTGATGCCCCTGTTCGTCTGCCGCCGCTTCCGCGGCATCGCGCAGCCCAGGGAAGGGCAGGCGTTGAAATGGGTGCGGCCAAAGCAGATGCGCGACTATCCCATGCCGCCGGCCGACGCGCCGCTAATCCAGTTCCTCATCGACCTGTTGTGATACAAAGCCATTTCGCGGTCTGATCTAGCCAGCGTTAATGGAAGATTTATCTCGTCGTGAAAAATTGCGGCAAAGCGGGTTCGCGGGGAGCGATTGCATGAGCCTCGACAGGGAATGGGACTCGATCCGGCCAGATCGCAGCTTTCGCGCCGCCGGCGTCGGCTTATTGCGCGTCACGCTGTTGTTCGGCTCGGCCGCAGTGGCGTTGGCGCTGATCGCGGTCCCCGTGCTGGACAACCAGACGCGATCATCCAGCCGCGATGCTCTTGCAGGCGGTCTCGACCCGATGAGCACGGGTTCGATCGGCTCGCGGGCCACCTATACGCTGCGCAGAAGCGTGCTGCAGCCCTCACCGAACTCAGTCTGCATCATCCGCGCCGACGGCCAACGCAGCGGCGACTGCTGACCAACAAGGTCGACACCAGCTTGAGAACTTCCTCAACGCAGGCCCATTTCACAGCCTGTTAAGCTTGTGCCGTTAACCTTTCTTAACAGGTCGGCGATATGGTCGGGGATGAGAGGGATCGACGATCATGAAGCCATTGCTGCGCCGATTTTTGCAGGACGAAACAGGCGCCACGGCCATTGAATATGGCCTGATCGTTGCGGTGCTGTCGCTTGCCATCGTCGGGGGTGTCGGCAAGGCCAGCAATGCGATCCAGTTTCTGTTCAGCGACAACAACAGCAGGCTCGCAAACGCCTTCGCCGAGCACTGATCCGGAGCGCCGTCACCGCCCGCCGGGGTTTTCCAGTATCGTCTTCAGCGAGACCTTCGCCGAACCCGGTTTCAAGGGCTTTTGCTGCGAGGCATCGGGCGCCCAGCCCGACATCCAGACGATGGAAAAGCTTGCCCTGATGCGGCCATCAGCGTCCGAAAAGCGTTCGGCATAGATTTCGGCGGCACGGGTAAAAAGCTTTCGCGCTCCCGGTCGCCGGCTGCGATCAGTCAGCGCGCTGGTTTCGCCCATCGCCCTGAGATCGGCAATGAGGTCGAAGAGGGTATCGTAGCGGACGGTCACCGATTCGACGTCGGCCACCGGCAGCGCCAGTCCGGCGCGCTGCAGCAGTGCGCCGGCGTCGCGAACATCGGTGAAGGGGATGACACGCGGGCTGGCGCCGCCATAGAGTTCGGTCTCGGCGGCGAGCAGGCTTTCGCGCAATTCGGAAAGCGTGCCGGCGCCGGCAAAGGCGCCGAGGAAAAGCCCGTCGGGCCGCAGAGCGCGGCGGATCTGCACCAGCATGCCGGGAATGTCGTTCATCGCCTGCAACGACAGAAGTGAAACGACGAGGTCGAGGCTTTCCGGCTGGAACGGCACTGTTTCCAGCGGTGCTATCAGCCCTGGCCGGCCGTCCAGAAACGCTGGATCTGCCTCGACGCGCACGATCTCCGCTGCCTTGCCGCTTGCAGCGACCACGTCCGTTGCGTCCGGCGTCTGGCAAAACAGCACCGCGGCCTTGCCGAATTTCCGCTCGACCGCGCCGAGCCGGTCGGCAAGGTCTTCCGCCGCCCGCCGCATCAGAAAATCCGCGCCGGCTACGGGGTGGGCCAGCGCCCTGCGCTTGCGCACCAGCCAAAGTTCAGTATCGATGATCGGCTGCAACGGTAGACATCCCTGTTTGTCCGTCTAGTGATATCCTGGCGCGGACGACAAAACCACGTGGCCGATCCGGTGATGGAGATCAAGAGCCTCGCTCAAACCATGTTGAAACTGGCCATGTTGGACTGGCCGGCGCGGATGCTGTTCCCGCCGGTCTGTGCCGGCTGTCGCAGGCACGTCTCGCAACCCGGCGTTTTGTGCGGTGCCTGCTGGCCGAAACTCAGGCTGCTGGAGCGGCCATGGTGCGCGGTGATGGGCACGCCATTCACGCACGATATGGGCGAGGGATTCCTGTCGGCCGAGGCGATCGCCGATCCGCCGCCGTTCGAGCGGGCGCGGGCGGCCGTGGCCTATTCAGGTGTCGCCCGCCAGATGGTGCAAGGTCTGAAATACCAGGATCGCACCGATCTGGCGCCGTGGATGGCGCGCTGGATGCTGCGCGCCGGCGCTGAGCTAATTGCAGACGCCGATGTCGTCGTACCGGTGCCGCTGCACTGGCGGCGCTTCTTTCGCCGGCAGTTCAACCAGTCGGCGGAGTTGGCAAGGGCGGTTGCGCAGCTTAGCGGGCTGCCTTTCTCGCCCTCGGCGGTCCGGCGCGTCAAGCTCACGCGCCAGCAGGTCGGGCTGGAGCGGCAGGAGCGCGAGGCCAATGTCCGCGCCGCCTTCCGTGTGCCTGCGGAAGCCGAAATCGAGATCACTGGGCGCCGCGTGCTTCTGGTCGACGATGTCTACACCACCGGCGCCACCGTGCGCTCGGTCGCCAGGGCGCTGAAGAAGGGCGGCGCCGGAGCGGTCGATGTGCTGACCTTCGCGCGTGTCCTGCCGGGGGACTTTCGGGCCGACGAGTCCGCGACTATATAAGGTCGAGGAAAGGCACGGACCGATGCTCGATGTGACGATTTACACCCGTATGATGTGCGGCTATTGCGCGGCGGCCAAGCGGCTGCTCGACCGCAAGGGCGTCGCTTACACCGAGCATGACGCTTCGTTTTCGCCGGAATTGCGCCAGGAAATGATTTCGCGGGCGCATGGCCGCTCGACCTTTCCGCAGATTTTCATCGGCGACACGCATGTCGGCGGCTCCGACGACCTCCACGAGTTGGAGGCACGGGGGCAGCTGGATAGGCTGCTTGCCAACGGCTCGACGACAAAGAGCGGTTCGTAGCGCCGCTCTATGTCTTTGTTTTTACGCAATTCCGGACGGAAAACCGTTACACACTTTTCCTGGAATTGCTCAAAGAGGACGTGACGATGGGTATTTTCAAGGCGGCGGCGATCCAGATGCGTTCGGGCGAGAGCCCCGAGCGCAACGCGGTCGATCTCGAACGGCTGGTGCGCGAAGCGGCAGGCCTCGGTGCAACCTACATCCAGACCCCGGAAATGACCGGTGCGCTGATCCGCGACAAGGAAGCCAGGGCTGCTTCCTTCACCTTGGAAGACAAGGACATCGTCGTGGCGGCCGCGCGCAAGCTCGCCAGCGAACTCGGCGTCTTCCTGCACATCGGCTCGACCGCCATCCTGCGCACCGACGGCAAGCTCGCGAACCGGGCGCTGCTGTTTGGGCCGGACGGCGCCACCCTTGCCACCTACGACAAGATCCACATGTTCGATGTCGACCTCGACAATGGCGAGAGCTGGCGCGAATCCGCCGCCTATGAGCCGGGCACCGAGGCCGTCGTCACCGAGATCGACGGCGCTAGGCTCGGCTTTGCCGTCTGCTACGATCTACGCTTTCCACAGCTGTTCCGCGCCGAGGCGATGGCCGGCGCCGACCTCTTGTCGGTGCCTGCCGCCTTCACCCGCCAGACCGGCGAGGCGCACTGGCATGTGCTGCTGCGAGCCCGTGCCATCGAGAACGGCGCCTATGTGGTTGCTGCAGCACAAGGTGGCCTGCATGAGGATGGCCGCGAAACCTATGGCCATTCGCTGATCGTCGACCCATGGGGTCGAATTCTCGCCGAGGCCGACCATGACGATCCGGAGGTGATCATCGCCGAGATCGACACGGCGCAGTCGTCGGCCGCGCGTAAGAAAATCCCCAATCTCAAGAACGCGCGTGATTTTGCCGTCAATGCCGGCGCAGTGGAAGCGCCGCGGCTCAGGGGCGCGGCTTCGTGATCCGCTTTGCCCTGATCTGCGAGCACGAGCACGAATTCGAGGGCTGGTTTCGCAGCAATGACGATTTCGACACGCAGAAGAAGCGCGGCTTCGTCGATTGCCCGAGCTGCGGCTCGCACAAGGTGCAAAAGGCGCTGATGGCGCCAGCCGTCTCCACCGCGCGGAAGCAGGAAACAATTGCGCTGGCCATGGGCGAAACCCAGAAGCAGGCTTTGGCGCAACTGAAGGCGATGGCCGAGAAGGTGCGCGAGAATGCCGACTATGTCGGCGACAAGTTTGCCGAAGAAGCGCGCAAGATCCATTTCGGCGAGAGCGATGCGCGGGGCATCTATGGCGAGGCGACGTTGGACGAAGCCAAGAGCTTGGCCGAGGATGGCATCGATTTCATGCCGATCCCGAGTTTTCCCGAGGAGCGCAATTGAGCGATCAGCTGGCGCTATCGATCAATTTGCCAAGCAACTGAGCCAGTGCCCCCCGCTCCGTGCCGGTGAGCCCGGCGAGGATTTCATGCTCGTTGGCGACGTGGGCGGTCAGGGCTTCGTCGATCAAGGCCAGACCTTTTTCGGTCAGTTGCACGACAATGCCACGCCGGTCGTTGGGGTGCGGGCCGCGCAGGATCAGTCCGGCCTTCTCAAGCCGGTCGAGCCGGTTGGTCATGGCGCCGGAGGTCACCATCGTCGCCTCGTAGAGAGCGGTCGGTGTCAGCGCGTAAGGCTGGCCGGAGCGGCGCAGCGTCGCCAGCACATCGAATTCGCCGGCCTGCAGTCCGAAACGGGCAAACAGCGGGGCGAGGCGCTCGCGGGCGATTAGCGAAGAGGCTTCGTTCAGCCGCCCAAGCACCAGCATCGGCGACACCTCCAGGTCCGGCCGTTCCCGCTTCCATTGCTCCACCGCCTTTGCCGCGCGATCCATCTGTCTCACCGCTAAGTATCTTGACGTAAAGAATCTTTGTGGTATGCTACCTCAAGATACAGTTTCGACCCAGTGCCGCAAGTGAGTGACGGGACCATCCGATGAAATTTCTCTGGGAATCGGCGCTTGGCCTGCTGGTCGTCACCGGCGGCCTGCTCGGCCTGACCCTGCCGTTCGGCAAGCTGGCGACGGCTGCCGGCGTTCCGGCCATGGTCTGGGCCTTCGTCATCTCGTTCGGCGCCGGGGGCGTGCTGCTGTGCGCGTTGCTCGCGAACGGCGAGCGCATGCGGCTCACGTCGCACAGACTGCGCTATTTCTTCATCACCGCCGCCGTGTCCTACGCCGTGCCCAATCTGCTGATGTTTTCGGCTATCCCGCATCTCGGCGCCGGCTATACAGGCATCATGTTCACGCTGTCGCCGGTCATCACACTGGTGTTTTCGATCCTGCTCGGCGTTCGACGGCCAAATATGCTCGGCAGTATCGGTATCGCCGTCGGCTTCATCGGCGCCGTCATGGTGGCGGTGACGCGCGGCGAGGCCGGCCAGCCGGCCGATTTCTTCTGGGTGCTGGTCGGACTTTTGATCCCGGTCAGCCTTGCCGCCGGCAATATCTATCGCACCGTCGACTGGCCCGAAGGCACCGGTCCGATCGAACTGGCCGTCGGCAGCCACCTGGCCTCGGCGACGCTGCTGCTGATCGGCATTCTCGCGCTGTTCGGCGTCGGCGCTTTCGCCCCGCTCAGGGCCGTGCCGCTGGTTGTCGCGGCGCAAGTCGCTTCGGCCTCGGCGATGTTTGCCTTCTTCTTCCGGCTGCAGGCCGTGGGCGGTCCGGTCTATCTCAGCCAGATCGGCTATGTGGCGGCGGCCGTCGGCCTGTTTGCCGGAACCATCTTCCTCGGCGAGCACTACCAGTTGCTGACCTGGGCCGGCGCGGTGATCATCACCATCGGCGTGATCATCACCACCAAGGCGCAGAGCCAGAAGGCATAAGTTCTTTGTTTACGCAATTCCCTAGGCAAAGCGCTATGCGCTTTCCCGCGAAACCGCTTCACACTTTTCCTCGAACTGCTCAAGCTTAAATTTGGCTCGCGTCGAGGCGCTTCCGTAGCGCCGGCGGGGCGACGTTTCGCCAGGCCGTCCGAACTGCGCTGTGGAATGTCTGTTCGTCGCAGGCTTCGAGCATGATCGACGTCCATCCCTTTTGGCCCCAGCCGCCTGTCACGGGCCTGAAAACCGATGGCTCAGCCGCGGCCATCATCTCTTGCTGGTCGCGGTCGAGCTTGACGACAGCACGGTCGGCTTCGGGCAGAGAGACGAAGATACGGTTGCGGACGCGGAAGTCAGCCTTGCCGAAATGCGATTGCTCGACCGTTTCGGGAAGATCGAGCGCCAGCTCTCGGGCCCTCATAGTGTCCACGGCCGCCCCTTCGTTCAGACCGATCGTTTTTCCGCCAGCACCATATAGTTGACGTCCATGTCCTTGGAGCGTGCCCAGCGGTCGGCGAGAGGATTGTAGGTCACGCCGGTACGGTCGATGATGGTCATGGCGGCGCTGCCGAGCGCCTTTTCAAGCTCTTCAGGCCGCACCAGCTTGCCGAACTGGTGGGTGCCGCGCGGCAGCCAGCGCAGCACATATTCGGCGCCGATGATGGCCAGGCCCAGTGCCTTCAGCGTGCGGTTGATGGTGGCCACGAACATGATGCCGCCGGGCTTGACCATCTCGCCGCACTTGCCGATGAACAGGTCGACATCGGCAACATGCTCGACGACTTCCATGTTGAGGACGACGTCGAATTTCTCGCCGGAATCGGCCAAATCCTCAGCGGTCGTAGCGCGATAATCCACCGTCACGCCGCCTTCGGCCGCGTGCAGCTTCGCCACCTCGATGTTGGTTGCCGAGGCGTCGGCGCCGACCACTTCGGCTCCAAGCCTTGCCATCGGCTCGCACAACAATCCACCACCGCAGCCGATATCGAGGAAACGCAGGCCTTCGAACGGCCGCGCCGCCCGCGGATCGCGGCCGAAGCGCGCCGCCACCTGGTCCCGGATATAGGCCAGCCGGACCGGGTTGAATTTGTGCAGCGGACGGAATTTGCCGTTCGGGTTCCACCATTCGGCGGCAAGCGCGGAAAAGCGTTCCACTTCTCCGGCATCGATTGTCGATCGTCGGGCCTCTGGCATGGGGCGGGTCTCCTCGGACGCTAGGAAGTCGGGTGCCGGGGCAAGAAAGTCAAGGCCGGTTTTATGCGACTGCTGGCAAGTCGACCTAGGGCCTCGAGATCACAATCGCCGCATGTCCCATCTCAACACTCGCGGGATCGATGGCCCGCATCGCTTCGCAATCGCCGATCTCGGCCATGATGCGGCCCGCGGCGGCGAGAGCCTGCTCGCGACTTCGCCAGCGCACGACATCGACCCAGCTGCCATCGTCCCGCCGCGCCAGGCAGCGGTTTACGAAACCAGGTTGCCGCGCCAGCCAGTCGGCGACCAGGTTGTTGGCGGCGGCAAAGCCCGCTTCCGCTCCAGGCTTGAGGCGAAAGGTGACGATTTCCAGGGTCTCGGTCATTTTGCGTCCAGCACGTCGCGCAATTTCGCCGCCAGCTGCTCGATGGTGAAGGGCTTGGCCAGGAAATGCACGTCATGGTCGAGCACGCCATTGTGGACGACGGCGTTCCTGGTGAAGCCGGTGGTGAAGATCACCTTCAGCTTCGGCATGCGCGCCAGCGCCTCCTCCGCGAGCTTGCGGCCATTCATCACCGGCATGACGATATCGGTGAACATGAGCGCCACACCAGGGTTGTCGCCCAGCTTTTCCAGCGCTTCCTGGCCGCTTGCGGCATGAATGACGGTGTAGCCGAGTTCGCGCATGGCATCGGCGGTGGAAGCCCGCACGCGTGGATCGTCCTCCACGACAAGGATGGTTTCGGTGACCGGCACGGCAGGATTTCCGGCTCGTTCCGAAGATATGGCGGCCTCTTCCGGGCCGAAGAAGCGCGGCAGGTAGATCCTGATCGTGGTGCCTTGGCCGGGTTCCGAGTAAATCTTGACGTGTCCGCCGGACTGTTTGACGAAGCCGAACACTTGGCTCAGCCCGAGGCCGGTGCCCTTGTCGACCGGCTTGGTGGTGAAAAATGGCTCGAAAGCCCGCTCCATGACGTCCGCCGGCATGCCGGCGCCGGTGTCGCTGACCGCGATCATCACATACTGGCCGTCTTTGACCTCGGCATGGGTGGCGGCGTAGCTCTCGTCGAGGTGGCTGTTGGCGGTCTCGATGGTCATCTTGCCGTCCTCGCCCATGGCGTCGCGCGCATTGACCGCCAGATTGAGAATGGCATTTTCGAGCTGGCTCGGATCGGCATGGGTCTTCCACAGGCCGCCAGCCAGCACGGTTTCGATGCGGATGGTT
This sequence comes from Mesorhizobium sp. M1252, assembly GCF_040318265.1. Lineage (NCBI taxonomy): Bacteria > Pseudomonadati > Pseudomonadota > Alphaproteobacteria > Hyphomicrobiales > Phyllobacteriaceae > Mesorhizobium > Mesorhizobium sp. M1252. The sequence goes on along the minus strand of NZ_JAMYLX010000010.1, from coordinate 17,429 downwards.
TCGCCGAGCGCCCGCCGAAGCAGGTCCGACATGCCGGCGACCAGACGATTGGCGTCTACAACCTGAGGCGCGAGCGGCTGCTGGCGCGAGAAGGCAAGCAGCCGTGACGTCAAGTTTGCGGCCCGGGTCGCCGCATCGGTCGCCGCTTCGATGAATTTCATGATGTCGTGCTCGCCCCGCGTCAGCTTGCGCTGGGCGAGGTTCATGGCGCTGATGATCACCGCCAGCATGTTGTTGAAATCGTGGGCGATACCGCCGGTCAGCTGGCCCACAGCCTCCATCTTCTGCATCTGGCGGATCTGCGATTCGGCCTTTTCACGCGTCTGGATTTCGTTGCCGAGCTCGATGTTCTTGCGCATCAGCTCTTCCTGGGCGATCGCCACTGCGCGGAACCGGCGGCGCGAAAGGCGAACCGTGTAGGCGCCAAGCAGGAAGATCGCCAGCAGCGCCGCTATCGAGCCGATTCGCAGCCAGTTTTCGACCAGGTCGGTATGAGCGTCGCGCGCGGCGATGGCTGCGCCGCCAATGCGCCGGATCGTGTCCATGCTGGCCCGGATCTGGTCCATGGCGGCCTTGCCCTGGCCGCTGCGGACCAGTTCCAGAGCTTTTGCCGCATCGCCGCGATCGTAGAGTGCAATCGTCTCAGCCAATTCGGCCTGGTTTTGTGAAAGCGCGTCCTTGACGTGGTTGATCTGCTGCACGAGTTCGTCGTCGGGCGCGGTCATGCCGTCGATGTGGGCAAGCTGGCCCGGAATGGCGTCGACCGCCTGCCGATAAGGCTGGAGGTAGGATTTCTCGCCGGTCAGGAGATAGCCGCGCTGGCTGGTCTCGGCCTCCTGAGCCATCGTAAGCAAACCGGAAAGCAATTCCTGATACTCGACCGCCTGGCGCGCGGCCTCACGATTGGCTCTCTGGGTCTCGACCAGCACGGCGCGTGTGCCGACGATCAACGCCAGCACGGCGAAGCCGATGAACAGCGGCAGCGATTGCCACCGCATGGCGCGTCGAAGGCGAACAATCATTCGATATGCCGGACCAAAAGGAGTTTCCCGCGGGCAGCATTTGGTAAGCGGCGGCGGGGCCGAACGCAATATGCCGCGATCCTGAAGCCGGCATCCGCCGCCAGCCTTGCGAAACCGTGATCATTTGGCTAAGGAGGCGCGCATTCAGCGGCCGGCTTCTGTCGAGCGCTTACTTCCCCTTTCGGTCCTGGGCCGGCTTCAGTCAAAGGCATTTCGCTTCCATGGCGCGCATCGTGATGAAATTCGGCGGAACCTCCGTCGCCGACATCGCCCGCATCCGCAATGTGGCGCGTCACGTCAAACGCGAGGTCGATGCCGGCCATGAGGTCGCTGTCGTGGTTTCGGCGATGGCGGGCAAGACCAATGAACTGGTTGGCTGGACGCGCGAAGCCTCGCCCATGCACGACGCGCGCGAGTATGACGCCGTGGTCGCCTCGGGCGAGCAGGTGACTGCCGGCCTGCTGGCGATCACACTGCAGAATATGGGCGTCCATGCCCGCTCCTGGCAGGGCTGGCAGATCCCGATCAAGACCGACAACGCGCATGGCGCGGCGCGCATCCTCGAAATTGACGGCGCGTTCCTGATCAAGCGCTTCGGCGAGGGCCAGGTGGCTGTCGTCGCCGGCTTCCAGGGCATCGGCCCGGACAACCGCATCGCCACGCTCGGCCGCGGCGGCTCCGACACAAGCGCGGTGGCCATTGCCGCGGCGGTCAAGGCCGACCGCTGCGACATCTACACCGATGTCGACGGCGTCTACACCACCGATCCGCGCATCGAGCCGAAGGCGCGGCGGCTCAACAAGATTTCGTTCGAGGAAATGCTCGAAATGGCCTCGCTCGGCGCCAAGGTCTTGCAGGTGCGCTCGGTCGAGCTTGCCATGGTGCACAGGGTGCGTACGTTCGTGCGGTCGTCCTTCGACGATCCCGATGCGCCCGGAATGGGGGATTTGCTCAATCCTCCGGGAACGCTCATTTGCGACGAGGAAGAGATCGTGGAACAGCAGGTCGTCACCGGAATTGCCTACGCCAAGGACGAAGCGCAGATTTCTCTGCGCCGCGTCGGCGACCGCCCGGGCGTTGCCGCCGGCATTTTCGGCCCGCTGGCCGAGGCCAACATCAATGTCGACATGATCGTCCAGAACATCTCCGAGGACGGCAAGTTCACCGACATGACCTTCACCGTGCCGTCCGGCGACGTGGACAAGGCGTTGGCCGTGCTGGAGCGTCTGAAGGCTTCGATCGGCTATGACGTGGTGCAGTCGGAAGCCGGCATGTCGAAGGTTTCGGTCATCGGCATCGGCATGCGCAGCCATGCCGGTGTGGCCGCCACCGCTTTCAAGGCGCTGGCCGACAAGGCGATCAACATCCGCGCCATCACTACCTCCGAGATCAAGATTTCGATACTGATTGACGGTCCCTACACGGAACTCGCGGTTCGTACTTTGCATTCCGTGTACGGTCTGGATAAGCAGTAGCGAGAGCGATTTGAGTTGTTGCGTGTGCGCCGGTCGCAGTGGAAACTGCGGCGGGCAAAATGCCCATTGGAGAAGAAGCCGCGATGCGTGATACGGCCAGCGGCCCGCGCGTTCTGCTGAAACGGCTCCGCGAGCTCATGCAGGAGCCGCTGGAGCCGCAGGAGCGGCTCGACCGGATCGTGCGCGACATCGCCTCCAACATGGTCGCCGAGGTCTGCTCGCTCTATGTGCTGCGCGCCGATTCGGTGCTCGAACTCTATGCCACGGAAGGTCTGAACCCGAACGCCGTCCATTTGGCGCAACTGCGGCTGGGGCAGGGCCTCGTCGGCACCATTGCCGCGAGCGCGCGGCCGCTCAACCTCTCCAATGCACAGGAACATCCGGCCTTCGCCTACCTGCCGGAGACGGGCGAAGAGATCTACAATTCCTTCCTCGGCGTGCCGGTACTAAGGGCAGGGCGCACGCTGGGCGTGCTGGTGGTGCAGAACAAGACCATGCGCCACTACCGCGACGACGAGGTCGAGGCGCTGGAAACGACCGCCATGGTGATCGCCGAGATGATCGCCACCGGTGATCTCGCTCGCCTGACCCGGCCCGGCCTCGAACTCGATCTGCGCCGTCCCGTCAGCTTTACCGGCCTGTCCTTCAACGAGGGCGTCGGCCTCGGCCATGTCGTGCTGCATGAGCCACGCATCGTCGTCACCAATCTGTTCAACGAGGACAGTGAGGAAGAGGTGCGCCGGCTGGAGACGTCGCTCGGTTCGCTCAGGCTTTCTATCGACGACATGCTGGAGCGGCGCGATGTCGCCTTCGAGGGCGAACATCGCGAGGTGCTCGAAGCGTATCGCATGTTTGCCAACGACCGCGGCTGGGTGCGCCGGCTGGAAGAGGCGATCCGCAACGGCCTGACGGCGGAAGCGGCGGTGGAAAAGGTCCAAAGCGACATGCGCGCCCGCATGCTGCACATGACCGATCCTTATTTGCGCGAGAGGATGAGCGACTTCGACGATCTCGCCAACCGGCTGCTGCGTCAGCTGATGGGGCGCGGGCCTGACGACGTCGCGGCGTCACTGCCGAAGGATGCCATCCTGGTCGCGCGCTCGATGGGCGCGGCCGAACTGCTTGATTATCCCAGGGACAAGCTGCGCGGCGTGGTGCTGGAAGACGGCGCTGCCACCAGCCATGTCGTCATCGTCGCGCGCGCCATGGGCATTCCGGTCGCCGGCCAGATGAAGGGCGCCGTTTCCATGGCGGAAAACGGCGATGCCATCATCGTCGACGGCGAGGAAGGGACCATCCATCTGCGGCCGCAGCCGGACCTCGAAGCCGCCTATGCCGAAAAAGTGCGCTTCCGGGCGCGCCGGCAGGAAGTCTACCGGGAATTGCGCAAGAAGCCGTCGGTGACCAAGGACGGCGTCCAGGTCGACCTGCTGATGAATGCGGGCCTGGCCGTCGATCTGCCGCAACTGGCCGAGGCGGGCGCCGCCGGCATCGGCCTGTTCCGCACCGAATTGCAGTTCATGGTCGCCTCGACCTTCCCGCGTGCCGAGGCGCAGGAGCGGCTCTACCGCGACGTGCTGGACGCGGCGCGCGGCAAGCCGGTCACCTTCCGCACCATCGACATCGGCGGCGACAAGGTGCTGCCCTACTTCAAGGGCGCTGTCCAGGAAGAAAACCCTGCGCTCGGCTGGCGCGCGATCAGGCTGACGCTCGACCGGCCGGGTCTGCTCAGGACCCAGATCCGCGCTCTGCTGAAGGCCTGCGGCGGGCGCGAACTGAAGCTGATGCTGCCGATGGTTACCGAACTCGGCGAAATCGCCCAGGCGCGCGAGATCATCGACCGCGAAGTGCGGCATCTCTCCCGCTTTGCCCACCATCTGCCGACCAGCCTCAAGGTGGGCGCCATGCTGGAAGTGCCGTCGCTGCTGTTCCAGCTCGACGAGTTGATGAAGGCGGTCGATTTCGTCTCGGTCGGCTCCAACGACCTGTTCCAGTTCGTCATGGCGGTCGATCGGGGGAACACGCAGCTCTCCGACCGCTTCGACACGCTGTCGACGCCGTTCCTGCGGGTTCTGAAGCAGATCGCCGACGCCGGGGTTCGCAACCACACGCCGGTGACGCTGTGCGGCGAGCTTGCCGGAAAACCCATTTCCGCCATGGCGCTGATCGGCCTCGGCTACCGCTCGATCTCGATGTCTCCAGCCTCGATCGGCCCGGTCAAGGCGATGTTGACCGAACTGCCACTGGAGGAATTGGAGGCTTTCTTTGCCGACAATCTGATGGCGCCAGCTCAAGGGCTGCCGATGCGGGCGCTGCTGCAGGCCTTCGCCGACGACCGCTCCATCCCGCTATAGCATTAGCCATGGTCAATCTTCCCCGCGAGCGTATGGATCAGGTCGTCAAGCGTTTCGAGATGCTCGAAGCGCAGATGTCGGCCGGCCCGGCGGCCGATGCCTATGTGAAGATGGCCTCGGAATATGCCGAGCTGCAGGACATGGTGGCCAAGGTCAGGGAACTGCGCTCAGTCGAGCGCGAGCAAGCCGACCTCGAGGCGATGCTTGCCGACAAGGGCACCGATGCCGAGATGCGGGCCCTGGCGGAGGCAGATCTGCCCGGCGTCGAAGGGCGTATCGAAGAGCTGCAGAAGGACATCCAGATCCTGCTGTTGCCCAAGGATGCGGCCGACGACAAGAACGCCATCCTTGAAATCCGCGCCGGCACCGGCGGCGACGAGGCGGCATTGTTTGCCGGCGACCTTTTTCGCATGTATGAGCGCTATGCCGCCGAACGCGGCTGGCGCTTCGAGACGGTGTCGGCCAGCGACGGCGATGCCGGCGGCTTCAAGGAAATCATCGCCACCATTTCCGGTAGGGGAGTCTTTGCCCATCTGAAATTTGAATCCGGCGTGCACCGCGTGCAGCGCGTGCCGGCGACCGAGGCCAGCGGGCGCATCCACACTTCGGCGGCGACGGTGGCCGTACTGCCGGAGGCCGAAGAGGTCGACATCGACATTCGCGCCGAAGACATCCGGATCGACACGATGCGCGCCTCGGGTTCGGGCGGCCAGCACGTCAACACCACCGATTCTGCGGTGCGCATCACCCATTTGCCGACCGGTATCATGGTGGTGCAGGCGGAGAAGTCGCAGCATCAGAACCGGGCGAAAGCCATGCAGATCCTGCGTGCGCGGCTTTACGACCTCGAGCGCAGCAAGGCAGACGAGGAGCGCTCGGAGTCACGCAAATCGCAGGTTGGTTCGGGCGACCGTTCGGAGCGCATCCGCACCTACAATTTCCCGCAGGGCCGCCTTACCGACCATCGTATCAACCTGACGCTCTACAAGCTCGACCGGGTGATGATGGGCGAGCTCGACGAGGTCATCAATGCGCTGATCGCCGACCATCAGTCGAAGCTGCTCGCCGATATCGGCCTCGATGGCTGACATGTTGCCCGGCGCGCTCGGGCCGTTGTTGCGGGCGGCGCGGGAGCGGCTTGCCGCGGCCGGCCTTTCCGACCCGGCGCTGGATGCCAGGCTGATCGTCGAACATTTTTCCGGCACGGACCGTACGCAGGCGATCGCCGACCCGCAACGGACGGTCGATGCGGGTGCGGTTGCCGCAATCGGCGCTGCTCTGCAGCGCCGCATGGCCGGCGAACCGGTGCACCGCATCCTCGGGTTTCGCGAGTTTTACGGCCTGCGGCTGTCGCTGTCGCCGGAAACGCTGGAGCCGCGGCCGGACACCGAAACGCTGGTCGAGGCGATCCTGCCTTTTGCCGGCGCGACGGCCAAAAGGCTGGGGGAATGCCGTATCCTCGATCTCGGCACCGGTACCGGCGCGATTGCGCTGGCGCTGCTCAGCGCGGTTCCGGCCGCGACCGCCACCGGGGTCGATATTTCACAAGACGCGCTGGCAACCGCGATACGCAATGCCGAGCAACTCGGACTCGCCGGCCGGTTCGTGGGGCTGCAGTCCGACTGGTTCGAAAAAGTTTCGGGCCGATACCATGTAATTGCCGCAAACCCTCCCTATATATCGTCTGGAGACATTGGAAATCTGCAGGACGAGGTCCGCGATTTCGATCCGCACAGAGCCCTTGATGGCGGTGTGGACGGTCTTGGCCCCTACAGGATCATCGCCGCCGAGGCGGCAAAGTTTCTGGAAGCAGAAGGCAAGATAGCGGTCGAGATCGGCCACACGCAGCGCAATGAGGTCAAAGACATATTCGCGGCAGCCGGCTACAGGCTGGCCGGGGCATTTGTCGATCTTGGCGGAAACGACAGGGTTCTTATGTTTGAACAGGGAAAGCCTTGACGCAGTGCAAAAAAGCGCTTGGCAATGCCGGGGAATGCGGCTAGGGTCCGCCCTAACCGGATGAGACGAAGCAGGCAGTGCTCTTAGCGATTCGGTTTTCCTTGGAAATAGCTGCCTTCTTGCGCAAACGACGCCCAAGCTTCGTGCGGGAATCGTCCGGCAAGTGATGTAACCGGAACAGGATGACACGTGGCGCCAACGCAATTGATGCGGGCGAACGCCGGTGAAGAAACGAAACGGCTGGCTGCATGAGCGCCTCCGTTCGCGAAACGTTTTTCGAAAATTTCAAAATGAAGAGAGTCTTATGAGGCCACAACAGCAGAACAGGCGCATGCGCGGTCGCAACAACAATGGCGGCGGCGGTGGCAACAACAATAACAACAACAACAACCGCAAGGGCCCAAATCCCCTGACGCGCAACTACGAGAGCAACGGCCCGGACGTGAAAATCCGTGGATCGGCTCAGCAGATCGCCGAAAAATACGCCACTCTGGCCCGTGATGCGCAAAGCGCCGGCGACCGGGTTATGGCGGAAAATTACCTCCAGCACGCCGAGCACTACAACCGCATCATTGCCGCCGCACAGGCGCAGATGCCGATCCAGAATGCCCCGCAGAACCGCGACGAATTCGACGACGATGAAGATCGCGACGATTTTGACAATGCCGGCAGCGGCAATGGCGGCGAGACTCAAGCGCCGATGGCGAACCACGGCAACGGTCCGCAGCCGACGATTGAGGGCACGCCGGCCGAACTCGCATACGGCCAGGAAAACGGCCGCGAGAACAACAGTGGCCGTGATAATAATGGCCGTGACAATAATGGCCGCAACAACAACGGCCGCGACAACAATGGCCGCAACCGTGACCGCCGCCCCAATGGCGGCTATGGCCAGAACGACCAGCGTGGCGACTTTGCCCAGCGTGGCGAGCAGAACGGCCAGCGCGGCGACCAGCAGCGCTTCACCGAAACCCCGGCACAGGCGGAAACCGTTTCCGCCGTTGAGCCCGAAGCCGAGAGCGGTTTCTCCGAGCCGGCGCCGCTGTACGAAAACCTGTCGCCGGCGGCTCTTGCCGCCCGGGCCGAACTCAATGAGGCAGCCACCGAGAGCGGCGCTGCCCGTCGCCCGCGGCGTCCGCGCCGCCCGCGCAACAATGCCGATCAGGTCGGTGACGAACAGTCTGGTGGTGGCCAGGTGGTGGATGGCCCCGGCGAGACCGCTGCCGCTGTTGACGTGATGGATGCGGCGCCGGCCGAAAGCCCTGCCGGCGACCCGTTCGCCGTCGACGCCAACAACTGACCCACAAGACATAAGTCGATGAAACGGCGGAGAGAAATCTCCGCCGTTTTCGTTTGCTCGGCCATGCAATATCATCAGCCGGACGTCTTGAGCGGCAATGGCTTGCGCCCCATATCTGGCGTGAACTGGACCCGGCTCGGATGAGCGGGCCCGTCACCGCAATCTGATCCGGTGCCGCAAAGCGGGCCGGTGATGGAAGGAGACAGAAATGAACCTCGAGAAATACTCCGAGCGCGTCCGCGGATTCATCCAGTCCGCCCAGACCATGGCGCTCTCGCGCAATCACCAGCAATTCACTCCCGAACATATGCTGAAGGTCCTCGTCGATGACGATGAGGGGCTGGCCGCCTCGCTGATCGAGCGCGCCGGCGGCAACGTGCGCGACGTCAAGCTTGGCGTCGAGACCGCCCTTGAGGCCATGCCGAAGGTGGAAGGCGGCAACGGCCAGCTTTATCTGGCGCAGCCGCTGGCCAAGGTGTTTTCGACCGCCGAGGAATTGGCCAAGAAAGCCGGCGACAGTTTTGTCACGGTCGAGCGGCTGCTGCAGGCGCTGGCGATGGAGAAGTCGGCCAAGACGGCCGATATCCTGTCCAAGGCCGGCGTCACAGCGCAGGCGCTGAACCAGGTGATCAACGACGTCCGCAAGGGCCGTACCGCCGATTCGGCGAGCGCCGAGCAGGGCTATGACGCGCTGAAGAAATACGCGCGCGACCTCACCGCCGATGCCCGCGCCGGCAAGCTCGACCCTGTGATTGGCCGTGACGACGAGATCCGCCGCACCATCCAGGTGCTGTCGCGGCGTACCAAGAACAACCCGGTGCTGATCGGCGAGCCGGGCGTCGGCAAAACGGCGATCGCCGAAGGTCTGGCGCTGCGCATCGTCAATGGCGACGTGCCCGAATCGCTGAAGGACAAGCAGTTGATGGCGCTCGACATGGGCGCGCTGATTGCCGGCGCCAAATATCGCGGCGAGTTCGAGGAGCGGCTGAAGGCCGTGCTCAACGAAGTCACCTCGGCGGCCGGCGGCATCATCCTGTTCATCGACGAGATGCACACGCTGGTCGGCGCCGGCAAGGCCGATGGCGCCATGGACGCTTCGAACCTGTTGAAGCCGGCGCTGGCGCGCGGCGAACTGCACTGCGTCGGCGCGACCACGCTCGATGAATACAGGAAGCATGTCGAGAAGGACGCGGCCCTTGCCCGCCGGTTCCAGCCGGTCTTCGTCAACGAGCCGTCGGTGGAAGACACCGTGTCGATCCTGCGTGGCCTGAAGGAGAAGTACGAGCAGCACCACAAGGTGCGCATCTCGGATTCGGCGCTGGTCGCGGCGGCGACCTTGTCCAACCGCTACATCGCCGACCGTTTCCTGCCGGACAAGGCGATCGACCTTGTCGACGAAGCCGCGTCGCGGCTGAGGATGCAGGTCGATTCCAAGCCCGAGGCGCTGGACGAAATCGATCGCCGCATCATGCAGCTCAAGATCGAGCGCGAGGCACTGAAGGTCGAGAAGGACGAGGCGTCAAAGGACCGGCTCGCGCGTCTCGAAAAGGAACTCGTCGGCCTCGAGGAGGAATCGACCGAGATCACCGCCAAATGGCAGTCGGAGAAGCAGAAGCTTGGCCTCGCCGCTGACCTCAAGAAGCAGCTCGACGCGGCCCGCAACGACCTCGCCATTGCCCAGCGCAAGGGTGAATTCCAGCGCGCCGGCGAGCTTGCCTATGGCAAGATCCCGGAACTGGAAAAGAAGCTGAAGGAAGCCGAAGCCCAGGACGGCAAGGCCGGCATGGTCGAAGAGGTGGTCACGCCCGACCACGTCGCCCATATCGTGTCGCGTTGGACCGGCATTCCGGTCGACAAGATGCTGCAGGGCGAGCGCGACAAGCTGCTGCGCATGGAAGACGAGATCGGCAAGCGAGTCGTCGGCCAGGGCGAAGCGGTACAGGCGGTGTCCAAGGCCGTGCGTCGTGCCCGGGCCGGGCTGCAGGATCCGAACCGGCCGATCGGCTCGTTCATGTTCCTCGGACCGACCGGCGTCGGCAAGACCGAACTGACCAAGGCGCTGGCCAATTTCCTGTTCGAGGACGAGAGCGCCATGGTGCGCATCGACATGTCGGAATACATGGAGAAGCACTCGGTCGCCCGGCTGATCGGAGCGCCTCCCGGTTATGTCGGCTATGAGGAAGGCGGTGCGCTGACCGAAGCGGTGCGGCGCCGGCCCTATCAGGTTGTGCTGTTCGACGAGATCGAGAAGGCGCATCCGGATGTCTTCAACGTGCTGTTGCAGGTGCTCGACGACGGGCGGCTGACCGACGGGCAGGGCCGCACGGTCGACTTCCGCAACACGCTGATCGTCATGACGTCGAACCTCGGCGCCGAATATCTGGTCAATCTCGGCGAAGAGCAGGACGTCGATGCCGTGCGCGACGAGGTTATGAGCGTGGTGAGAGCCTCGTTCAGGCCGGAGTTCCTCAACCGCGTCGACGAGGTGATCCTGTTCCACCGGCTGCGCCGGCAGGATATGGGCCGCATCGTCGAGATCCAGCTCAAGCGGCTGGAAAGCCTGCTCGCCGACCGCAAGATCACACTGTCGCTCGACCAGGATTCGATCGACTGGCTGGCGGCGAAGGGCTACGACCCGGCCTATGGCGCGCGGCCGCTGAAGCGGGTGATGCAGAAGGACCTGCAAGATCCGCTGGCGGAAAAAATCCTGCTTGGCGAGATACTCGACGGCTCGACCGTCAAGGTCACCGCCGGCTCCGACCGGTTGAATTTCCGGTCCAGGCCCACTGTGGTGCCGACCGACGCGGCAGCCTGATCCAACGCCGCGCGTCCGACCGGACGCGCGGCATTTTCTTATGAAACAACAATCCTTTGACGGGGGTGCAGATGACGCTGGACGACTACAACAGCTTCTGCGCCTCGCTGCCGCAGACGACGCATGTCGTGCAGTGGGGCGGGGCCGATGTCTGGAAAGTCGGTGGCAAGGTCTTCACCATCGCCGGCCATGACCGGGAGGGTGGCGTCTTCGTCACCTTCAAATGCTCTGAAATGGCTTATGACGTGCTGAAGGATCAGCCCGGCTGCCGGCCGGCGCCCTATCTCGCCTCGCGCGGCATGAAATGGATCCAGCGTCAGACAAGCCAGAGCATGGATGATGATGCGCTGAAGGACTATCTCGGCGAAAGCCACCGCCTCGTCGTCCTCAAGCTGACGAAGCAGACGCGCAAGGAATTGGGCCTGTAGCAACCAGTAATCCGCCATCTTCATGCCCGGTTCATGTTGGAAAGCTTATGTTGTGGTTTGCTGGCGAAGGGGTTTGCCTGCAGGCTTTTGACGATCAGGGCGTTCCTTGCGCATCCAAACGGTGGCGAGAACGTTCTGGTGGGAACACTGCCGGGCGGCGGCAATTACGCATGACCCCGAAAATCGAAATTCGATTTTCGGAAAGGATCATGCGCAGACATGAAGTGTTACAGCGTCCTTTGCGCGTCCAAACGGACGCGCGGCGCTGTAAGTACCGGAGAGTTTGACCACCATGTTCCGCACGATCCTTGCCTTTTCGGTGCTCGCCGCCGGGCTGCTCACGTCCAGCGCCATGGCATCGCCGACTGTGGACAACGCACTGCCGGCCGTCCGCGCCGCCGATAGCGGCGGCATTGTGCTTGCCCAGGACGGCAATCTCGACATCTATTACGACGCCAGGGGCAACCGCGTCATCGTCGATGCCGAGACCGGCAAGGTCATCGCCATCCAGCCGCCGCAGACCAGGCTCGACCGCCGCGCGCTGCGCCGGGAAATGCGGGCACGTGAGCTTGGACGCGCACCGGTCGAAGACGACGACCGCTACTATCTCGACGATCCCGAAGACATGGCGCGTTTCCGCCGCAGGCAACTGGACGATCAGGGACGAATCCCCGGCCCGCCGGTTGATGAATACGATCCTGAAAGCGACAGATTCCTGGGGGCCGCTCCGCAGGATGATGCCAATGACAGCGACACCTATCCGGAAGCGCCGAAATCCGCTGAACCGCGGCCCGTCAAGCGCAAGCCGCTGAACGAAGCCTCTATCGATCCCGCCGAACCGGCGGCGCCCGCCGACCAGGGCGCGCTGCCGCCGAAAGCCGGTGGCAAGACCGTGGTCGATCCCTCGCTTTCACTCGGCGCACGCCAGGATGTAGCCGCCTTGCAGGTGCTGCTCGACCGCGCCGGCGCTTCACCCGGCGTCGTCGACGGGCGCTTCGGCTCCAATGTCGACAAGGCGCTTGCCGCCTACAACCAGATCACCGGCAGCAATCTGCGCTCGACCGACGCGGTCGGCATCCAGGCTGCGCTGGCGCAAACCGGTGGCGATGCTTTCGCCAATTATACGATCACGCCCGAGGACGCGGCCGGGCCTTATGTCGCCTCGATACCGGAAGATTACAGCCAGAAGGCGCAGCTCGACCGCATGGCTTACACCTCCGTCACCGAAGCCTTGGCCGAACGGTTCCACATGGACGAGAACTACCTGAAGGGGCTCAATCCCGAGGCCGACTTCAGCCGTCCCGGCACCATCATCAAGGTCGCCAATTTCGGCAGGCTGGTGGCGACGCCGGTTGCCCGCATCGTCGCCGACAAGGACAAGAAGCAGGTGTTCGCCTACGATGCCGGTGGCAAGCTGGTCGCGGCCTATCCGGCCACCATCGGTTCAGCCGACACGCCCTCGCCGACCGGCACCCATACGGTGTCGCGCGTCGCGCTCGATCCGAACTACACCTACAACCCCAGCATCAATTTCAAGCAGGGCCAGAACGACAAGATCCTGACCATCCCCCCGGGTCCGAACGGCCCGGTCGGCTCGGTGTGGATCGCGCTGGACAAGCCGACCTATGGCATTCACGGCACGCCCGATCCCTCCAAGATAGGCAAGACCGAAAGCCATGGCTGCGTGCGCCTGACAAATTGGGATGCGCGCGAGCTGGCCAAGCTGGTGTCGCCGGGCGTCACCGTCGAGTTCGTCGGCGGTCCCTCGGCCGATGATGTTGCGGAGCAAGCGAGCGCTCCAGCGCAGTGATGTCGGCCTGCCCACAAGGCAGACCGATATCCAAAGCTGGATTCATGAGCGCAGGGCGCTGGCCGGTTGTTGCCGGCCCGCAACAAGTCTAAGCAGACGCTCATGAAGTCTCCGAGCGAAGCCGCAGCCGTTCCCCTGACCAGGTCGCTTTCTAACGGTACATTTTGCCCGCAGTCGCAGCGCAAGTTCGTGCTGGTAGCGGCGATCCTGGCGTCAGCGCTCGGCTTCATCGACGGGTCGATCCTGGCCATTGCCATGCCGGCAATGCGCGTCGACCTCGGCGCCAGCCTGGCCGAGGTCCAGTGGATTTCCAACGCCTATGCGCTGACGCTGTCGGCGCTGATTCTGGCCGGCGGCGCCGCCGGCGACCGGTTTGGCCTCAGGCGCGCCTTCGTTGCCGGCATTGCGCTGTTCATCGTCGCTTCGCTGGCCTGCGCGGTGGCGCCGAATGCGCTGGTGCTCATCGCCTTTCGCGCCATTCAGGGCATTGGTGCGGCGATCATGGTGCCGGGCAGCCTCGCCATCATCGCCAAGGCCTATCCGAAGAAGGAGCGCGGCCGGGCGATCGGCATCTGGGCCGCCGCCTCGGCGCTGACGACTGCGCTCGGTCCGGTGCTCGGCGGCTTCGTTCTGTCGGCCTTTGGCGGCGGTATCTGGCGGGCGATCTTCGCCGTCAACCTGCCGCTCGGGCTGATCTCGATCTATCTCCTGCTGGCCAAGATTCCCGCCGACGCCCCGACGGAGAAGCGAAGCCTCGATCTCGGCGGCGCCGCTCTCGCCACGCTTGCCTTCGGGGCGCTTGCCTACGGACTGACCTCGATGAGCGCCGAAGGCAGCGGGCTGATGTCGCGGCCGAGCATCGCCGCAGGCGCCGTGCTGCTTATCATCTTCATCGTCTTCGAGCTTCGGCAGCGCGAGCCGATGATCGATCTCAAGCTGTTTCGGATCGGCGCCTTTGCCGGCGCCAACCTCGCCACCTTCTTCCTGTATTTCGCCCTGTCGGCCAATCTGTTCTACCTGCCGATGCTGTTGATCGCCGGATGGGGGCTGAGCACCAAAGAGGTCGGTTTCATCTTCCTGCCGCTGTCGGCGTCGATCGCGCTGCTGTCGGGTCTCGTCGGCCAGTGGTCGGATCGCATCGGTCCGCGTTTTCCGATCGCCAGCGGCTGCCTGGTAGTTGCCATCGCCTTTGCCGGGCTGGCTTTGCTCACTCATGCCGGCATGCACAATTTCTGGACCGGTATCTTTCCGCTGATGGCCGTGATGGGGCTCGGCATGGCGCTGGTGGTGTCGCCGCTGTCGACGGCGGTCATGACCGCGGTCGAGGACAAGGATACCGGCGCCGCTTCCGGCATCAACAATGCGGTTTCGCGCATTGGCGGGCTGATTGCTGTGGCGGCGATGGGCTCGCTCGCGGCCTGGGTCTATTCGACGATGCTCGATACCAGCGTCAGGCCGGGCATTCCGGGGTTCGGAGAACCGGCATTGGCCGGCCTGGCGCCAGACCTTGATGCAACACGGCTCGCCGCCAGCGATGCGGCGTTCGCGGCCGTGTCGACAGTGACGGCCGTGCTTTGCCTCCTTGCCGCTGTTATCGCCTGGGCCACCGTTTCGGGGCAAAAGCTGCCTTGGTCACGAGCCGAAGAGGAGCAGTCGACCTGATTCGGAGCCGACCCGATTCGGAATGCTCTGATGGGGCGATTATGATTCGCCGGCGTCGAGTGTGACGGCTTAAAGCGCGTCGCGCTGAAACGGATTCATACGACGCGCTTTAAGTGTTTGTTTTGAGGCATGTCGTTGTCCCAGAACCGCGGCACACTTCTGGGCGACATGCATTAGCCTTCGATCTTGGCGCTCGCGACCTTCAGCGGATTGCTGTCTTCCTGCTTGAGCAGTTCATCGATGCGCTCGCGCTCGCGCTTGAAAGCGACCAGGTCGTCGCCCTTCAGCACCTTGCCGACCGGCAGGCGCACGCGCATCGGGTCGACCTTGGTGCCGTTGACGATCAGCTCGTAGTGAAGATGCGGACCGGTGGAGAGGCCGGTCTGACCGAGGAAGCCGATGGTCTGGCCCTGGCGGACATGAACGCCCGGTTCGATGCCTTTGGCAAAGGCGCTCTGGTGATTGTAGGAGGTCTCGTAGCCATTGGCATGGCGGATGATGATCTGCTTGCCGTAGCCGCCGGCCCAGCCGGCCTTTTCGATGGTGCCGTTGCCGGCGGCGATGATCGGCGTTCCGATCGGCGCCGCCCAGTCGACGCCGGTATGCATGCGGACATAACCGAGGATCGGATGCCGGCGGGCGCCGAAGCCGGAGCGGAATTTCCCGGCCGGCAGGGGATTGCGCAGCAGGAACTGCTCGGCGCTCGATCCGTCCTCGTCGAAATAGTCGGTCGAGCCGTCCTGCATCTGGAAGCGGTAGAAATTGCGTGTCTGGCCGCCGAAGGTCGACGAGACATAGAGCAGTTCCGATTCGTCGGAGGCCTGGTCGTCGCCGTCCGGCTGCGAGAACAGCACGTCGATGCGGTCCGATGGATTGAGCCTGGACTGGAAGTCGACGCCGGAGGCCAGGAGCTTGACCAATTGCTGGGTCAGCTTCTTCGACATGCCATAGGAATAGGCGGCGCGGTAGATGCCGTCATAGACGTTCGGCAGATTGCCGCGCACCACCACCGGCGCCGACGAATCATCGAACGCGGTCAGCAATTCGGGGTTCGGCTCCGGTTCCTGCGCCGGCACATACTGGCCGCGGTCGTCGAGCGCGATGGTGACGATGTGCGTTGTCTTGTCATAGACGCTGGTGCGAACGACCTTGGCGGCGTCGCCATGTACCTCGAGCCCGACGCGCAGCACGGTTCCGGTCTTCAGCGCCGGTGCGTTGAGCAGCTTGCCGATCGCCTCCGCCATGCCGGTGGCGTCATCGCCCGTATAGCCCGAATCAGCGAAAGCCTCGGCAATGTCGCGGTCCCTGGTGAAGGGAATGATTTCCTCGGCGAAAGCCGGGGTCTGGTCGTCGAGCGCGACGCGCGGCGCCACCGAGACGTTTTCCGGCACGATCTTGACGTCGTAGGAGCCGGCCATCGATTCGGCGAAGGCATCGCCGAATCGCTGCGGGTCGACATAATGCAGGGAGGCGACCTGCACGGCGCCGTCGCTGAGGTCGGTGCCGGCTTCGCGCACCACTTTTTCAACCTCGTCGGCGGACAGGTCGCTTTTTTCGTCGAAGGAGGCCGTCTCAACCGGGAAATCGACCGTCTTGAGGCTCATCTCGCTTTCGACCTTGGCGCCGTAGATCTGGCCGCCAACTGCGGAGGCCGTCGCCGGCTGCGCCGGCGTCGAGTCGCCATCGTCGCCGAACACCTGCATCGGGTCGAAAGGCGGATAGGCGCGGTTGGTGGTGTGGCCGGCTGCCAGCGCCATCTTGATCTGCACGAACGGCATGGTGTGGATAACGTCGCGGTCGCCGACCTTGGTCACCATCGACACTTCCATGCGCCGGCGGTCCTTGGCCTTGGCGATCTGGCGCGGCGCCACCAGCCTGGTGGTCTTGGCGACCTCGCCGGAATCGCCGCCGCTTTCGAGCTGGGCCAGTTCGGCGATTTCGGGCGGGGTTGCCAGCTGCTGGCGGCCGTCAAGGGCGGCAAACAACGCCACGCCCATCAGCACACTCGAGGTCACGCCGGTAAGAAAGGTGCCCGACAGCCAGCGCGCCGAAACCTCGCGCCGGTCGGGCGGGCCGCTGCGGCCATCCGCGATCAGCGGCGGCTCATTGCCGAGTTCGGCTATGACATCTTCCGTGTCTGGCATCCAGAAAGGCTGCTTCTTCCCCGGGCGGAACGGCTTTTCGCTTCTGTTGGGCCATGACATTTGCCTGTCACGGCGAGTGAAGTCAACGAAGCGGCGAAATCCCCACGCACACGCTCTGTTTTACAGCCCCTTACAGAGAGGCGACTTTATCCTCTTATAGGAGCCTCCTAAATCCTCTTGTAGGAGGGTCCGAACCGGTGATGCGCAGACCCCGCTTTGGCTCTTATAGGAAGGCACCTTGCGGGCCGCGCCGAGCCCTTCTTTGTTGGCCTTGGTGTCGAACGGCAATGCGGCGGCAATAGGGCTCCTTTTTGGCAACGCCAATGTTCCCTTGGGGCAGTCCGCCGGCGCCAAAACTTCTGTCGCAAAAAGTTCAAAAACATCGTCGATGACTGTTGACAGTTCTGGTTGGTGGCGACTATATACGCCTCACGAACGAGGGCGGTGCGCCGCTGGCGGC